>JBEHYF010000146.1:0-13668 GCA_048498315.1 Actinomycetota bacterium
GGCGCCCCCCCCCCCGGCCTCTCGGCCTCCTCGCCCGGCCGCACCGGCCGGCAGGGCCGACGGGCCGGCAGGGCCGACGGGCCGGCAGCCCCGCCCGGGCGGCGGTGTCCCGTCCCGGCGTCGCTACGGATCGTGATGGACGGTCAGCAGCAGTGGCCGAAGGCGATCTGCATCGGCTCGCCGAGCCGGACGCCGTTCACTTCGCGTACTGAGCGTGACGACCGGAGAGTGGCCCAGACGGTCGTGCCCTCCTCCTCGTGCCGTACGCCCCAGCCGTCCGCGAGCGCCTCGACGATGCTGAGGCCGCGGCCACCGAGGGAGGACAGCGTCATCCGGGTGCGGTGCGGTTCGGTCATGGCGCCGCCGTCGCTGACCGCGAGGTGGATGAGTTCGTCGTCCCGGCACCAGGCCACGCGGATGTCGCCGGACGGCAGCGGCCGGGCGTGCCGCAACGCATTGCTGATCAGCTCGCTCATGACCACGGCGGCGTCGTCCGCGATCTCGTCGTAGACGCCGGCGGCGCGCAGGTCGGCGCGCAGGCGCCTGCGGACGGTCGAGACGCTGGACGGCGCATGCGGCAGAAGCACCATTCTCGACACCGTCACCTCCCCCGGCTGCTGTTCGGACGACTCCGTCGTGCAGATCTATCGGCAACGAACGGAATGCCCAGTTAAAAAGCATGGAAACCGCGCCACAGGAATCTGTTACCGATACCACGCGTAACCGTGACCTATGCCACGTCGCGAAGATCAAGATTGTCCCGGGAGTATGCCCCAGCATGACCGGTTATCGACGGTCATCGGCGTAGGGGAGGGTGAACCGCATACAGGTGCCGGCGGCACCGTCCGCCCGGGGATGGGCCGAGACCTCCCCCCGCTGCGCGCGGGCCAGCCGGCGCACGATGTACAGGCCCAGGCCGAGCCCGCCGAACCGGCGGCGGTCGCCCGTCTCGCCCTGCACGAACCGCTCGAAGATCCGCTCGCGGTCGGCGGCCGCGATGCCCACGCCGCCGTCTTCCACCGTGACCACGATCTGCTCGCCGTCGACCTGGGCCCTTACAGTGACCAGACCGCCGTCCGGGGAGTACTTGACGGCGTTCTCCAGGAGCTGGCCGACGATGATGTCGGTCGCCATCGAGTCGCCGAGGGCGGACGGCAGGTCGTCGACGACGTCGAGGCGTACGGTGTGCCGCTCCGACATGCCGTGGAAGCCGGCGACCGCACCGCGCAGCAGCCGGCCCAGGTCGAACGGCTCGCTGGCCACGGACATGCCGTCGGGCACCGCGCGGGAGTACAGCAGGTTGTCGACGAGGCGGCCGAGCGCCCGCGCGCGCTCGGCGATCGTGGCAACCGCCTGCCGCCGGTCGCCGTCATCCAGCTTGTCCCACCGGTCGACCAGCGTCTTGGCGAAGCCCTGCACCACGGTGATGGGCGTTCGGAGCTCGTGGCTGGTCATCGACAGGAACAGGTCCTTGGCGGCCTCCAGCGACTTGGCCTCCGTGACGTCGCGGAAGTCGACGACCACCTCTTCATGGTCTTCCAGCGTGGTGTGCAGCACGTTCAGCCAGGTGCCCGACTCCAGCCGGATCGTCGGCTCATCGCCCGGCACCGGAAGCGTGAACGGCAGCGGCCGGCCGATGACGTCCTCGGGCGCCAGCCCGGTGATCTCATGCGCCGCCGGGTTCCAGCGCAGCACGACGCCGTCGCGGTCGAGCACGGCGATGCCGTCGGCGCTGGCCTCGATCACCGCACGCTCGTGCTTGCGCTGCCTGACCAGCTCGTCGTAGTTCACCGCGTTGCCGAGCACCACGCCGGCGTGCCCGGCGAACAGCTCCAGCAGCTCCAGCTCGACGTGCCCGGCCCGGTGCGCGGAGAACAGCGCGTACAGCGCGCCGTACGGGCCGCCCTTGACGTTGGAGATGCCGACCGCGACCGTGTGCAGCCCCTCCAGCTCCGACCAGATCAGATCGCCGAGCCCGCGCGTCTCTGATGTGGCGAGCATGACCGTGCGGCCCGAGCGCAACAGCTCGCCGACCAGGCTGGTGCGCAGGTCGGCGGTGGCGCCGCGCATGGACTCGGGCAGGCCGCTCATGCTGACCAGGCGCAGGCGGTTCGCCCGCTGGTCGATCACCGCGAACCCGGCGGCGTCGGCGCCGGTCAGCTCGATGAGGCCGGAGGTGACGCGGTCCAGCACCGCGGGCAACTCCAGCGCGGCGTTGAGGTCGGCCACCACGTCGTTGAGCCGGCGGACCAGGCGAGTGCGCTCGGCGGTCTGGTGCTGGACGGCCTCCTCCTCGGCGACCGGGCGGTAGCAGCCGACCCAGCCGAGGAGCCGCCCGGCCTCGTCGCACATCGCGTTGATGGCGGCCCGCACGTCGAGCACCCGGCCATCGCGGTGCAGCCGGCGGGTGGCGAAGGAGATGTGGCCGCCCTCGCGCACGCGTTCGAGCACGGCACGGTGCTCGGCGGTGTACTCCTCGGGGATCGTGCGCAGCGGGCGGCCCACCACCTCGTCGGCGCGCCAGCCGAACAGACGCTCGGCCGCCGGATTCCACAGAAGGACGTTCAGGTCGGTCCCGATCGCGACCATTGCGTCGGCGGCAGAGGCCACCACCGCGCGCATCGTCGCATCCGTGGAACCCACGGGGCCATAGTGCCACCGGCGGGCAACGAAGCGGTTGCGAAATATCACGTCCCCGCGGCGACCGCGCCGCGGGGACGCGTGGGATCCGCGGCCGGCTCACCGACCGCGCGGGCGGCGTTGAGCGGATCCGTGGCCGGCTCACCGACGGCGCCGGCACCTTCCGTCTGCTACGCCGTCCCTGGTCGGCCGCCGTCCCGAGCCGGCGTGCCCGCCCCGCTACGCGAACGTCAGGACGATCCCGCACTTGCGGCAACGTTTCTGATTCGGTGCGGTGTGCACCCAATCGTGATCACAGTGCGCCATGTCGATCGCCTCCCCAGCGCTCCGTGCCCCCCCATGATGATTGGCCTAACGCCGACGTGGCACAGCTTCCGCGTAATTTGTCACCTTCGAGCGGAAAGCACCGATCGCTCCGGTAACGAGGGCGGCGACGAGGAACGACAGCAGCGACGCGCTCATCCAACTCGCGGGCGTGAAGCCCAGCACGCTCTGCGCGTGCGTCCACAGGCGCGACCACCAGCCGGCGTCGCCGGGGTTGATGAGCTGGTACGCAGCGATCCCGGCCGCCCAGGCGACGATCATCCCCCAGCGCGCGGGCGCCCGGCCGGAAACGTCCCAGCCGCGCCGCCCGGTGAAGCAGAAGAAGTCGACCACCAGCACGCCCAGCATCGGCACGAACACCGACCCGATCAGCGTGAGGAACCCCGCATAGTTGTCCATGTTCAGGACCAGCGCCAGCAGCGTCGTCAGGACGCCGAGCGTGACCGTGAGCACGCGGCGGTCCAGCCGCGGGGCGAGGTTCTGGATCGACACGGCCGTGGAGTAGACGTTCGCGAACGACTGGTCGACCTCGCGGAGCACGAACACCGCGAAGAACACCGTGCCCAGCGCGACGTGCTGGAACGCCCCGAACACCTTGGCCGAGTCGCCGGCCACGAGCGCCAGCGCGAGCAGGCCCAGGACGTAGGCCACCACCTGCGTCAGCCCGTACGCCACGCTCGCCGCACCGAAGGCGGCCCGCTCCGACCGCGAGTGCCGCGTGTAGTCGGCCGCCATCGGCACCCAGGAGACCGAAACCGCCAGCGCGGCGTCCGCGCCGATCCAAAAGTGGCTCCACGACCCGTGCCCGAGATCCGGCAGCGGCTCGCTCGCGAACCGGATGTAGAAGTAGCCGAGCGCGACCACCACCGCCACCGTCACGTACCGGCGCAGCAGCCGCACCGACCCGAGCGGCCAGATCGTCAGCACCGTCGTGATCGCCCCGGCCGCGATCACGTACGCCCAGTGCGGGCCCGCCCCGGCCACCTGTCTCGCCGCGCCCGCGATCGCCACCAGCTCGAACGTGCCCCAGCCGATCATCTGCAGGATGTTCAGCACCGTCGGCACGTACGACAGGCGGGTGCCGAACAGCCCGCGCAGCAGCATCATGGCCGGCACGCCCGCCCGGGTACCGGGCACCGCGGCCAGGCCCAGCATGACTCCGCCGATCGCGGTGCCCACGATCGTCGCCACGATCCCGGCCAGAACCGGCAGCCGCGGCGTGCCGTTCGCGTCGGGCGCCAGCACCGTATAGGCGCCGGAGAAGGCCAGCAGGCTGACCCCGAGATTCGCCCAGAACGCGCTCTGGTCCCACAGGCTGAGGACCTTGGGCGGCGGTTCGTCGAGCGTGTACGGAGCCTCGCTCCGCTGGGGGGTCTGGTCGACGGCGCTCTGCGTCACGGCGCAACACTCCCTACGCCGGCATTACCCGGTCAGGTTCGAGCGGTCGGCGGCACGGTCGAAGCCGCCCTCTCAGCCCGGTCGCGTCCGAGCTCCCGCGGTCTTTACTTGTTCATGGGCAAATGTACACCTTCAGGCGACGTACGGATCTCCGCCCCTCTCACTCACCATCGGCTTGCCCGCCGCCTCCCACGCGTGCATGCCGCCTCGGACGTTCGTGGTCTTCCAACCGGCGTCGTTGAGCGCGGCGACCACCGACGCCGACCGCGCACCCGACCGGCAGATCACGTACACGTCCCGGTCGGTCGGCACCTCGTTCGCGCGGGCGCCGAGCCGGCTGAGCGGGATGTGCACCGCGCGCGGCGCGTGCCCGGCCTCCCACTCGTCGGCCTCGCGCACGTCCAGCAGGTACGCGTCGTCGGGGAGGTCACCCACGTCGATCGCCGGCAATCGGTCCCTGAAAGAATTCACAGGTCCACGGAACCACGGCGCCCCGGGCGGAGTCGAATCCCCATGAGGCAATCTCTACGCAGACTCGGAACGACGGCCATCGCGGTGCCCGGCATCGCGGTGCTCGCCCTGGCCGGCTGCAAGAGCGGTGGCCAGGCCACGGTCCAGCCGAGCCGGGCGCCGGGCTCCCCGGAGGCGTCCGGCACCCCCGGCTCCTCAGTGTCAGCCCCTACCGGCGGCGCCTCGGCCAAGACGAAACTGACGATCACCGTCCAGGCGTCGCCGAAGGCCAAGGCGCGGACGTTCACCCTGACCTGCGATCCGGTCGGCGGCGACCTTCCGGGCGCACAGCGGGCCTGCGCGACGCTGTCCTCGGCGGCGGCCGCGGGCAAGAATCCGTTCGCGCCGACACCCAAGGGCCAGATGTGCACCCAGATCTACGGCGGCCCGCAGGTCGCCACGGTGCGAGGCACCTGGAACGGCCACCCCGTCGACGCTGCGTTCAACCGCAAGAACGGCTGCGAGATCAAGCGGTGGGGCGACCTGGCCCCGCTGTTCGGCCCGCTCCCGTCCTCGCACTGAACGCCTGCCGGCCCGGTACGCACGAGCGGCCGGGCCGTGCGATGGTTCTCCGCACCCACCGCACCCCGCCGCCGGTCCGGCAGAACCGCCCGGCCACCGCTCCGACGGCTTCCGCGCCCGACCGTACGTACCAGCGCGCGCGGCCGTCACCCGGCGGAGCCGGCCTGCCGGACCGCCTCACTTGAGCAGGCGGGACATTCGGCGGTCGGCGAGCGGTTTGCCACCGGTCTGGCACGTCGGGCAGTACTGCAGTGCAGAGTCGGCGAACGACACCTCGCGGATCGTGTCGCCGCACACCGGGCACTTCTCCCCCTTACGGCCGTGCACCCGCAGGCCCTGCTTCTTCTCCCCCTTGAGATCCTGGGCGGCCAGGCCGCGCGACCGCTCGACCGCATCACGCAACGTGCCCCTGATCGCCTCGTACAGCGCCTCGACCTCGGCGTCGCTGAAGGTCGCGGCGAGCTTGAACGGCGAGGTCTTCGCCGCGTGCAGCACCTCATCGGAGTAGGCGTTGCCGATGCCGGCGATCACACTCTGGTCGCGCAGCAGCCCCTTGATCCGGGTGCGCCGCCCGTCGAGGATGCCTTTCAGCGTCTCCACGGTGAAGTCTTCGTCCAGCGGGTCGGGCCCGAGCGAGCGGATGCCCGGCACGTCGGCGGCGGCGCGCACGACGTAGACCGCGAGGCGCTTTTGCGTGCCCGCCTCGGTGAGGTCGAACCCGGACCCGTCGTCGAGGTGCACCCGCATGGCCAGCGGGCCCTTCCCGGGCCGCGGCGGCGCGGCGGGCAGCGCGTCCTTCCACCGCAGCCAGCCGGCCCGGGCCAGATGGATCACGAGGTGCAGGCCATCGAGATCGAGGTCGAGGAACTTGCCGTGCCGGCCGACGCCGGTGATCGTCAGGCCGTTGAGGGCGCTGACCGCCGGGTCGTACGTCTTGAGGGAGGAGATCGCGACGACGTCGACCCGCGCGATGGCCCGCCCGACGGCGCGCTCGCGCAGGAAGGCGGCGAGGGACTCGACCTCGGGCAGCTCCGGCATGGCCCCAGAGTACGGCCTGTCCACAGGCTGTGGATGGCGATCGGGCACCCATCTCGCCCTGGTTCTGTCGCGCTCGCGATCGGCACTGACCGCGTCCGTCGTTCGACGCCGGGGCCGGCGCAGCGCCGGCGCTCCCTTACCCGGGCACGTCCCAGAAGGCGAGTTCGTGCCGCATGCCCTCCAGGAACAGCGCACGCGCCCGTTCCGGGTCCGGCCGGGCCTCGTCGATCATTTCGGCGATCCGCCGGGCCAGCGCCATGAAGCCGGGGTCGGCGTACGTGTCGACCCAGCGGCGGTACCGGGGCTCTTCCGGCGGGTTCGCGGCCAGCAGCCGACCGAGCGTCGCGTACCCCCACATGCACGGGTACAGCGCCGCCAGCCCCTCCCCGTAGGAGGCCGCCGCCTCCAGCAGGAACGACGTGTACGCGGCGCAGGCGGGCCCCTTGACCGCGCCGTCCAGGTCGGCGCCGAACTCCGCGGCCAGCCCGCGGTGCAGCGAAAGCTCCTCAAAGAAGGTGGCGTGCGCCAGCGCGACCAGATCGCCCAGGTGATCGTCGGGCGCCTGCCAGGCCAGCCGGGCGAACACCCGGACGTAGTCGTGGAGGAACAGGTAGTCCTGCTCCAGCCAGGACCGGAACACCGCCTCGTCCAGATCGCCGCGGGCGATGCCGGCCACGGTCGGATGGTCGAGCTGCGCGCCGACCAGCGGCCGGCCGAGCTCTTCGAGTTCCCTTGCCAGACTCATGCCCGCCAGTGTCACAGACCGCCGCCCCCGTGACGCTCGCCGTCCCCCGCGGAAAGGTCACGGCCTCGCACGCGGGTACCCGCCCCTCAGGCAGGTATCGCCGGCAACTCACCGGACCGGAGAGATCGCCCTGCGGCAGCATCTCAGGCCCCGATCACATCGTCTTTCACCTGCGAAAACATGACCCCACCCGGATTCGGAATCAGACATCAAATGACGCATTATGGAAACACGGGCGAAACCTGACGGAAAAGCGCCGCGGGGGGATCAAGGTCGGCACAACGGGGTGGAGGTGGCCCATGTCTCTCGGGGGCATCGCCATGGATCTCGCCGCGCGCGGACGGCGCCTGCCGCTAGGGCTCCTGGCCGTACCCAGGCCAGCACTGCGCAGCCGGCGCCGCACGGGAGGCGGCACGGCGGTACGGGCCATGAGGATCGTCGCCGACGACGGGGTGAAACTGTACGCCGAGGTGCAGGACGCCCCCGGCTCCCCGGTCACCGTGATCTTCTGCCACGGATACCTGCTGAACTCCACGAGCTGGGACGTCGAGCGCGCCACGCTCGCCGGCCGGCTGCGCGTCGTGATGTGGGACCTGCGCGGCCACGGCCGGTCCGGCTGGGGAGACCCGCCGAACGCGACGATCGACCAGCTCGGACGCGACCTGTACGCGGTGATGAAGGCGACCGCACCCACGGGCCCGGTCGTCCTGGTCGGGCACTCGATGGGTGGCATGGCGATCCTCGGCCTGGCCGAGTCGCATCCCGAACTGTTCGGCCGCCGGGTGGTCGGCGTGTTCCTCGCCTCGACCTCGGCCGGTGACCTGTCCACGGTCACGGTCGGCCTTCCGGCCCGCATGGCCCAGGTCCTGCACCGCGTCGTCCCCGCGACCCTGTCGACGCTCCGGCACCAGTCCCGGCTGATCGACGCGGCGCGGCGCCCCCTCGGCGGCGTGTCCTACCTGCTCACCTGGCCGTACCTGTTCGGCTCCCGGGTGCCCAGGCCGGTGGCCCGGCTGACGACCGAGCTGATGGCCTCCGTGCCCCTCCAGGTGATCGCCGACTTCTACGGCGAGCTGATCGCGTACGACAAGCGCGCCGCGCTCCCGGTGCTAGGACGCGTGCCGGTGACCGTCATCGTCGGCGAGAAGGACCTCCTGACGCCAGTCGCGCACGCCGAGGCCCTGGCCGCCGCCATCCCCGGCGCGGAACTGTCCGTCGTCCCCGGAGCAGGCCACCTGCTCGTCATCGAGCGCCCCATCGAGGTCGACCAGCGGCTGTGGGCGCTGCTGGAGCGGGCGACCGGAATCCAGCCCGCCACCGTACCGACCTCCGCGGACGACGAACGCGACGCGGCGACCGAACCCGCCGGCTGACGCCACGGCCGGCGACGTGATCGGGCGCCATCGAGATCGAAGCCCCGGCCGAAGGCCGCGAAAGCCCCGCTCTCCACGGTCCAGGATCCGAGCGGCACCCCTGTACCGGGGATGGGAGGAACCGTGCCCGCCCCGGCGTAAGGCGAGCCCGATCAGGCCGGTACGCCGATCGCGATTGGCGGGGGTGAGCTCGACGCCGGAGGCCGGGATGATGACGTGCACGGTCTTGCCGTACGCGCCGTGGGTCACCCACCGGGCCGTGGCGTACTCGTCGACGACGGCCATCCCGCGCCCGCCGCCGGCGAGCAGCCCACCCTGGTCCGCCGGCCGGTCGTCGGAGTCGGTGACGGCGAGATGGACGTACCGGGCGGTGACGCGGATCTGGACGCCGATCGGGTACGTGTCCTCCGGCCACTCGGACAGGCATGCAGCGGCCGTGAGGATCGCGTTGGTGACCAGGTCGCTGATGACCAGGCTGATCTCGTACGCGTCGAACGGATGCCCGGCCACCGCCGTGCCCGCGAACTTCCGGGCCGCCGCGACGTACTCGGGCCGCGCCCAGATTGCGAGCCACGACGACCGGCCGGGCACGCCGGGAGAGACGGCACGGTCGGCGTCGAACGCAGAATCAGGTGTCACGGGGACTGATCTCCCCGACCGCAACGGCGTTTACATTGTTTCGGAGGCTTACGAGTTGATTATGGCTGCGCGCACCGCCCCGGCCGCGACGGCCGGATCGGCGAGCCAGGCCAGAAAGCACCGATACGTCTCACGGCGGTAGGCCGATCGCGGCGAGGCGGCCCTTCCAGGGCAGCGGGCGTCCGGGCCGTATGCTCGGCGTTCATCGATCGTTTCCGAAGAGATGGTGGGTACCTCCGTGATGCCCGAAGCCGCGGTGACCGGGCGGGCCTGGCCGCTCGGAATTCTGGTCGTGGCCGTGTACGCCGTGCTCCAGCTGACCGCGGGCTCGCAGTGGTTCCTCTACCCGGACTCGTATCGCTACGCGCGGGCCGCCGAGCAGTTCGACGGGACGAGCCGCCCTCAGGCTCACCGCGACGCCCTTGAGGCCTTCTGCACCACCAGGGCGAACGCCGCCGGTGCCGCCGCGCGGCTTTCGCCGCTGGCCGGCACCCCGCTGCCGGCCGGGACGATGACCGCGAACGAGTGCCGGACGCGCTGGGCGGACGCCGCCGACATCACCACCGCCGACCCCCGATACCAGGCCATCTTCTCCTCCCGGCCGGGCTATCCGCTGCTGGCCGCGCCATTCGTCAGGGTGTTCGGGGTGATCCGCGGGATGCGGCTGCTAGGGCTGCTCACCGCGGCCGGCGGCTCGCTCCTGGTCGTCGGCCTGCTGCGGTCCGTCGGCTTGCCGCCGCTTCCGGCCGTCTGCGGGCAACTGGTGTTCCTCGCGACCCCGCTGGCCCGGTGGAGTCTGCAGGCGCTCGGCGAGGGGCTGGTGACGGTCTGCGCGCTCGGCACGATCTGGGGCGCCGTGCTGCTGGTCCGGCGCCGGCCGGTCGCCGGGACGCCGCTGCTCGCCGTGTCGCTGGCGGTCTGCGCGGTGACCCGCTATTCGTCGGCGCTTCCGCTGGCCGCCCTCACAGCCGCGGCGGCCGCGGCCGTCTGGTGCTTCGTGCCCGAACGGCGGCACCGCTGGACGGCCCTGCTCGCCGGGCTGTCGGGGGCCACCGCCGGGCTGACGGCCGTGCTGATGCGGGTGCTGGCGTTGCCATCCGCGACGACGACGTTGCAGGACACCTTCACTCACCACTTCGCGCGACCCGAGGTGCCGGATCCCTGGCAGCGGCTGGCGGATCTCGACGCGCGGTACTGGGCCCACTGGATCGGCGCGCAGGCCTCCCTGCCGATCTTCTTGGTGCCGACCCTCGTGGCGGCGTGGGCGCTGTATCGCCACCGGCCCGACCTGGGCTGGTTCGCCCTGGCCACCGCGCTCACCGGCGCCCTCCAGGTCACCGCGCATCCGCTCGTGCAGGAGGCCGACCGGCTGGGAGTGCTGATGTGGATGCCCGCCGTGCTGGGCCTGCCCTTGCTCGTCGCCCGGGCGCAGCGGCATGGCACCGTCACGACGCCCGGCGTGGAAACGACGCCCCGCGACGGCTCCCCGGTCGGCCACTGAGCGACCCGCACCGCCGTTCCGCCCATCACTACGGGCTGCCGGAGCCGACTGCAGCCTCGCCCGCCCTCGCGGCACCGACGATCGCGTTCGTCACCAGCTCGCTCGCGACCAGGCTGATCTCGTACGCGTCGAACGGGAAAGCCGAACACAGCGGTGGTCGCGAACTTCCGCGCCTTCGCCGCGCACTCGGGTCGTGCTCTGCCCGCAACGCCAGCCACGACGGCCGCCCGGCCGCGCCAGTGGAAGCAACGCGGCCGTCCACGACCGCCGGGTCCGACGCCATCGAACCACCCTCGGTATCTGATCGGATACTGAGATGATGCACGCCGGCTAGACCCCCCCAACATCCCGTGATTCATCAGGACCGCACGTCCGCAACCGGCGACTGACAGGCTGGTAACTCGCACGTGGCGGAAGTCCTCGCACAGCGGCAACTCGTCGAGGTGGCCGGGGGTGGGCGGGTGCCGAGCAGCCAAGGAGAGCGAGATGCCGCCGATCCCTGCAGGGTCGGCGGCCTGTGCGTGTGGGGCGGACGACCCCAGGCCAACGAGAAACCCACGAAGCCACCCCAGCCGGCGAGGGGGGCGTGGGGGCGGCAGCCCCCATATCGGGGGCTCCCGGGGTCGTCCCCGACCCCCGGGAGAAACAGCACGAGCCACCGGGGAAGGCGCCGTAAGGCGCCGACCACGATGGCCCAACTTGCGTGGGCGAGGAGGGATTTGAACCCTCACGTCCTCGCGGACACACGGACCTGAACCGTGCGCGTCTGCCGTTCCGCCACCCGCCCGGGTGCGTCCCAAAGGCTAGCACCATTCGGGCGGTGGTCCGAACCGGAGTGGTCCGGGCGAACCTGGTCACGGATACGATCGTCTAGCAGTAGAGAGGGGAGGTGCACGTGGGTGTCCTACAGCGCTTCGAGCGACGGCTCGAGGGCATGGTCGAGGGTGCCTTCGCTCGGGCATTCAAATCGGAGCTCCAGCCCGTCGAGGTTGCCAGCGCCATCCAGCGCGAGATGGACGAGCGCGCCGCGATCGTGGCGCAGGGCCGCACTCTGGTGCCGAACGACTTCGTCGTCGAGATCTCACATCCCGACGGTGAGCGGCTGGAGGTGTACGCCGACAGTCTGAGCCAGGAGCTGGCCAATCTTGCCCGCGAGCATGCGAAGGAGCAGGGCTACTCCTTCGTCGGGCCGGTGCGGGTGCGTTTCGAGAACGCCGATGATCTGCGGACCGGGATGTTCCGGATCCGCTCCGGCGTGATCCGTGGTTCCACGGTGGAGAACGGTGAGATCCGGCAGCCGATGAGCGACATGCCGCCACCGCCGCGGGGGTTCGCGGGCGGGCGGCCGCGGCTGCTGGTGAGCACGGAAGGGCAGCCGAGCCACACCTATGACCTGGCGACGCCGGTGACGCTTCTGGGGCGGGGCACGGACTGTGATCTCCGGCTTGTCGATCCGGGGGTTTCCCGGCACCATGCCGAGATCAGGGTCGAGGGTTCGGAGGTGGTCGCGGTTGACCTAGGGTCGACGAACGGCACTTTCGTCAACGGCCAGCCGATCAGGCGCGTGACGCTGCATGACGGCGCGCGCGTCACCCTTGGCCGGACTACCTTGGTGTTCCGCCGCGATAGGGAGTAGCTCCTCCTCCGATGAACCAACTCACCCTGACGCTCATGAAGGTGGCGTTCCTGGCCGTTCTGTGGCTGTTCGTCATCGCGGCCGCGGGCGTCATCCGTGCCGACCTGTGGGGGTCGAAGGCGACGAGGGCCATGCGGGCCCGGGGAGCGGCGCAGCCCGCCCGGTCGCGGCCGCCGATGCCGGTGCCGCGGGCACGGCGGTCCGAACCCACGAGGCTCGTCATCACCGAGGGCGCCCGGGCCGGCACGACCCTTGACCTGGTCGGCGGGGAGATAACGATGGGTCGTTCGAATGACGTCACGCTGCCGCTCGGAGACGACTACTCTTCGGGACGGCATGCCCGGCTCTTCTCGCAGAACGGTCAGTGGTTCGTGGAGGATCTCGGCTCGACGAACGGCACGTACCTCGGGCGAGCCAAGGTGAGCAGGCCGGAACCCGTCCCCGTCGGAGTACCGATCCGCATCGGGAAGACCGTCATAGAGCTGCGTAAATGACTATCGGAATTCGCTTCGCCGCGCGATCGGACGTCGGCATGCTCCGCGAGGGCAACGAGGACTCCGCGTACGCCGGCCCGCGGCTGCTCGCGGTCGCCGACGGCATGGGTGGCCACGTCGGCGGCGAGATCGCCAGCGCGGCGACCATCGACACGCTGCGGTCCCTCGACACCGACGTGCCGGCGAGCGAGCTCGTCGGCGCACTCGAACAGGCGGTCCACCGGGCGAACGAGACGCTCCACAGCATCGTCGAGAGCGACCCGTCGCTGCAGGGCATGGGCTGCACGCTGACCGCGATGCTGTGGAACGGCCCTCAGGTGGCGCTGGTGCACATCGGCGACTCGCGGGCCTACCTGCTGCGCAACGGCGAGCTGTTCCAGATCACGCACGACCACACGCTCGTGCAGTCGCTGGTCGACGAGGGCCGGATCAGCCTGGACGAGGCCGCGTCGCACCCGCAGCGTTCGCTGCTCCTGCGCGCGCTCGACGGCCGCAGCGAGGTCGATCCGGACGTGTCGTTGCGCGAGGCGCAGCTCGGCGACCGCTACCTCCTGTGCTCCGACGGGTTGAGCACGGTGGTGAGTGCGGAGACGATCCACCAGGCGCTGAGCACGGTGACCGATCCGGAGCAGGCGGTGCGCCAGCTCATCGACCTGGCCAACCGCGGCGGAGGGCCGGACAACATCACCTGTGTCGTGGCCGACGTCGTGGAGCTGGAGAAACAGGGCATGCCGCCCCCGGCGCCGATCGTCGCGGGCGCGGCGCAGAACCACTCGCACGGCCGGGGCGGGGCCGCCATGCCGCCGGCAGGCGGCATGGTGCACCCGCGGCTACGCCTTCGCCGCCGA
>JBEHYF010000147.1:0-13473 GCA_048498315.1 Actinomycetota bacterium
GCCGCTCTGCACCCGGCCGGTGCCGCCGCGCCCGCCGCCGGGGCCGCGCGGGCCACCGGGCGGCGAGGGTGCGGCCGGCCCGCGGCCGCGGCGGGAGATCACCGACGCCCGCCCTCCGTTCCGGCCTCCGGTCGCGCGGAGCCGCCGGCGGGCGGCGTGATCGCGCCCGGCGCCCCGGTGACGCCCGCGGCGGCGGCCGCTGCGACCGTCTCGTCGGGCACGCGCGAAGGCCGCGCCCCGCCCTCTGTCACCCGCCCCGTGCGGGCGTCGATGAACGCGGGCCGCTGGGAGTCCCTCATGCCCAGCTCGAGGGCCTTGCGGTGCAGCACCTCCGGGCTGCTCTCCCGGGCGATGTCCTCCTGCAGGGCCTGCTTGCGCTCGTTCAGCTGCCGGTTGTTCTGCTGCAGCTCGCTGAGCGTGAAGGCGTCCTGGGCGAGCACGGTGTTCAGCAGCAGGAGGCTGACCAGCGCGCCGCCGAGCAGACCGATGACCAGCAGCACGAACGGCGCCCGGGCCCGCGGTGGCGCTGCCGGGCGGGACGTCTTCCGCGGGGCGCCCGGCCGGGCCGCCGGGCGCGCGGGCCGCCCGGTCGTCGCCGGCGCCGTCGCGCCCGTCCCGGCCGCGGCCGTACGCGCGGCCGTCGTTGTCCGCGCCCCGCCGGACGTGCGCGCGGCCTTGCCCTCGGCGCTCGCCGGGCCCGATCCGCGCGCACCGGCCGCACCGCCGCGCCGGGCGGGGCGCTCGCCGTCGCGACCGTCCATGCGAGGGGTGTCCGCGCGCGCGGCCCGGCCGGGGCGCCCGGCCGCCTCGCCGGCCCCGCGCCGGGGCCGCGTCACGGCGGTGCGCTCGCGATCGCCGGCCCCGCGGGCGGCGGCCTCGACCGCGGCGTCCTCCTCGACCGTCCCTGGCCGCGTGCCGCGCCGTGCCGTCGTCTCCGGCGACGCGGCGTCGGCCGCACGCCGGGCGCGGCGCGTGCGGGCCCGCGGCGGCGGGACCGTGATGGTCATGGCGTGCCTCCTGCCTCGCTCCGCCCACCCGGACGGCGGCCGGCGTGCGTGCCGCCGGGCCGCGGGCGTGCCGCGCGCTCCCCGATCCGCTCGGCGGCGCGCAGCCGCGCCGACGCCGCCCGGGGATTGCTCGTTGTCTCCTCCTCGGCCGGCCGTTCGGCGCCGCGGGTGAGCAGGCGGAACAGGGGCCGCCGCTCGGGCAGCGGGACCGGCAGGCCGGGAGGGGTGGTGTCGGTGACGCGTTCGGCGAACGCGCGCTTGACGACGCGGTCCTCCAGGGAGTGGTAGGACAGCACCGCGATGCGCCCGCCCACCGCGAGGGCGTCGAGCGCGGCGGGCACGGCGCGTTCGAGCGCGGCCAGCTCGCCGTTGACCTCCATGCGCAGGGCCTGGAAGGTGCGCTTGCCCGGGTGCCCGCCGGTGCGGCGCGACGCGGCCGGGATGGCCTCGCGCACCACGTCGACGAGGCGGCTCGTCGACGTGAACGGGGCGCGCCCCCGTTCGCGGACGATCGCCTCGGCGACGCGGCGCGCGAAGCGCTCCTCGCCGTAGTCACGCAGGATCCGCGTCAGCTCGGCCACCGGATAGGTGTTGACCACCTGCTCGGCGGTGAGCCGCTGCGTGCGGTCCATCCGCATGTCCAGCGGCGCATCGTAGGAGTAGGCGAAGCCGCGCTCGGGCTCATCCAGCTGCGGCGACGAGACGCCCAGGTCGAACAGGATCGCGTGCGCGTGCGGAACGCCGAGGTCGGCGAGGACGCGCGGCAGTTCGTCGTAGACGGCATGCACGAGCGTGACCCGGTCGGCGTAAGGCTCCAGCCGGCGACGGGAACGCTCCAGCGCCGTCGTATCACGGTCGAGGCCGACGAGCCTCGACCGGGGGTGGGCGGCGAGGACGGCGGCGGCGTGGCCGGCGAGACCGAGAGTGGCGTCGACGTAGATCGCATCCTCATCGGAAGGCGCCGACAGCGCCGGGGCCAGCAGCGCCAGGATCCGGTCGAGCATGACCGGGACATGGCCCCGCGCGCGGTCGCCCCCCTCGCGCTCTGCGTCGCCGTGCATGGTTCGAACCCCCTCGTGACGCCACTGCTCGCGGACAGCGCTGACACCGCGCTCGCCTCTCGCCCCCCGGGCGTGTACGGATCGAGGAGATCCGGGACGTCGGGAAGGCGGCCGGTGCGGGCCCGCCGGTCGCGTCCGGTCGTCTCCGGTCGCATGCGCCCGCACCGCCTGCTCGGCGGCTCACCGCTCAATGGCTCACGCCGGCCCCCGTGCGAAGTTTCGTCCGGCCAGGTCCCCATCCGCTGCTCCGTGAGGAAGAGAGCTGTGCAACGGCCATCTGGCACCGGGGAAGGTGTGCCAGCTGGGAGCGGGTGGAGACCTCGCCGAACGGGTCCGCGACCGGCGATGGTGCGGCTAAAGGATTCCGGGCAGCACCTCCTCCGACAGGTCCGAGAACTGTTGTTCCTGGTCGGCCAGGTAGGTCTCCCACGCGGCCGCGTCCCAGATCTCCAAGCGCGTGTTAGCGCCGATCACGGCGCAGTCGCGGGTGAGACCTGCGTAGCGCCGCAGCGCCGGCGGGATGGTGATGCGCCCCTGCTTGTCGGGCACCTCGTCGGAGGCGCTGGCGAAGAACACGCGGCTGTAGTCGCGTACCGCCTTGGCGGTGACCGGTGCGTTGCGAAGCGCCTCGGTGATGCGCTGGAACTCGGCCTCGGGGAAGACGTAGAGGCAGCGTTCCTGGCCCTTCGTGATCACCAATCCCCCTGACAGCTCCTCGCGGTACTTCGCCGGCAGGAACAGTCGTCCCTTGTCGTCCAGGCGCGGTGAGTGAGTGCCGAGGAACATCGGCCCCACCTCCCGCTTCGCGGAGCGATGCACCATCCCCCACGGCGCTCCACTGTACTCCACTCTCCCCCACGGTCAACGACCAAAACACCCGTCGCACCGCGATCCGCCGCGAGAACGACCAGGTCACAGCGGTGGGTCGAGCGTGGGGTGCCGGAGACGCCCCACGCGGCGCGCCGCGTGTCGCGGTGCCGGCCGCCGACGGATCCGTTCCGGCGGCGGCCGGCTCGAACGGCGGGTGGGGGGAAGTGGAGGAGCCGTACGCGCGTCGGAGCCCGCGTCCCGCCCGCCGCCCCCTCGCCGATCACTCCCCTCGCCGACCGCTCTCGTGTCGCCGATCCATACCGGCGGATGGCGCGAAAGACGTACTGTCGGTACGACGCTGTAGAGACGTACATATCGGGTGGTAGTTCCCATCCGCGTCACGGCCGCGCGGCCGCCCGGATGGCCGAGGAGGTTTGGTGGCACTGAGCACACACGGCGATATCGGCTGCGGACTGGAGGGGCTGGGCCAGATTCCGAGCAAGATCTCCGCGGCCATCGAGTCCGTCATCGAGGGCAAGCACGATGCCGTTCAGCTCGCGCTGACCGTCCTGCTCGCCGAGGGTCATCTCCTCATCGAGGACGTCCCCGGCGTCGGCAAGACCCTGCTGGCCAAGGCACTGGCCCGGTCCATCGACTGCTCGGTGCGGCGGGTGCAGTTCACCCCCGACCTGCTGCCCAGCGACATCACCGGGGTCAGCGCCTACAACCAGGAACGCCGCGAGTTCGAGTTCAAGCCCGGCCCGGTGTTCGCCAACATCGTGGTCGGCGACGAGATCAACCGTGCCTCGCCGAAGACACAGTCGGCACTGCTGGAGTGCATGGAAGAGCGCCAGGTCACCGTCGACGGCCGCACGCACGGCCTCGACGCGCCGTTCATGGTGATCGCCACCCAGAACCCGGTGGAGATGGAGGGCACCTATCCACTCCCGGAGGCTCAGCGCGACCGGTTCACCGCCCGCATCTCCATGGGCTACCCCGCGCCAGCCGCCGAGCTGGAGATGCTGGACGTGCACGGCGGGACGTCACCGCTGGACGGGCTGGAGCCCGTTGCGCACGCCGCCGACGTGCGCGCGCTGATCGACGTCGTCCGGCAGGTGCACGTCTCCCCCGCCGTGCGCGAGTACGCCATCGCGCTGGTCACCGCCACCCGCGACCACCCGGAGCTGCGCCTGGGCGCCTCGCCGCGGGCGACGCTGCAACTGGTGCGCGCCGCCCGCGCGTACGCGCTCCTCGGCGACCGCGAGTTCGTGCTGCCGGACGACCTGCAACGGCTCGCCGTTCCGGTGCTCGCCCACCGGCTCCTGCCCACGGCCGAGGCGCAGGTCGAGCGCCGGCTCCCCGAGCAGATCGTCGCCGAGCTGATCGACCGCGTCCCGGTTCCCGACCGCCGGCGCTGACATGGCGGGTACGCTGAGCGCGCTCACCACGCGCGGCCGTTCGTTCATCGCGGCGGGGGTCACCGCGATCGCGTGCGCGCTCATCCTCGGCGAGCGCGACCTGCTCCGTGCGGGCGTCCTCGTCCTGGCGCTCCCGCTGCTGTCGGCGGTGGTCGTCTCCCGGACGCGGTACCGGCTGCGCTGCTCCCGCCGCGCCTCGCCGCCCCGGCTGCCGGCCGGCCACGAGGTGCGGATCGACCTGCTGCTGGAGAACGCCTCCCGCCTGCCGACCGGCATCCTGCTGGTCGAGGACCAGGTGCCGTACACACTCGGCGGGCGGCCCCGGTTCGTGGTCGACCGGATCGAGCCCCACGGCGGACGCGAGATGATCTACCGGTTGCGCGCCGAGGCGCGCGGCCGCTACCTGGTCGGGCCGTTGACCGTGCGCCTCACCGACCCGTTCGGGCTGATCGAGCTGATCCGCTCCTTCTCCGCCACGGATCGCGTCGTCGTGACCCCGCCGATCGTGCCGCTGCCCCCGGGCCGGCTGACCGGCTCGTGGACCGGCGGCGAGAGCAGGGCCCGCGCCCTGTCCACGGCCGGCGAGGACGACGTCGCGCCGCGCGAGTACCGGCACGGCGACGACCTGCGCCGGGTGCACTGGCGCTCCACCGCCCGGCACGGCGAGCTGATGGTGCGCCGCGAGGAACAGCAGTGGCAGAGCCGCGGCACCGTCTTCCTCGACACCCGGCGCGCCGCGCACTGGGGCGACGGGCCCGGTTCGACGTTCGAGCAGGCCGTGTCGGCGGCCGCCTCCATCGGCGTGCGGCTCGGCCGGGACGGCCTGGGCCTGCGGTTCGTCACCGATGAGGGTGAGGCGCTCGGCGCGTCCGCGACGTTCGAGAGCGAGCTGCTCGACATGCTCGCGGTGGCCCGTATGTCCTCCGGGCGGTCGCTGCGGGCGGGCGTGTCGGCGCTGCGTGACCCGGCGGCGGGCGGCGACGGTCTCATCATCGGCGTGTTCGGCGCGCTGACCGCCGCCGACGCCCGCGAGGTGTCCCGCGCCCGGCGGAGCGGCGCCGCGACGTGCGTCGCGGTGCTCATCGGCGCCGGCGACGGCGCCGAGGCGGCGGCGGTGCTGCGCGCTGCCGGCTGGCGGGTGCTGACGGTGTCGTCCGCGGCCGCGCTCGCCGGCGCCTGGCCGGCCGCCGATGGAAACGCCGGAAACCCTGGGGCCCCTGGAAACGGCCGCCCAAAGTCGGCCCGGGGCGCCGCGCCGGACGCGAACGTCGCCCCGTCCGGGGACGCGGTCACGGACCGCCCGGTCACGGACGGTCCGGGCGGGGACCGCCGGGGCACGGAGGACCCGGCGCCTGCGGGTGAGGGGCGCGCGGCGACGGATCGCGGAGGGACCGGCGCGGCGCCGGACGGGCCGGAACGCACGGAGGCGCCATGAGGATACGTCTCACCATCGCCGCAGCGGCGGCCACGCTGCTCGCCTCGATCGGACTCTACCCGCTGTTCGAGACCGCGGGCTGGCTCGCCGTCGGGCTCGGCGCGATCCTCGTCGTCGCCCTGGCCGGTGTGCTCACCCGGCGGTTCCGGCTGCCGGCCGCCGTCTGCCTCGCCGCCGGCCCGCTCGCGCTGCTGGTCTACCTGACCGCGGTGTTCGCGCCCGGGCGGGCGCTGATCGCGGTGATTCCGACACCGGGCTCGGTGTCCGCGCTGGGCCGGCTGATCGGTGACGGCTGGCGGGAGGCGAACAGCTATGCGGCGCCGGTCCCGCTGCTGACCGGCATCGAGCTGATGAGCTGCGTCGGCATCGGGGCGGTCGCCGTCCTCGTCGACTTCCTCGCCGTGCGGATACGCCACGCCGCGCCGTCCGGGCTGCCGCTGCTGGCGCTGTACAGCGTGCCGGCCGCGGTGCGGGAGGAGAGCACCGGATGGCTGATCTTCCTGCTGGCCGCGTCCGGGTACCTCGTCCTGCTCGGGGTGGACGCCGGCGACCGGCTGTCCGGCTGGGGGCGTCCGGTGTTCACCCGGCACTGGTCGCCCGAGCGGACTGACGGCGACCGGCCGGATTCCCGCGCGCTCGCCGTCACCGGGCGGCGGGTCGGGCTCACCGCCGTGGCCGTCGCGATCGTCGTCCCTCTCGCCGTGCCGGGCATCCACCCCCGCGGGCTGCTGGGCGCGGGCGGGAACGGGCAGGGGCTGACCACGGTCACGACGCCGGACCCGCTGGTCAGCCTGAAACGCCAGCTCGTGCGCTCCGACGACGCGGTGGTGCTGACCTACCGCACCTCCGACGACACCTCCCCCGACTACCTGCGGATGTACTCCCTGGACCGGTTCGACGGGGAGGGCTGGACGTACTCGCCGATGCACGGCGACCGCGACTCCCGGGTGCGGGGCCGCACCCTGCCGGCCCCTCCGGGCCTGTCCGGTACGGCGGTCCGGCCGGTGACCACGAAGATCACGGTCGATCCGCGGGTACGCGGCATGAGCGTGCTGCCGACGCCGTACCCACCGACCAAGGTTTCGATCAAGGGCGACTGGCGGGTCGACACCCCGTCCTTGATGATCTTCTCGCTGCACGACTCGGCGGGCGGGCGCACCTACACCGTGACCAGCGAGCGGCCGCTCCCCACCTACCAGCAGCTGGAGACCGCGCCGCAGCCGCCGTCCGGCATCGCCGCCCGGTACCTCGCGCTGCCCGGGCGGCTGCCGAAGGACGTCGTCGACCTGGCGCACAAGATCACCGCGAGCGCGTCGACGCCCTACGACCGGGCGGTCAAGCTGCAGCAGTGGTTCACCGCGCCGGGGAACTTCACCTACAGCCTCGACACGCCGCCGCCGCACGGCATCGACGCCCTGCAGGACTTCCTGTTCCACAGCAAGACCGGCTACTGCGAGCAGTTCGCCGCGTCGATGGCGCTGCTGGCCCGGATCGTCGGCATCCCCGCGCGGGTCGGCGTGGGCTACACGGCCGGAACCCGGCAGGCGGACGGCACCTGGGTCGTGCGCACGAAGGACGCCCACGCCTGGCCCGAGCTGTACTTCGGGGGCGTGGGCTGGCTCCGGTTCGAGCCGACGCCCGCGGGCGGCGCCGGCCAGGGCAGTGCCACCGTGCCGGACTACGCCACGCCGCAGCTCGTCCCCGGAACGCCCGGCGGGAGCGCGACGACCCCGCTGCCGTCGACGGGCGGGCTGAGCACCGCCGGTCCCTCCCTGACCGCGCCGGTCCAGCGCCACCGCACCGACGGGCTGGACAACACCGGCTCCGCCGGGTCGCCGCCGGCCCCCGGGCAGGGTGGCACGCCGATCGGCCGGCTGCTGCTGCTCGCGCTGGCCGTCCTCCTGCTGGCTGCGCCGTCGGCGATCCGCTACACGGCGGCGCTGCGCCGCTGGGCGCGCGCGCCGTCGGATGCGGGGGTCGCGCACGCCGCGTGGGACGAGCTGCGGGTCGCCGCGCTCGACTTCGGCCTGCCCTGGCGACCGGGCGACAGCCCGCGGGCCGCGGCCCGGCGGCTGGGCGAGGCCCGCCGGCTCGACGCGGAGACGCGGGCGGCGCTCGACCGCCTGGTGCGCGCCGAGGAGCTGGCCCGTTACGCGCCCGCGCCCGGCCCGGCCACGGGTCTGCGGGAGGACGCACGGGCGGTGCGCACGGCGTTCGCGGCGGGCTCGTCGCGCCCGGTGCGGTGGCGGGCCCGGCTCTTCCCGCCGTCCGCGACCGCGACGCTGCGGCGCGCCGGCGGACGGCTGCTGGACGGCTTCGACCGGCTCGACTCGCTGCGCCTGCGGCGCCGCCGCGCCCACGGCTGACCATCCACGCCCGGCGGGCGGCTCCCGCCGGTGACGTCCCGCGGGTGACGGCGCCGCAGCCGGCCGGTCACGCCGGGCCGGCACGCCGCACGGCCGCACCCCGTCACCAGCGGTCACTCCCGGCCCTGCCGACCCCGCAGCCGGCCGATCAGCCGGTCACACGCCAGATCACCACGCCAGATCACCACGCCAGATCGTCAGGCCGTGCCGTCACGCCCGGCTCCTGACGGCGCCCGCGGCAGGCCTATCACGCCGACCCGGCGCGCCGTAGGGTCACGTCCTCCGGCCGGTCACGGCCTGCGGGTCGTGGCGTCCCCGCCGGCCGATGGGCGGCGTCTCCGCGGCCGGGCGGGGCGGCCCCGGAGACGTCAAGCGCCGCCCGGCGCGGTCGCCGGGCGGCGGGGGCGCGTGGCAGCCGGAGGCCGGGGACGGCTCAGGGTTCCTCGTGGCGGCGGCGCCAGCGCTCCTCGATGCGTTCCATGAAGCTGCCGCGCACCGGCCTGGATCGCCGGACCGTCCGGCGCCCCGGCGCCGGGGCGGCCACGCCGTTCATGCGTTTCCAGCTGGTCAGCGCCCAGAAGGAGCTGAAGACCATGAGCAGGAAGCCGGCCACGCTGATCACGATGCTGACCGGCATCGCGTTGACGATCACACCCGCCAGGACCGCGCACAGCCCCAGCACGATGCCCACCACGGCCTTCCAGATCCTGCGCTTGTAATGCACCTGCGGATCAGTCGAACGGACCGCCGAAGCGAACTTCGGATCCTCGGCGTACAGCGCTCGCTCGATCTGGTCGAGCAGGCGCTGCTCGTGGTCAGAGAGCGGCACGGCGCCTCCCAAAGACGGACCCGCGGAGGGAGGGACCCCCGCCGGACGGGAACCTGGCTATCGGTGATATGCCCAGAATACGAGCACTGACGACCGGGGGAAAGAAAACGTTCGACTGCGTGTAGACGGATCGTCAAGCACCCACAAGGTTAATGCCAGGTTGTCGCCCGGATAACCGGCTTCTCACCGGACCCGGGAACCGCCCTGAGCGTGGTCGGCATCACGGTCACCGCGCTCGCACACCAGCGTCGCGGGCCGTATGGCGCCCGCGCCGAAGCGCCGGGCGGCCAGGTCCATCACCTCCTCGACCTGGCGCCACCCGGCGTCGGGCTCCCCGAGGGCGAGTTGGCGGGCCATGTCGCCGGCCGGCATGAGGTTCTCGACGCGCACGCCGACGAGCCGCAGGGCCGAGCCCTCCAGCCCGGACGCCTCGTACAGCGCGCACGCGGTGGCGTAGATCTCGCGACCGAGATCGGCCGGCTCGCCGAGCGTGCGCGCCCGGGTGATCGTGCTGAAGTCGGCGCGGCGCAGCTTCACCGCGACGGTGCGCCCGGCCAGGCCTCCGCGGCGCAGCCGGGCGCCGACGCGGTCGGCCAGCCGTAGCAGCTCCCGGCGGATGGCCTCGGGGGCGGCGATGTCGGTGTCGAACGTCTCCTCGGCGCTGATGCTCTTGTCGGGGGTGCGGGGGATGACCGGGCGCGGATCGCGGCCCCAGGCCAGGTCGTGCAGGTGCGTGCCGACCGCGTCGCCGAGCTCGGGGCGGAGCGTGCCGAGCGGGGTGGCGGCCAGGTCGCCGACGGTACGCAGGCCGAGCCGCCGCAGGACTTCCTCGGTACGCTCGCCGACGCCCCACAGCGCCGCGACCGGCAGCGGGTGCAGGAACGCCGGCACGCCGTCGGCCGGGACCACGAGCAGGCCGTCGGGCTTGCACCGGGTGGAGGCCAGCTTGGCGACGAACTTGGTGCCGGCGACCCCGACCGAGCAGGTGATGCCCTGCTGCTCGCGGACCTGTGCGCGGATCATCGCGCCGATCTCGGCGGGCCGCCGGCCCAGCCGGCGCAGCGCGCCGGACACGTCGAGGAAGGCCTCGTCGAGGGCGAGCGGCTCGACCAGCGGGGTGATCGACCGGAAGATCTCCATCACGCCCGCGGACACCTCGGCGTACCGGTCGTGGCGGGGCGGCAGCACCACCGCCTGCGGGCACAGCCGCCGGGCTCGGCTCATCGGCATCGCCGAGTGCACGCCGAAGCGGCGGGCCTCGTACGACGCCGCGGCCACGACGCCACGTGGCCCCGCACCGCCCACGACGACGGGCCGGCCGCGCAGCTCGGGGCGTTCGAGCAGCTCGACGCTGACGAAGAAGGCGTCCATGTCGACGTGCAGGATCGGGCAGCCGGTGTCGTCGGCGGGCGGCCCGGACGGCGGCCCCGGCCGGTGCAACTGCTGCTTGCGGCTCATCGGCACGTCCTCACGGGGAGCCCCGCGCGCCGCCGTTCGGCGGTGCCGTCCCTGCTCGCCGGCGGACGCGCCGCCGGGTGCCCGGTGGCGTTCATCGCCGGTGCGCGAGGGCGTGGAGCTGGGTGGCGATGTCCTTCAGCACCGGGTGCATGGACACGGCCCGCTCCAGGTCGGCCAGGCGATCGGCGGCGCCGCGCTCGCCGTCGAGGATGCCGCTGGGCACGAGGTCGGCGAACACCCGAACGCCGTGCACCGGCCCGACCCGCAGGCCGGCGCCCTGGATCAGCTCGGCCAGCATGCCGGAGGTGAACCGGCGCGGCATCGGGTCGCGGTCGCCCCAGCGGCCCTGGGCGCTGGACAGCACGCGCCGGGCGTCATGGAAGTGCCCGGCGATCGCCCGGTGCAGCACCGCGGCGACCTGGTTCGCGGCGAGCACGCTGACCGCGCCGCCGGGCCGTACGGTGCGGGCGATCGAGGCCAGCGCCGCGGCCGGGTCGTCGACGTACTCCAGGACGCTGTGGCACAGGACCAGGTCGGCGCTGTCGGGCCCGACGAGGTCGAGCAGCCCGTCGGCGTCGCCCTGCAGCGCGCGCACCGGAACGCCGGCCTCGGCGGCGCGGCGCTCCAGGCCGGCCAGGGCGTCGGGACTGGCTTCGACGACCGGGACCCTGTGGCCGAGCTCGGCCAGCGGCACCGCGAACCCGCCCGTGCCCCCGCCGGCGTCGAGGACGTCGAGGCCGGCGCGGCCCGAAGCCTTGGCGCGCTCGTCGAGGACGTCGCGCAGGATCTCCCATACCACGACGGTGCGCACCGACCGCGGTCGCGGACGTTCGGTCACGGGCTGCTCCCTCAGGCTCTCGCGACCCAGACTAGAGGTCTACAGCGACAACGACGGCTTCAACTCGGCCAGGCGGGACAGCAGGCCGTTGACGAACCGCGGCGACTCGTCCGTGGACAGCTCGGTGGCGAGCGCGACCGCCTCGCTGACCGCCACGCCGTCCGGCACGTCGTCGCACCAGAGCAGCTCGTAGACGCCGAGCCGCAGGACGTTGCGGTCGACGGTCGGCATGCGGTCGAGGGTCCAGCCCACCGCGTAGGTGGCGATCAGCTCGTCGATGCGCTCACGCTGTGCCGACACCCCCGTGACCAGCCGGTCGAGGAAGTCCTGCTCGGCGAGCCGGTGCTCGGCCTGCCGGGTGCGCCGGTCGAGCACGTCGACCGGGGGCTCGCCGCGCATCTCGGCCTCGTACAGGACCTCGAGGGCGCGCCGGCGGGCCTTGCTGCGTGCGGCCACTCAGGCGCGTCCGAGGTAGTCGCCGGTACGGGTGTCGACCTTGATCTTCTCGCCGGTCGTGATGAACAGCGGGACCTGGATCGTCGCGCCGGTCTCGACCGTGGCCGGCTTGGTGCCGCCGGTGGAACGGTCGCCCTGCAGGCCGGGTTCGGTCTCGGTGACCTCGAGCACGACGGCCGCGGGCAGCTCGATGTACAGTGGCGTGCTCTCGTTGAACGCGACGACGGCGTTCTGCTCCGGGAGCAGGTAGTTCGCCGCGTCGCCGACCGTCTCGCGCGGGATGTGCGGCTGGTCGTAGGTCTCGGTGTCCATGAAGACGAAGTCGTCGCCCTCGCGGTAGAGGTACTGCATCTCCCGCTTGTCGACGTTGGCCACGTCGACCTTCACGCCGGCGTTGAAGGTCTTGTCGACCACCTTGCCGGACAGCACGTTCTTCAGCTTTGTACGGACGAACGCGCCGCCCTTGCCGGGCTTGACATGCTGGAACTCCAGGACGGTCCACAGCTGGCCGTCGAGGTTCAGCGTCATGCCGTTCTTGAGGTCGTTCGTCGTCGCCACGGTGTGTCGTTCTCCTGCGTCGGGCGGCCTGCGCGTCAGATGACGAGCAGCTCCTTGGTCGTCTTGGTGAGCAGCTCCGGACCGTCCGCACGGACCACCAGGGTGTCCTCGATGCGGACCCCGCCGCGACCGGCGAGATAGACACCCGGCTCAGCGGTGATCGGAACCCGGTCTGCCAGCTTACCCGTCCTGCCGTAGCCCAACATCGGGGACTCGTGGATCTCCAGGCCCACGCCGTGACCGAAGCCGTGCTGGAAGTCGCCGGCATGTCCGGCGTCCGCGATGGGCACGCGCGCCGCGGCGTCCACATCCCGTACGTCCGCGCCCGGCCGGGCCGCCGCGATGCCCGCGGACTGGGCGTCCAGGACCAGCGCGTAGATGTCGCGCTGCCACTGCGCCGGCTCCCCGACGGCCACGGTCCGCGTCATGTCGGCGTGGTATCCGCGGCACAGGGCACCGAAGTCCATGGTCAGCAGGTCGCCGGAGGCGATGGGCCGATCGCACGGCGCGTGGTGCGGCACGGCGCCATGGGGTCCGGCGGCCACGATCGGCGAGAAGGCGGGGCCGTCGGCCCCGAGGTCGACCATCGTGCGTTCGAGCCTGACGGCGATCTCGCGTTCGGTCATCCCCGGCCGGACGCCGGGCAGGACCCGCGCGAACGCCTGGTCTGTGATCTCACACGCCCTTCTCAGGAGCGCGATCTCATCCTCGCTCTTCACCATGCGGATCTCTTCCACGGCGTGGCCGAGCGGGACGAGCTTCACCGGGCCGAGCAGCTTCGTCAGCGCGTCGTACCGGTCCACCGTCACGACGTGGCTCTCGAAGAGCACGGCCCGGCAGCCGGATTCGCGGATCGGCTCGGCGAGGACGGCGTCCACGTCGCGACCGATCACCAGCGGCAGCTCGGGACAGGCCTCGCGCGCCGTCTCGGCGTATCGCGAGTCGGTGGCGAGAACGCCGCCGTCGCGGGTGAGCAGCAGCGCGGCGTTGGAGCTGGCGAGACCGCTCAGGTACCGCACGTTGACCAGGTCGGAGATCATGATTGCGTCAGCGTCACCGCTCTGGAGGACCGCGGCCAGCCGCATCCTTCGCTCTTCGCAGTTGCCGGACATGCCGCCATCCTAGGCGCCGCCCCGCTCCGGCCCCGCGGGGCGGTCCCGCCGGCGGCCACTGTCAGACGAGGTAAGAACCACGTTCTCGTCGCTAGTGTCAAGTAATTGATACGTCTTTACTGTTC
>JBEHYF010000148.1:0-13332 GCA_048498315.1 Actinomycetota bacterium
CCGTTCGCGGCGCCGTTCGCGGTGAAGTCGGTGGCCGGCCCGGCGGGGGCGAACACCGCCGCGCGCGGCGTCTCCCCGGCCTCCAGCAGCAGCGCGGCCGGCGCCCGCTCGCACAGCCCGAGGCAGGGGCTCTCGTGCCACTCGACGCCGTCCGGCGGCGCGGCGGCCAGCCGCGCCGTGACGGCGTCGGAGCCCTTCGCCCGGCAGGTCAGGTCGGTGCACACGTGCAGCACGCGGAGCGGGCGCGGCCGGACGGCGAACATCGCGTAGAAGGTCGCCACGCCGTACGCCTCGGCGGGCGGGACCATCAGCCGGCGGCAGATGTGGTCGAGCGCGCCCTCGCTGATCCAGCCGACCCGGTCGTTGACCGCGTGCAGCGCGGGCAGCAGCAGGTCCCGCCGGGATCGCGCCTCATGGCCGGTGCGGGCCGAGCGCAAGGCGATGTCCACGCCGTTCACGCCGGGATCCGGCGGGCCGAGCACCGCGTCGACGGCGGCCCGCTCCTCGTCGGACGGGACGGCGTCACGGAAGCGCAGGTCCATGCCCTCACCTCATCTTCTCGACGCGGATGGCGGTGGCCTTGTACTCGGCGGTGCCGGCGACCGGGTCGGTGGCCTCGATCGTCAGGCTGTTGGTGTCGACCTGGTCGGGGAAGTGCGTGGTCATGAACGCCAGGCCGGGCCGCAGCCCAGGGTCGAGCGCCACCTTGGCGACCACCGACGCGCGCCGGGAGCTGACCCGCACCTTCTCGCCGGCGACCAGGCCGAGCCTGCGCGCGTCGTCGATGGACAGCTCGATCGCACCCTCGCGCCGCAGCGGGGAGCTGAAACCGCCCGACTGCACGCCGGTGTTGTAGGAGTCGAGATGCCGCCCGGTGGTCAGCCGCAGCGGGTACTCCTCGTCCAGCACGTCAACCGGCGGCCGGTGGCCGACCACCGCGAACGGTGCCGGCCTGCCTCGCTTGTCCGGGTCGGTCTCCCAGAGGCGGCCGTGCAGGTAGGAAGGTTCGAGCCGGTCCTCGGAGAAGCAGGGCCACTGGATGCCCTGCAGCTCCTCCAGCCGCCGGTAGCTCATGCCCGCGAAGATGGGTGCCAGCGACCGCACCTCGTCCCAGATCTCCTCGGCGGTGGCAGCGGGCCAGTCGTACCCGAGCCGCGCGGCGATATCGCGGATGATGGCGATGTCGTCGCGGGCCCCCTCCGGCGGGTCGAGCGCCTTGCGCACCCGCTGCACCCGTCGCTCGCTGTTGGTGACGGTGCCCTCCGACTCGCACCACGCGGCGGTCGCCGGCAGCACGACGTCGGCCAGCAGCGCGGTCTTCGTCAGGAAGATGTCCTGCACCACGAAGTGGTCGAGACCCTGGAGGCGCTTCACCGTGCGCTCGGAGTCGGCCTCCGACTGCGCCGGGTTCTCCCCGACGCAGTACGCCATGGTCATCTCGCCGGTGTCCATCGCCTCGAACATCTGGGTCAGGTGCCGGCCGTACCGCGGCTGGATCTCCCGGCCGTACGCGTGCTCGAACTTCTCCCGCACCTGCGGGTCGAGGATGTCCTGGAAGCCGGGGAGGCGGTTCGGGATGGCGCCCATGTCGCCGCCGCCCTGCACGTTGTTCTGCCCGCGCAGCGGGTTCAGGCCCGAGCCGTACCGGCCGACGTGCCCGGTCAGCAGCGAAAGGTTCACCAGTGCGCGGACGTTGTCGGTGGCGTTGTGGTGCTCGGTGATGCCGAGCGTCCAGCACAGCTGGGCGCGCTCGGCCCGGGCATAGGCGTGCGCGAGGTCGCGGATCGCCTCGGCCGGCACGCCGGTCTCCCGCTCGGCGGCCGCGAGGGTCCACGGCTCGACGCTCGCGGCGAACTCGGCGAACCCGGTCGTCGCCCGCTCGACGAACGCCTCGTTGACCAGCCCGGCGTGGATGATCTCACGCGCGACCGCGCAGGCCAGGGGGATGTCGGTGCCGACGTCGAGACCGAGCCAGCGGTCGGCCCACTGGGCCGAGCTCGTGCGGCGCGGGTCGACGACGTACAGCCGGGCTCCGTTATGCACTCCCTTCAGGACATGCTGGAAGAAGATGGGGTGTGCCGCCCGGGCGTTGGAGCCCCACAGGATGATCAGGTCGGTCTCCTCGACCTCCCGGTACGACGAGGTGCCACCCCCGGCACCGAACACCGCCGCCAGACCGGCGACGCTGGGAGCGTGTCAAGTGCGGTTGCAGGAGTCGACGCTGTTGGTGCCGATGACCTGCCGGGTGAACTTCTGCGCGACGTAGTTCATCTCGTTGGTCGCGCGGGAGCAGGAGAACATCCCGAAGGCGTCGGGGCCGTGCGCGTCGAGGTTCCGGGCGAAGCCCTCCGCGGCCCGGTCGAGGGCCTCCTCCCATGACGCCGGGCGCAGCTCGCCGCCGTCACGGACGAGGGGTTGGGTGAGACGGGTGTAGCGCATGGCCATCCCTCCTGCCGTCACGAGCCCGCGACTTCGCGGACCTTTCCGGCGCTTGACGCCGCTTCCAGAATCTTACGATTGACGAGGCCGGCGACCGCGTTGATCGCGCGCAGCGTGGGCAAGCGAGCACCGGTGAGGTCGGCGAACTCGACCACGGCCGCGAGGATGACGTCGAGTTCCAGCGGCCTGCCGCGCTCCAGGTCCCGGAGCGTGGAGGTCTTGTGGTGGCCGGCCCGCTCCGCGCCGGCCAGGCGGCGCGCGATCGAGACGGGCGGGCGGCAGCCGGGGCGCTCGGCGACGTCGAGGGTCTCAGGCCGACCTCGTTCGGGTCGTCGGTCGCGGGCGGGCGCGTCGGTGAAGTCGCCGCGCGGGCTGAGCACCCGGACGCCGTCGCGCCGGATGGCGGCCAGGTGTGCACCGCGCGCGATCAGATGAACGTCGGCCCCGGCACGGTGCAGGGCGGCCCCGACGTACGCGCCGATCGCGCCGGCGCCGACAACGGCCACTTTCACCGGAACTCCGTCCTATGGGTACGATATTCTGTCTACAGTATGCTTTTACCGACGTCAAGACCTCGATGCGTTCTTCCGGAGGAGGGCGGGTCGCCGTCCGGCCAATGGCCGGTCGCGTCATTAACGGTGTGTTCTCGGGTCGTCAATTCCGTAACGGCTTATGCCGGCCCGTTGTCGAGAGCCGACGATTCTTGAGTCGCCGGGAGAATTGAACTGTGAGGTAGCCCACCTGTCCGGGGTTGCCATCGCGGCAGATGGTAGGCAGTAGACTGTATATATTAATCTTCCGGTTTCCGTTGGAGCTGAACGATGGTCTTCTCTGGAGGCGCGAAGGGCCTGGACGTGCCGCGCCTGCGGCGTCCGGCGCCGCTCCGTGAAGGCGTCTACGACGCGCTGCTGGAGCTGATCATCACTCGCCGGCTTCAGCCCGGGCAGCACCTCGTCGAGAGCGAGCTGGCCGCCCGGCTGGGCATTTCGCGCCAGCCGGTCCGCGAGGCCCTGCAGCGGCTCAGCACGGAGGGCTGGGTCGATCTGCGGCCGGCCCAGGGCGCCTTCGTCCACGTGCCGACCGAGGACGAGGCCGACCAGCTCCTCGCCGTGCGTTCCCTGCTGGAGACCGAGTCGGCACGGCTGGCGGCGGGCAACGCCACCGACGAGAGCATCGCCCGGCTCCGCGCGCTGTGCGACGAGGGGGAGCGGGCCCTCGCCGCCGACGACGTGGACGCGGTGGTGGCCGCCAACGCCGCCCTGCACAGCGCGGTCGTCGAGATGTCCGGCAACAAGGTGCTGGCCGAGCTCGCGGCGCAGGTGGACCGGCGCGTCCGCTGGTACTACACGCCCGTCGCCCGGCAGCGCGGGAAGCGGTCATGGTCGGAGCACGCCGCGTTGATCGACGCCCTCGCCGCGCACGACGGCGAGCGGGCGGCGCAGATCATGCGCGAGCACACCGAGCAGACGCGCCGGTCCTACCATCAGCGATCCGGCGAGGAGGTCACATGACCTCCCGGCTGATCGGATACGGGTTCGGCGTGATGTGCCGTACTCCCGGGCGTCCCGGCTGGCGGAGGAAGATCGCCATGGCCGCCGAGGCGAGCCCGATCACGCCGGCGAGGGTGTAGGCGCCCGTGTAGCTCCACGCGCCGATGACGATCGCGCCGAGCCCGCCGCCGAACAGACCGCTGACCAGCTTGGCGCTGTACACCAGCCCGTAGTTGGTCGCGTTGTGGTTCTCGCCGAAGTAGTCGGGAACCAGGGCGGCGAACATCGGGTAGAACGCCCCGCTGCCGAAGCCGGAGACGAACGCGAAGAACAGGAAGAAGAACTCATTGTGCGCGTTCCCGGCCCATAGCGTGCCGAACTGCGCGAGCGCCTCGATCACGATGACGATGATCAGGGCCTGCTTGCGGCCGATCAGGTCGGAGAACCAGCCGACGACCGCGCGCCCGACGCCGTTGACCACCGCGAGGATCCCGGCGGACAGCGACGCCATGAGCGGGCCGAAGCCCAGGTCCTTGGCGAACGGAACCTCGAAGGAGATCCCGAAGATGGAGACGCCGGACACGAAGGCCAGACAGATCCACATCAGCGGGATCATTCCACTCCGGATCGCCTCCTTCGGGGTGAACTGCCGTACTGCGGGCGGGTTCTTGGCCAGGCCGCTGCTCTTGACCTTGGACTGCTCGATCTTGAGCGGGTCGACCTGCGCCGGCCACCAGTTCTTCGGCGGGTCCTTGAAGAAGAAGCCGCAGATCCCGATCGCCACCAGCACGAAGACGCCGACGAGGTCGAGAACGGTCTGGTAGTTGCTGGTGTCGAACCAGTAGTTGAAGATGACGATGAACGGCAGGGAGCCGTAGGCGAAACCGCCGTTGACGAAGCCGGTCCGCGCGCCGCGCAGGTCGGGATACCATTTCCCGACCGTGTTGATGCAGGTCGCGTAGACCAATCCGGCCCCGACCCCGCCGACGAGGCCGAATCCCACGATCGCCATGAAGACGCTGTGCAGGTGGGAGACGGACAGGAAGCCCACGAGGGACATCCCCGCCCCCAGCAGCATCGCCGTGCGCGCCGGCAGCAGGCCGCGTTCACGCAGCCAGCCCGCGGGGAAGGCGACGCCCGCCTGGAAGAAGATCCAGACGCTCAGAATCCAGAAGGTGTTGGTGTGGGTCCAGCCGTGTGCCTTGGAAAGCGTGTCCTCGGCCGAACCGTAGGCGTACTCGAAAACGCTGATCGCCATCATCGCGATCCACGGCAGCAGCACCATGGTCCACCGCGGATGGCCGAGGATGTCCCGGTCGGATTCGCCGATGCGGAAGACGCGGCCCTTGCTGTTGGTGATCTCCTCGTAGGAAGCGCTCGATGAGCTGGATGTCGTGGTCATGCCGATCCCTCGTCAGGAGATTGCTGGCAGTGCCCCCTGTCCCCGATGTATTTCGCGTGCGGTTCCGACGAATTCGTTGCTTTATGTCATCGCTGGATTCTCCTCATATCGGGCTGGGGTCGCCACGGTCCGCAGCCGGAGGGCCGCGCCGCGAGCCGCGCGCCGCGCCGCGGACCGTGGCACCGGTCGGAATCGGGTCAGGATGGGAGCAGCCCGGCGGTGCGGGCCCAGCGGTACTTCGCGCCGAGCACGGCCACCGGCTTCTCCGTCGTGTACGGGTAGGCGGGCACGCCGTGCTCGAACAGGTACTCGCTGGCCCGCTCCACCTCGGTGTCGCCGGCCAGCGAGGCCACGATCGGCTTGTCGATGCCCTTGCTCCGCGCCTCCGCGGCCACCCGGGCGACCAGCTCGGCGAAGACCATCGGCGGCGTCACGATCGTGTGCCAGTAGCCGAGGATCAGCGCGTGGATGCGGGGGTCCTCCAGGCCGAGCCGGATCGTCGCCTCGTACGTCGCCGGCGGCTCGCCGCCGGTGATGTCGATCGGGTTGCCGGACGCGCCGAACGGCGGGATGTACGCGCGGAACGCCTCGTCCAGGTCCGGCGGGATCTCCATCAGCGACAGGCCGTTGTCGACCACCGCGTCCGACAGCAGCACACCCGAGCCGCCCGCGCCGGTGATGATGACGACGTTCTCGCCCTTCGGCGCCGGCATGACCGGCAGCGCGCGGGCGTACTCCAGCATCTCGTTCAGCCCCGGCGCCCGCACGACGCCGGCCTGGCGGAGGATGTCGTCGTAGACCTTGTCGTCGCCGGCGAGCGCGCCGGTGTGCGAGCCGGCCGCGCGGGCGCCCAGCGCGGTGCGCCCGGCCTTCAGCACGATGATCGGCTTCTTCTTCGACACCTCGCGGGCCGTCTGGACGAACGCGCGCCCGTCCTTGAGGTCCTCCAGGTGCATCGCGATGCACCGCGTGTTGTCGTCCTGGCCGAAGAACGTCAGCAGGTCGTCCTCGTCGACGTCGGCCTTGTTGCCGAGCCCGACGATCGCCGACACGCCCATCTTCGTCGTGCGGCTGAAGCCGAGGATCGCCATGCCGATCCCGCCGCTCTGCGACGACAGCGCCACGCCGCCCTTCACGTCGTACGGCGTGCAGAACGTCGCGCACAGGTCCGACGGCGTGTAGTAGTAGCCGTAGATGTTCGGGCCGAGCAGCCGCACGCCGTGCCGGCGGGCGACCTCCACGACCTGCTCCTGCAGCTCGGCGTTGCCGGTCTCGGCGAACCCCGACGGGATCAGCACCGCGGCGGGCACGCCCTTGCGGCCGGTGTCCTCCAGCGCGGCGGGCACGAGCTTCGCCGGGATCGCGAACACGGCCACGTCCACGTCGCCGGGCACGTCCGTGACGGAACGGTAGGCCTTGCGGCCGCAGATCTCGTCGGCCTTCGGGTTGACCGGGTGGATCTCACCGGTGAAGCCGCCGTCGATGAGGTTGCGCATCACCGAGTTGCCGATCTTGCCCGGCTCGTTCGACGCGCCGATCACCGCGATCGAGCGCGGCTTCATCAGCCGGTTCATCACCGACAGGATCTCCTCGGGGGCGTACCGCGGCACCTCGCGCGGCGCCTCGTCGGCGAGCAGCACCCGCACGTCGGCGGCGACCGCCTCGTGCGCGGTCGCGAACACCGGGTTCAGGTCCACCTCGGAGATCTCGGGGAAGTCGGCGACCAGGTCGGACACCCGCCGGATCGTGCCGGCCAGCGCGTCGCGGTCGACCGGCGCGGCCCCACGGGCGCCCCGCAGCACCTCGGCGGCGGCGATGTCGTCGAGCATCGAGCGCGCCTCGTCGAGCGTGGCGGGCGCCAGCCGGAAGGTGACGTCCTTGAGCACCTCGACGAGGACGCCGCCGAGCCCGAACGCGACGACCTTGCCGAACGTCGGGTCGGTCGTCGCGCCGATGATGACCTCCTGGCCGGCGCGCACCATCCGCTGCACCTGCACGCCGGTGATCCGCGCCTTCCCGTCGTAGGCCCGGGCGTTCGCGACGATCCGCTCGTACCCGACGCGGACGTCGGCCGGCGAGTCGAGCCCGACCAGCACGCCGCCGGCCTCGGTCTTGTGCAGGATGTCCGGCGAGACGATCTTCAGGACGACGGGGAACCCCATCTCCGCGGCCTGCTCGACGGCCTCCTCCGCGGAGGTCGCCAGCTCCTCCGCGGGCGTGGCGATCCCGTACGCGTCGCAGATCCGCCGGCCCTCGACGGCGGTCAGCGCGGTCCGACCGCGAAGCCGCGCGGACGGCGTCCAGCACCGCCCGCACGCGTCACAGATCAGCAGGCCCTAGACGGCGGTCAGCGCGGTCCGGCCGTCCGCGCGGACGGCGTCCAGCACCGCCCGCACGGCTTCGCGGTCGTAGGCCATGCTCAGATCACTCCGTTCGACTTCAGGGCGGCGATCTCGTCGGCGGACATGCCGAGCACCTCGCCGTAGACCTCGTCGTTGTGCTCGCCCAGCAGTGGCGACCGCCGCACCTCCACGGGGGAGTCGGACAGCTTCAGCGGGCAGCCGACGGTCTTGAACGGGCCGCGCTCGGGGTGGTCGACGGTGACGATCATCTCGTTGGCGGCCAGGCTCTCGTCCTCGATCAGCTCCCGGGTCGACAGGATCGGCCCGCACGGGATGTCGTGGGCGTTGAGCTTCTCCAGCACCTCCCACTTGGTGTGCTGGCTCGTCCATTCCTCGATGAGCTGGAACATCTTGTTCAGCTTCGGCAGCCGCGCCTCGGGCGTGGCCCACTCGGGGTCGTCGGCCAGTTCGGGCCGGCCGATCAGCCCGGCGATCGGCTTCCAGCCGGGCGGCTGGACGATCACGTAGATCCAGTCGTTCGGGCCGCCGGGCTTGCACCTGACCGCCCAGCCGGGCTGCCCGCCCCCGGAGGCGTTGCCGGAGCGGGGGACCTCGTCGCCGAAGTCCTCGTTCGGGTACTCGCTGAGCGGCCCGTGCGCCAGGCGCTGCTGGTCGCGCAGCTTGACCCGGCACAGGTTGAGCACCGAGTGCTGCATCGCCACCTTGACGCGCTGGCCGCGGCCGGTGCTGACCCGCTGGTAGAGCGCGGCGAGGATGGCGGCGGCCAGGTGCACGCCGGTGCCGGAGTCGCCGATCTGCGCGCCGGTCGCGGTCGGCGGGCCGTCCTCGTACCCGGTCGTGCTCATCGACCCGCCCATGGCCTGCGCAACCACCTCGTACGCCTTCAAGTTGGTGTACGGGCCCTCGCCGAAGCCCTTGATCGAGGCGAAGATGAGCCGCGGGTTCAGCTCGTGGAGGCGGTCCCAGGTGAAGCCGAGCCGCTCGATCGTGCCGGGCCCGAAGTTCTCCACCAGCACGTCGGAGCGCTTCACCAACTCGGTGAAGATCCGCTTGCCCTCGTCCGCCTTGAGGTTGAGGGTGATGCTCTTCTTGTTGCCGTTGAGCATCGTGAAGTAGAGGCTGTCGACGTCCGGGATGTCGCGGAGCTGGCGCCGGGTGATGTCACCGGTCGGCGCCTCCAGCTTGATCACGTCGGCGCCGAGCCAGGCGAGCAGCTGCGTGCATGACGGCCCGGACTGGACATGGGTCATGTCGAGGATCTTGACGCCGTCGAGAGCCTTTCCCATGGCCGCTCTCCCTACTTGTACATGGTCTGGTTCATGGTTCCGGGGGCGTACACGTCCGGATCGAGCCAGACGTTGATGAGGGACGGCTTGCCCGACTCGCGGGCGCGTTCGAGGGCGGGACGGATGTCCGCCGGGTCGCGGACCTCCTCGCCGTAACCGCCGAGCATCCGGGCGAACTCGCTGTAGCGGACGTCGCCGAGCGTGTTGCCGACCCGCTGCCGGTCCTCGCCGTACTTGACGGCCTGGCCGTAGCGGATCTGGTTCATCGAGGAGTTGTTGCCGACGATGCCGACGAACGGCAGGTCGAAGCGCACCAGCGTCTCGAAGTCCCAGCCGGTGAGGCTGAACGCGCCGTCGCCGAACAGCGCGACGACCTCCTGGTCGGGCCGCGCCTGCTTGGCGGCCATGACGAACGGGATGCCGACGCCGAGCGTGCCGAGCGGGCCCGGGTCCATCCAGTGGCCGGGCGCCTTGGGCTGCACCACCTGGCCGGAGAAGGTGACGATGTCGCCGCCGTCGCCGACGTAGATGGAGTCCTCGGTGAGGAAGTCGTTGATCTCACGCACGAGCCGGTACGGGTGGATGGGTGAGGCGTCGGAGTGCAGCAGCGGCAGGCGCTTCTCGTACGCCTTCGTCTCCTCGGCGCGCAGCTCCTCCAGCCACGCCTTGCGGCCGGCGGCGCCGTTGTCCGCGCGGCCCGAGGCGGCCTGGGTGACCGCCGACAGGATGAGGCCCGCGTCGCCGACGATGCCGAGATCGATGTCGCGGTTCTTGCCGACCGTGCGGTAGTCGAGGTCGATCTGCACGACGGTCGCGTCGGCGGAGAGGCGGCGGCCGTAGCCCATCCGGAAGTCGAACGGCGTGCCGACGATGACGATGACGTCGGCGTTCGCGAACGCGTACCGGCGGGAGAGCTGGTAGTGGTGCGGGTCGCCGGGCGGCAGGGTGCCGCGGCCGGCGCCGTTCATGTACGCGGGCACGTTCAGCGTGCGCACCAGCTCGATCGCCGCGTCGGTGGCCCGGCAGGTCCACGTCTGGTTGCCCAGCAGGATGCAGGGCTTCTCGGCGTGGACGAGCAGGTCGGCGAGGCGCTCGATGGCCTCCGGGTCGCCCTGCTGGCGGGTCGAGGCGCGGTAGTGCCCGGCCTTCGGCACCCGCGCCTTCTCGCGCGGCACCTTCGCGTCCAGCACGTCGCGCGGGATCTCCAGGAACGACGGGCCGGGCGCGCCGTGGTAGCACTCGCGGAACGCCATCGACACCATGTCCGCGACGCGCTCGGTGTGCGGGACGGTCGCGGCGAACTTCGTGATCGGCGCCATCATGTCGACGTGCGGCAGGTCCTGCAGCGACCCCATCTTGTGCTGGCTCAGCGCGCCCTGGCCGCCGATCAGCAGCATCGGGCTCTCCGCGCGGAACGCGTTGGCCACGCCGGTGACGGCGTCGGTCGTGCCCGGCCCGGCGGTGACGACGGCGCAGCCGGGGGTGCCGGTGATGCGCGCGTGGCCGTCGGCGGCGTGCGCGGCGACCTGCTCGTGACGTACGTCGATCACCTTGATGCCCTCATCGACGCACCCGTCGTAGATGTCGATGATGTGGCCACCGCACAGGGTGTAGATGACGTCGACGCCTTCCGCCTTGAGCGCCTTGGCGACCAGATGCCCGCCCGAGATGAGGTCGGCCTGGGGGGCTTGGCCGGACGACGTGCCCATGTGTCAACTCCTCGCACTCTGCCTGCTCACAGCCGGAATCGAGCCGGCTCGGAGCCCGAATCCGAACATTGCATACAGTCGACGAATACTGTATGAACTGTTCCACGGCGGTGATGCGGATGTCCAGAGCCTGGTTCGGACAGTTCGGTCCGAGCGGGCGGAGACCGGCGAATCCGGGGCCGTACTGAGCGGGAAGGCCAACGAGTGGACCTGTTCGAGCATCAGGCGAAGGAGCTCTTCGCGGAGTACGGCGTCCCGGTTCCTGCCGGCAGGATCGCTGCGTCGCCGGAGGAGGCGCGGGCGATCGCGGAGGATTTCGCGGCCGCCGGTACGTCGCGTGTGGTGGTCAAGGCTCAGGTGAAGACCGGTGGGCGTGGTAAGGCTGGTGGTGTGAAGCTGGCGGATTCTCCCGCTGATGCCGAAGAGAAGGCACGTCAGATCCTGGGCATGGACATCAAGGGCCATAGGGTGCACAAGGTGCTGGTGGAAGAGGCCAGCGCGATCGCCCGGGAGTTCTACTTCTCTTTTCTGCTGGATCGGGCGAACCGGGCGTTCCTGTCCATCTGCTCGGTCGAGGGCGGGTTGGAGATCGAGGAGGTCGCCGCGCATGAGCTCTGGTGGACAGGGCGGCGGCCGATCCGCTGGAGGTGAAGGCCAAGGCGAAGGATCTGAACTACGTCAAGCTGGACGGTTCGGTCGGTGTCATCGGTAATGGCGCGGGTCTGGTGATGTCCACGCTCGACGTCGTCGCCTACGCCGGTGAGCGGTACGGCGGGCAGAAGCCGGCCAACTTCCTGGACATCGGCGGTGGGGCGTCGGCGGAGGTGATGGCCGACGGCATGCAGATCGTGCTGGGCGACCCGGACGTCAAGAGCGTGTTCATCAACGTGTTCGGCGGGATCACGTCGGGGGATGCGGTCGCGAACGGCATCGTGCGGGCGGTCAAGCTGCTGGGTGAGCGCGGCGAGAGTGTGGATCGGCCGATCGTGGTGCGGCTGGACGGCAACAACGCCGAGCAGGGCCGGCGGATCTTGGATGAGGCCGCGATTCCGGTCATCGAGCAGGTGGAGACGATGGATGAGGCGGCGCGTCGTGCCGCCGAGCTGGCCGCGCAGGGAGCAGGAGATGGCGATCTGGCTGAACGAGGACAGCAGGGTCATCGTGCAGGGGATGACCGGTGGTGAGGGGTCCAAGCACACCGCCCGGATGCTGCGGGCCGGCACGAACGTCGTCGGTGGGGTCAACGCGCGTAAGGCCGGGCAGACGGTGACGCATGAGGGCCGGAGTCTGCCGGTGTTCGGCACGGTCGCCGAGGCGATGGAGCAGACCGGCGCGGACGTGAGTGTGGTGTTCGTGCCGCCGCGGTTCACCAAGGACGCCGTCGTCGAGGCGATCGACGCCGAGATCCCGCTGTGCGTGGTGATCACTGAGGGCATCCCGGTGCACGACACGACCTGGTTCTGGGCGCACGCGGTCGCCAAGGGCAACGCGACGCGCATCATCGGGCCGAACTGTCCGGGTATCGCTTCCCCGGGCAGGTCCAACGCCGGGATCATCCCGGCGGACATCACCTCGCCGGGCCGGATCGGGCTGGTGTCCAAGTCCGGGACGCTGACGTATCAGATGATGTACGAGTTGCGTGACATCGGGTTCTCCACCTGCGTCGGCATCGGTGGTGACCCCGTGATCGGCACCACCCACATCGACGCCTTGGAGGCGTTCCAGGCCGATCCGGAGACCGAGGCGATCGTGATGATCGGGGAGATCGGTGGGGATGCCGAGGAGCGCGCCGCGGCCTACATTCACGAGCATGTGACCAAGCCGGTGGTCGGGTACGTGGCCGGGTTCACCGCGCCGGAGGGCAAGACGATGGGGCATGCGGGCGCGATCGTGTCCGGTTCGTCGGGTACCGCCCAGGCCAAGAAGGACGCGTTGGAGAAGGTCGGCGTCCGCGTCGGCCAGACCCCCGGCGAAACCGCCCAGATCATGCGCGAGTGCCTCACCGGCCTTGCCTCGGCCGCCGCACCGTAGCGGCCACGTTCACGACCGAAGGATCTTCGAGGAGCGCGATGCGCTACGACGTCAACCTGTCCATCCTGTTCACCGAGCTGCCGCTCCCCGAGCGACCGGCCGCCGCGCGCGCCGCCGGATTCGATGCCGTGGAGATGTGGTGGCCGTTCACCGGGCCGGAGCCCGCCGACGCGGTGCCGGGGTCGACAACGTCGCGCTGCTCGCCGACCTCTACCACCTGGTCCGCATGGGCGAGGACCCCATCGCCGTCATCGACCGGCACGCGAAGCGCTTCGGGCACGTGCAGATCGCCGATGTGCCCGGACGCGGCCGGCCCGGCACGGGTGACATCCCGTACCCCACCGTGCTGCGCGCCCTGGAAAGGTCCGGCTACGCCGGACACGTCGGCTTGGAGCACAAGCCCGCCGGCCCGAGCGCGGCCGAGTTCGGCTGGCTCCGGACCGGCGACACGACCGAGGAGACCGTGTGAACATCGCCTTCATCGGCCTGGGCATCATGGGCGGTCCGATGGCCGCCAACCTGGCCCGGGCCGGACACACCGTGGTCGGCTGCGACCTGAGCGCCGACCGGATCGCCGCGCTGGAAGCGGCCGGCGGACGCGGCGCGGGTCGC
>JBEHYF010000149.1:0-13302 GCA_048498315.1 Actinomycetota bacterium
CCCGGGGCTCACGGTGCCCGGGGCTCACGGTGCCCGGTGACTCTCGCGGCGCCCGGCCGCGATGCGCGGGGCTCGCGATGCTCGCCGCGAGGCCCCGGGGGGAGGTTCGGGCGCCACACGCCGCTCAGTGCGTGGTGCCGGCACCGTGGTTCAGCGAGCCCCGCAGCTGGTCACCGTCGGTGACCTGGTCGGCCGGAGGCGCACTCACCGTGAAGGACTTGTCGTAGTCGCTGTAGATCATGGTCGCGGTGGCCGAGCCCTGCGCCGTCGTGATCTTGACGACGAGCTTGCGCGGCAGGTTGTCCGCGCCCACCCACAGGTCCCAGACGATCTTCTTGGCGTCACCCCGCTGGTACAGGTTCTTGAAGGCCTTCTGCGCCTGCGGGTCGAGCTTGGCGGCCGCCTCCTGGGGGGTGAGCGAGCCCTCGTAGTGCGTCGTCTTCACGCCGTTGACGCTCTGGGTGCCGACGCGGTGCGCGTCCTTCGAACCAGTGAAGATCTCCGTCTGCTGGGCCGGGTCGGCCTGCTGGAGCAGCTGGTTCACGTTCACGCCGGCCTGCTGGGTGGCCTTGGAGACCGAGAACTTCACCCACGGCTTTCCGCCGGTGAACTGGGACAGCTGCGACGGCACCTTCGCGTACAGGGTGTCGCCGAGCAGGATGGCGCGCTCGCCGACGGGCAGCGAGTGCCCGCCGAAGTCCGCCTGCCGCAGGTCGCCGACGGCAGCGAGCTGCGGCTTGAGCCGCACCTGCAGGACGGCGTTTGCCGTGCCGGACGCCTTGCCGGTGCCGCCGGCGGTGATGTCCACCTTGTACGAGCTGACCGAGGCGGTCTTCTGCGACGCCAGGCCGATGGCCTGCGCGGCCGAGACGTTGACGGCGTCGGTCTTGCCGCTTCCGGAACCCAGGCAGCCGGTGAGGGTGACCAGGGCGGCGGCGCCCGCCGCCGTACCCGCGGCATATCGACGAAGCATGGGAAAGACCCCTCCTGTATGGCCTGCGCGCCCCCGGGTCGAGGGCCGCGAACCCCTTTGTTCGGGCAATATCGAGTCTGCTCTCCCAAGGCTTGACAAAAATCCCCCGCGGGGACCAAATCGCGCAGTCCCGGATGCGCCGGGAGTCGTACGCCCCCTGTACGCAGGGGTGGATGCGGCACGCGCGGGGGGTGCGCGTCCGGGCCTCCGGCCGGGACCCCGCCGCACACGACGGCCCCGGCGAGGAATGGCTCGCCAGAGCCGCATACCGGGATGACTGCAAAGGGCCAGGTCATGAAGCGACATTTCCCTGGCCTCTCGCCGGCCTCTCATTGTCCCTGGTCTCTCCCTGGCCTCGCCTGGGGAAAGCGCCGGAAGCGACGTGGGGGCATTCCCGTTTGGGAACGCCCCCAGGTCGTGGATCGCTCGGCGGATCAGCTCGCCGCGGCCTCTTCCAGCTCCGCGGCGAGGTTGCGGGTGGCGTTCGGGTCGATCGGGATGCCCGGGCCCATCGTCGTGCTCAGGGTCGCCTTCTTGATGTAACGGCCCTTCGCCGCCGACGGCTTCAGCCGCAGGATCTCGTCGATCGCCGCGGCGTAGTTCTCCACGAGCTGCCGGTCGCTGAACGACGTCTTGCCCAGGATGAAGTGGAGGTTGCCGTGGCGGTCGACGCGGAACTCGATCTTGCCGCCCTTGATGTCGGTCACGGCCTTGGCCACGTCGGTGGTCACGGTGCCGGTCTTCGGGTTCGGCATCAGGCCGCGGGGGCCGAGCACCCGGCCCAGGCGACCGATCTTGCCCATCATGTCGGGCGTGGCCACGACGGCGTCGAAGTCGAGCCAGCCGCCCTGGATGCGCTCGATCATGTCGTCGGTGCCGACGTAGTCGGCGCCGGCCTCGCGGGCCTCGTCGGCGCGGGCGCCGCCGGCGATGACCAGCACGCGGGCGGTCTTGCCGGTGCCGTGCGGCAGGTTGACGGTGCCGCGCACCATCTGATCGGCCTTGCGGGGGTCGACGCCGAGCCGGAGCGCCGCCTCGACGGTGCCGTCGAACTTGGTGGGCGAGGTCTCCTTGGCCAGCCGCACGCCCTGCAGCGGGCTGTACAGCGCGGATTTGTCGATCTTGGATGCGGCCTCGCGGTAGGCCTTGCTGCGCTTCATGTCACTCTCCTGTCGTGGAGCTTGTGGTACGGGCCCGCGCAAGGCCCTCCCACGTGTTGAATTGCGCCCGCTCCGCGGGCGCTGTTCGCGGGCGCTTTGACGCGCCGTCTTCCCTCGTCGTTCCGGTCGCTTCGCTCCCTGCGCTCCTCAGTCCAGACGACGCGCGCCCGCTCACGTGCCGGGCGCGCTCAGTCGGCGATGTTGATGCCCATGGAGCGGGCGGTGCCGGCGACGATCTTCTCGGCCTGCTCGATCGAGTTGGCGTTGAGGTCCGGCATCTTGGTCTGGGCGATCTCCCGCAGCTGGTCGCGGCTGATGCTGCCGACCTTGGTCTTGTGCGGCTCGCTACTGCCCTTGTCGATGCCGACGGCCTTCTTGATGAGCTGCGCGGCCGGCGGCGTCTTGGTGACGAAGGTGAACGAGCGGTCCTCGTAGATGGTGATCTCTACGGGGATGATGTTGCCGCGCTGGGACTCCGTCGCAGCGTTGTACTGCTTGCAGAAGTCCATGATGTTGACGCCGTGCGGACCGAGGGCGGTACCCACGGGCGGCGCGGGCGTCGCCTGGCCGGCCTGCAGCTGCACCTTGACGACTGCGGCGATCTTCTTCCTGGGAGGCATGCCTCACCCCTTCGTTCCTGTTTCCTCCGGCCCCGACTCCCGTACCGGGCAACGCGGCGGGTGGAACGCCGACCGCCGCGTTGGGACCGCTTCCCCCGCTTCGCCGCGGGGACGTCATGCGAGGGTACGCGCCGCAGCGTGGTGCCCGGCGCACGGCATCCGGAGGCGACCCTCGGCGCCCCCGGGACGGGTCAGATCTTGGATACCTGGTTGAACGACAGCTCGACCGGCGTCTCGCGGCCGAAGATCGACACCAGCACCTTGAGCTTCTGCGCCTCGGCGTTGATCTCGTTGACCGTGGCCGGCAGCGTGGCGAACGGACCGTCCATGACGGTGACGGACTCACCCACCTCGAAGTCGACGGTCGCAGCAGCCTTGGTGGTCTCCTTCGCCTTGGCCTGCTCCTCCGGCTCGGGTGCCAGCAGCGCGGCGACCTCGCGCAGGTGCAGCGGCGACGGCGTGTTGGACAGGCCGACGAAGCCGGTCACACCCGGGGTGTTGCGGACGGCGGCCCACGACTCGTCGGTCAGCTCCATGCGGACGAGGATGTAGCCCGGCAGGACCTTCTCGTTGACCTTCTGGCGCTTGCCGCCCTTGACCTCGGTGACCTCGTGCTGCGGTACCTCGACCTGGAAGATGTAGTCCTCCATGTTGAGGGACTGCGTGCGCTGCTCGATGTTGGTCTTCACGCGGTTCTCATAACCCGCGTAGGAGTGAACGACGTACCACTCGCCCGGCAGCGTGCGAAGCTGCGCCATGAACTCCTCGACCGGGTCCGGCGCCTCGTCGGACGGCTGGGCGGGGTTCTCGTCGGACGTCGGGGTGGAGTCCGTGGCGACTTCCTCAGCCTCGGCCGGAGCCGACGCGCCCATCGACTCGGCCTCCGGCTGGACGGCCTCGTCGTGGAACTCCGGGGACTCGGACACGGTGACTCTTTCTCTCGTTGCGGGATGGGTGTGGAATCTGGCTGGGACGCGGCGCGCCGATCAGCCGAAGAGCTTCAGGACGACCCAGGAGAACCCGTTGTCGAGGCCGAAGACGATGCCCAGCACGATCAGCACGAAGACCATCGACACCGTGGTGTAGGTGACCAACTCGTGGCGGGTCGGCCAGATCACCTTGCGGAGCTCGGCGACCACCTGGCGGTAGAAGAGGAGAGGAGAGGTCCGTCTGCGAACGGACTTCCTCCTCTTTTCCGTAGTCGCGGCCTCGCCGCGCGTTTCAGTCGCCATCGGTGTCGACGCATCCCCTCGTCGGTTGTGTCGCGAACTTCCGTTGTGGGCGTGCGCTTGGGTACGCCCGCGCACGTGCGCCGTGCACGAACGGTATTCCGCAGGGCAGGAGGGACTCGAACCCCCAACCACCGGTTTTGGAGACCGGGACTCTGACCAATTGAGCTACTGCCCTTCGCATGCCGCCGCTCCACGGCACGCGAGAGCCGTGGAGGACGTCACTAGATGCTGGAGTCTACGTCCCAACGTACCCTCGCGTCGAACCGAATGCCGAGCAGGATGACCGTGCCGCGCCATCCGGGTCTGTCCACAGCCCCCATATCCGGCTGAGGCCTGCCGCGATGTCTGCGACCATAGGGGTATGAGCACTCGAATCTCTGCCCGGATCGCCGCGATCTCCGAGTCAGCGACGCTGGCCGTCGACGCCAAGGCCAAGGCGCTCAAGGCCGCCGGGCGGCCGGTCATCGGGTTCGGCGCCGGCGAGCCCGACTTCCCGACCCCTGACTACATCGTCGAGGCCGCCATCGAGGCCTGCCGCACCCCGCGCTTCCACAAATACACCCCGGCCGGGGGGCTTCCGGAGCTCAAGGCCGCGGTCGCGGAGAAGACGCGCCGTGACTCCGGGTACGAGGTCGAGGCGTCGCAGGTGCTCATCACCAACGGCGGCAAGCAGGCGGTGTACGAGGCGTTCGCCGCCCTGCTCGACCCGGGCGACGAGGTGCTGGTCCCGACGCCGTACTGGACGACCTACCCCGAGTCGATCAAGCTGGCCGGCGGCGTGCCGGTCGACGTGGTCGCCGACGAGACCACCGGCTACCTGGTGAGCGTCGACCAGCTCGAACGGGCCCGCACCGACCGCACCAAGGTGCTGCTGTTCGTCTCGCCGTCCAACCCGACCGGCGCCGTCTACACCCGCGAGCAGATCGCCGAGATCGGCCGCTGGGCCGCCGAGCACGGCCTGTGGGTGATCACTGACGAGATCTACGAGCACCTCGTCTACGGTGGCGCGGAGTTCCGCTCGATGCCGGTGGTGGTGCCGGAGCTGGCCGACCGCACCCTCGTGCTCAACGGCGTCGCCAAGACCTACGCGATGACCGGCTGGCGCGTGGGCTGGATGATCGGCCCGCAGGACGTCGTCAAGGCCGCCACGAACCTCCAGTCGCACGCCACCTCCAACGTCGCCAACGTCTCCCAGGCCGCCGCGCTGGCCGCGGTGAGCGGCGACCTGTCGGCCGTGGCGGAGATGCGCACGGCGTTCGACCGGCGCCGGCAGACGATCGTGCGGATGCTCAACGAGATCCCCGGCGTGGTCTGCCCCGAGCCGAAGGGCGCGTTCTACGCGTACCCGTCGGTCAAGGCGCTGCTCGGCAAGGAGCTGCGCGGGCGGCGGCCGCAGACCTCCGTTGAGCTGGCCGCGCTGATCCTGGAGGAGGCCGAGGTCGCGCTGGTGCCGGGCGAGGCGTTCGGCACGCCGGGCTACTTCCGCCTGTCCTACGCGCTCGGCGACGACGACCTGGCCGAAGGCGTGAGCCGGGTCGCCAAGCTGCTCGCCGAGGCCCGCTGACCTCGGGCGCCACCCGGGCCCGGCCCGCCCCGGGCAGATGCGCCGCGCGCCCGTCCAGGGCGGTGGCGCATCCGGGGAACGCACCGGTCGTTGCCCGGCCCGGGCGCGTGAACGACGGGCCGCGAACGGCCGCGGGCCGGTACGGCGTATGGACGGCCGGTCGCGGACTGCCGCCGGCCGGTACGTATAGACGCCCGGTCGCGGACGGCCACGGGCCCGTACGCCCGGGCGGGTGGACGCCCGGGCCGCAGACGGCCGCAGGCGAGTACGGCCCAGGCGTGTGGACGAGCCGGCGCTCTGACGAACGACGCCCCGCGAGTGCCACGGAACTCGCGGGGCGTCTCCCGTTCGGCCGGCCGGCGGGGCGACCGGCCGTCCGATGATGGGTCCGGGGGCGGTCAGGAGGCGTGGACGCCCTCGGCCACGCGCAGCAGGCTGTCGCCGAGGCCGGGGCTCACCCCGACCCACACGCCGAGCCCGGCATGCTCGATCCACATGATGCTCGGCGTGGCCGGCCCGTCGCCGCGCAGGGCGGTGTGGCCGTGGACCTGCGTGTGCTTCGGCATCGGCGGCGTCAGCCCCATGTCGGCCGGGCTGGTCAGCGCGCTGTCGTGCATGAGCCGTACCTCGACCCACCCGGCGGAGCCGGTCCAGCGGCACACCGTGGTCCGGCGCGCACCGGCGTTCTGGGTATCGCAGGTGCCGTCCGGGCGGATCCCCGGCGGGAGGTAGCCGAGCAACGACCGGGTGACGCCGGAGATCGTCCCGTGCGTACCGGCCGCCGGGTGCCGAGACGGGGCGGGTGCCGTACGGGACGTGCCGCCCGCCGCCTTCGGCGTGGCCGCCGGGCGCGCGCCGGACGGGATGGACGGCTGAGCCGTCGCCGTGGCGCCGCCGCGGGGTCCGCCGCCGGACTGGCGGCCCTCGGGGCCCGGCGCCCCGACCGGTTGCGGGCGGATGGCCTGGTAGGTCGGGACCATCGCCACCGCGACGACGACACCCGCCGCCGCGACGACGATCGCGGTCCGTCGCCGGACGGTCCGCTGATGGCGGCGCCGCGCTTCGTGGGCCAGCGTCCTCGGCGCCGACACCCCCGCGACATGCTCCGCCATGGCCTGCCGAAGCTCGTTCTCCAGATCCATGGTTCACCCCCTTGCCGGCGCCGTGAGCGCGGATTTCTTCATTCGCTCGCGGAGCCGCGCGAGCCCCCGCGCTGCCTGACTCTTGACGGTTCCGACCGAACAGCCGAGCATCGCGGCCGTCTCCGCCTCCGAGAGGTCCTCCCAGTACCGCAGGACCAGCACGGCTCGTTGCTTCGGGCCGAGCCTGCGCAGCTCGTCGACGAGCATCCCGCGCAGCTCGACCGTGCCCGTCTCGGACGCCGTCGGCGTCTCCGGCGGGCTGGGCATGTGGACCTCCCGCAGCACCCGCCAGCGCCTGGCCCTGCTGATCGTCAGGTTGACCAGGATCTTGCGGACGTAGGGCTCCGGATCGGCCTCCCGGCTGAGCTTCGCCCAGTGCCGGTAGGCCTTCTCCAGGGCCGTCTGCAGAAGATCTTCCGCATCCGTTCGCACACCGCAGAGCAGATGCGCGGTTCTCAGCAGCGCGCTCCCGCGCTCGGCCACGAACTCGACGAATGACTCGTCATCTCGACGCGCCAAGGCACTCCGTCCGACGTACGCCCGATTATCGGAATACCGGCCGCGGGTGGCCCACCGCGCCGGGCCACCCGCGCCGAGCTCACTTCAGGTGCTGCAGCCGCGTCGCGATCACCGGCAGCTGGGTCGCGAGGCTCGGGCTGCCGGTCATGGCGATCGCGTACCCCTGGTCGGAGAACCAGACCATGCCGGTGCCGAGCGGCGTCTCCCACGCCTGCATGCCGCCGACAGAGACGACCTTGCCCTGGGGCATCTGCAGGGCGGCGGCCATCTGCTGCAGGGTCACCCGCGGCGGGGTCTGCACCCGCTCGACGGTCAGGAAGCTACCGGCCGTGCCGACGAACTTCTCGACGTTCGCGCAAACCTGCTGGGACTGGATGGTGATGGAGTGCGCGTGGGCGTAGGCGAGGTGCATGCCGTTCGGCAGCGCGATGTCCTTGGCCATGGCCTTCTTGGAGGTGATCGCCGGCGGCACCTTGTCGCACGAGGGCAGCTTGCCCTCGGGGAGCTTGGGCAGCGCGGGCTTGGCCGGCGTGGCGCTCTGGGCGGTCTGGTCGCCCGGCTTGGGAACCGACGGCAGGCAGGTCGGCACGCCGGTCGGCTTCGGCAGGCCGCTCGGCGCCGTGGTCGGCAGGCCGCTCGGCTTGGGCAGGCCGCTGGGCGCCATGGCCGGGACGCCGGACGGCCGCGTGACGGGCAGGCTCGGGGCGGCCGGCAGTTGACGCTTGACGATGTGGTGGTTCTTGATCACGTGGCTCTTCGCCTTCGGCAGCTTGGCCGCCGGCGCGCTCGGCACGCAGGTCGGCACGGCGGGGACCTTGGAGGTCGCCTCGCGTGCGGCGTTGCCGGCGGCGTCCTTGACGGCCTTGACCTTCGCCGGCGCGCTGGGGGTGCTGGAGCCGACGGTCGCGTACGCGATGCCGCCCGCGGTGACGGCGCCCACGGCGGTCGTGGCCAGCACGGCCAGCTTCAGCTTGATCATCTGTATCCCTTTCGGCGCGGTTTGACTCTCGCGCCCTCCATATACGCGTGGGTGGCAAAAGCGGTTGCACGTCTCTTTGGATTTTTTTCGCGACGTTCGTGGACCCACTCCGACCAGGCCCGGAGCGCGCCCATGCGTCGTACGCCGGGTCGCGCCGCTCGTCGTTGGACGGCCCGAAACCGGACCGGCCGGCCCCGCGACTCCCCCACCGGGTCCAGTGGGCCGGGGACGGTGCCGGCTCCCGGGACGCGCGCCGTCCCGAAGGCGGGGGTGGCGGGGCCGGAGGCGCGGGATACGGCAAGATCTGTCCATGGAGGCCCGTTCGATCACCGCACTGCCCAAGGCCCACCTGCATGTGCACTTCACCGGCTCCATGCGGCACGCCACGCTCGTCGAGCTGGCCCGCAAGCACCGTGTGCACCTGCCCGACGCCCTGGTGGACGAGTGGCCGCCACGGCTGTGCGCGACGGACGAGCGCGGCTGGTTCCGGTTCCAGCGGCTGTACGACATCGCCCGTTCGGTGCTGCGGGACGAGGCGGACGTCATCCGGCTGCTGCGCGAGGCGGCCGAGGACGAGGCGGCGGAGGGGTCCGGCTGGCTGGAGATCCAGGTCGACCCCAGCGGATACGCGGGCCGCTTCGGCGGGCTGACCGCCTTCACCGAGCTGGTGATGGCCGCCGTGCGTGAGGCCTCCGCGGCCACCGGCGTCGAGATCGGCGTGATCATCGCGGCGAACCGCACCCGCCACCCCCTCGACGCCCGGACGCTGGCGCGGCTGGCCGCCCAGTACGCCGGCCGGGGCGTGGTCGGGTTCGGGCTGTCCAATGACGAGCGGCGCGGCCGGGCGTACGACTTCGACCGGGCGTTCGCGATCGCCAAACGGGCCGGGCTGCTGTCCGTGCCGCACGGTGGCGAGCTGCTCGGCCCGTCCAGCGTGCGCGCCTGCCTCGACGCGCTGGGCGCCGACCGGATCGGGCACGGCGTGCACGCCGCCGAGGACCCGGCGCTGGCCGAGACCATCGCCGCACGCGGCGTCACCCTCGAGGTCTGCCCGACCTCCAACGTCGGCCTCGGGGTGTACGGGACGCCGGCGGACGTGCCGCTGCGGCGGCTGTTCGAGGCCGGCGTGCCGATCGCGCTGGGCTCGGACGACCCGCTGCTGTTCGGCGCGCGGCTGGTTCGCCAGTACGAGCTGGCCCGGACGGTGCACGGCTTCGACGACGCGGAGCTGGCCGAGCTGGCGCGCGCCTCGATCCGCGGCTCGGCCGCCCCGGCCCTGGTGCGCAAACGTCTCCTGGACGGCGTGGACACCTGGCTGGCGAGGCCGGCGTCCCCGGAGTCCGGACACCCGACCGGCGGCGCGGTGGAATGATCAGACGTCATGCTGATCCGTACCGCGACCGCGCATGAGGCCGCCCGGCTGGCCCCCTACCTGTCCGCAACGCACGTCATCGTCGACGACGACCGCCTCCTCGGCGGCCTGGAGCTCACCGACGCCCGGCGGGGCGTCCGCGAGCTGACCGTGTGGATCGTCCCGGAGGAACGCCGCCGCGGCGTGGCGACGCGCGCGGTGCGCATGGTGGCCGAGGAGGCCCGCGAACGCCTGGAGATGTGCACCGACGTCGCCGACACGGCCGCTCAGCGGGTGGCGCTGAACGCCGGCTTCACCCGCGAGGCGGTGCGCCGCGGCGGCCGCGTGGACGACCGCGGGCGGCGCGACGACGTGCTGTGGGCGCGGCTGCCCGGCGACCCGCCCGGCCCGGCGCCGCGGCCCCTGCCCGACCTGCCGGACGGCGGGCTGCGGGACGGCGAGGTCGTGCTCAGGCCGCTCGGCTCGTCCGACGCCGACGACGTGTTCGCGCTGCTGAACATCCCCGACGTCCGGGCGCGATCGGTCAGACTCCGCGAACCCACCCGCGCCGAGGTGCAGCGGCGCTGCGAGAACGCGGCGAGCGAGTGGCTGGCCGGCCATCGCGCGGACTTCACGATCCGGGTGGACGGCGCGTTCGCCGGCGACATCGGCCTGTACAACGAGGCGTGGAGCGGCCAGGCGATGGTCGGCTACAGCCTGCTGCCGGACTTCCGCGGACGCGGCGTCGCGACCCGCGCGGTGAACCTCGTCGCCGCCTGGGCGTTCGAGATCGGCGTGCGCCGCCTCGTCGCCGGCGTCGCGCCGGACAACACGGCGTCGCAACGGGTACTGGAGAAGGCCGGTTTCGCCCGCGAGTCGGTGCAGCGGTCCCGCTTCCACGGCCCCGACGGCGGCCGCGTCGACGACCTGCTGTACGTGCTCACCCCGCCGTCCGAATGACCTGGGCGGCAGAGCCACCGGCCCGCCGCACGGACGTGGCCTGGAGCCACCGGTACGTTCGGAGGGTTCAGAGGCGGACGCCGACGAGGACCGGCTCGTTCACGAGCGTGACGCCGAAGGCGGCGCGCACGCCGTCGCGGACCTCGCGGGCGAGGGCGAGCAGGTCCTCGGTGCTGCCGCCGCCGGGGTTGGTCAGCGCGAGCGTGTGCTTGGCCGAGATGCGCACCGGCCCGCGCGCGTACCCCTTGGCGAACCCGGCCTTGTCGATCAGCCAGGCCGCCGACGTCTTCACCCGGCCGTCCGGCTCGGGGTAGCGCGGGAAGTCGACGCCCGGGCCGAGGCGTTCGGCGACCCGCTTCTCCAGGTCGGTGACCTGGTCGGGGTCGAGGATCGGGTTGGTGAAGAAGGACCCGGCGCTGCGCGTGTCGGGGTCGGCGGCGTCGAGGACCATGCCCTTGCCGCGGCGCAGCCCGAGCACGGCCTCACGGGCGTCGCGCAGCGGCACCCGCGCGCCGGCCGGGACGCCGAGGGTGCGGGCCAGCTCGGCGTAGCGGACCGGTGCGGACCGGTCGGTGCGTTCGAGGGCGAACGTCACCTCCAGCACGACGTACCGGCCTGCGCCCTTGAACGCGCTGTTCCGGTAGGAGAACCGGCAGGCGTCGCGGTCGAGGACGGCCGTCTCGCCGCGCTCGCGGTCGTAGACCCGCACCTCGGTGATGGTCTCGGCGACCTCCTGGCCGTACGCGCCGACGTTCTGGATCGGGGTCGCGCCGACCAGGCCGGGGATGCCGGACAGGCACTCGACGCCGGACAGGCCCTCCTCGACGCAGCGGGCGACGAACGGGTCCCACGTCTCACCGGCCCGGGCGCGCACCAGCACCCGCCCGCCGGACCCGCCGGGCATCGCGGACACGCCGCGGGTGGCGACGTGCACGACGGTGCCGGGGAAGCCGGCGTCGGCGACCACGAGGTTGCTGCCGCCGCCCAGGACGAGGACCGGCTCGCCGTCACGGTCGGCGCGGCGGACCGCGTCGATCAGCTCGTCGTCGGTCGTCGCCTCGACGAACCGCCGGGCCGGGCCGCCGAGCCGCAGCGTCGTGTAGCCGGCCAGGTTCACCCGCTCGCAGCGCACCGCCATCAGGCGAGACGGACCGTGGCCTTGGCGCGGGTGAGGACCTTCTCGCCGTTGCAGCGTGCGGTGAGCGCGACGACGACGGCATTGTCGTCGAGCTTGTCCTCGATCACCCCGGACACCTCGATCTCGGTGCCGCCGTCGTGCGGCACGACGACCATGGACGAGAAGCGGACGCCGTAGTCGATGACCGCGCCCGGGTCGCCGGCCCAGTCGGTGACGAACCGGCCGCCCTGCGCCATGGTGAACATGCCGTGCGCGATGACGTCGGGCAGGCCGACCGACCTGGCGAACGGCTCGTCCCAGTGGATCGGGTTGAAGTCGCCGGACGCGCCCGCGTACTTGATCAGGCTGAGCCGGTCGACCGGGTAGGTCTTCGCCGGGATCTCCTGGCCGATCTCGACCTCGTCGTACTTGATCTTCGCGGTCATCGTCACGCTCCCCGCTCGATGAGCACGTTGTGGGCGGTGCAGACGTGCTCGCCCTCGACGGTGCGGACCACGGTCTGGATGTCCATGCGCTCGTTGCGCCCGACGGAACGGATGCCGACGATGGTCGACTCGGCGGTGACCACGTCGCCGGCGCGCAGCGGCCGGACGTATTCGAAGCGCTGCTCGCCGTGCACGACCATCGCGTAGTTGAGGCCCAGCTCGGGGTCGGCCAGCGCGGCGCCGCCCAGCGTGATCACGATCGGGAACGTCGGCGGCGCGACGACGTCGGGATGCCCGGCGGCCTTGGCCGCCTCCCGATCACGGTAGATCGGGTTCGGGTCGCCGATGGCGTCGGCGAACTCCTTGATCTTCAACCGGGTGACCTCGTAGGGCTCGGACGGGGGGAACGCCCGCCCGATGAAGTCACGGTTCAGCGCCATTCGGTCCGTCCCTTCGAGCAGTGGCCGCCCGCGCGCCATGCGGCCGATGTGGCGAACGTTAACAGACGTGCGTCAGCCCGCCCCGGCGGTGTCGCCGGGACGGGCTGCATGCGCTTGATGAGTGCCGGCAGGCCGCCGGGACCCGGATCAGCGGGTCTCGCGGTGCGGCTGGTGCTTGCGGCAGTTCGGGCAGAACTTCTTCAGCTCCAGGCGGTCCGGGTCGTTGCGCCGGTTCTTCCGCGTGATGTAGTTGCGGTGCTTGCACTCCTGGCAGGCCAGCGTGATCTTTGGCCGTACATCGGTGGCAGCCACGAGGGAGTGCCTTTCTGGTGAGGGACTTCGGACATGCGGCCCGCGCCGACCGCCTCCGGGAGGAGGTCGGCGAGGTGGTAGCGGAGGCCGGACTTGAACCGGCGACACAGCGATTATGAGCCGCTTGCTCTGCCTGACTGAGCTACTCCGCCGTGAGCGGTCGGGGCGACCGAAGAAAGGATACCGGACTCTCCGAGCCGCCCCGAAACAGACGAAACCCCGGCCCACTCGGGAACCGGGATATCGGCTGATCGAGCCCCCTTACGGAATCGAACCGTAGACCTTCTCCTTACCATGGAGACGCTCTGCCGACTGAGCTAAGGGGGCGTGCGCCATCCGCGCTCCGTAACCATACACGGTGCGCGGGCCGGACGGGAAATCGGTCGCAGTCCCGGGTCGGGCGGCCCTCGACGGCCGGACGTGCCCGGCGTTGCCCGGCGGCGCGGTAGCCAGGTGGCAGGGTCAACACCGCAACTCACGGGCGCTG
>JBEHYF010000150.1:0-13123 GCA_048498315.1 Actinomycetota bacterium
CTATTCGCGGCCCGGGGGGTGGTGGCGGGCCCGGTGCCGCGGACCGTGCCGGCCGGCCCGCCGCCGGGGCCCGCCGCGGGGGCCTGGTGGATGGCGACGCGCGGCACCCGCTGGGTCGCCGACCGGTGCACCGACCTGCTGCCCGACCTGCTGCGGCTGGCCGCCGCGGAGGTGCGGCACGGGCGCGCGGGCGCCGCGGCGCTCGACCTGGCCGCGCACCGGGCGACGATCGCCGCGCTGGCCGCGCTGCCGGCCGTGCCGGAGACCGGGCGGTCTCAGGCGGCTCAGAGGGGCACGAACCGGACCGGGGTGCCGGGACGGGCCTGGGCGGCGGAGAACAGGGCCTCCTCGGGCACCACGCCGATCACCGGGTAGCCGCCGGTGGTCGGATGGTCGGCGAGGAAGACCAGCGGCCGCCCGTCCGGCGGGACCTGCACCGCCCCCAGCACCATGCCCTCGCTGGGCAGTTCGCCGTCCCGGGCGCGGGGCAGCGGCGGGCCCTCGGTGCGCAGGCCGACGCGGTTGCTGGCCGCGGCCACCGTGTACCGGGCGGTGGCAAGCAGGCGCAGCGCGCCGGGGGCGAACCAGTCGTCACGCGGCCCCGGAATCAGCGGAAGCACCAATTCCGTGGGCGGCCCCGGGCAGGGCGCCGCGTCCGGATACGCGACGGGGCGGCCCGCGGCCCCCAGCGGCAGGACGTCGCCGTCGCGCAGCGGCGGCGGGCCGAGCCCGGAGAGCAGGTCGGCCGAGCGGCTGCCGAGCACCGGTTCGACGTCGATCCCGCCCGCCAGCGCCAGATGGCTGCGCACCCCGTGGGTGGCGGGCCCCAGCTCCAGCACCGCACCGGCCGGCACCCGCACCAAGGCTCCCCAGGGGGCCGGGCGGCCGTCGATCCGCACCGGGCAGGGCGCGCCGGTGACGGCGGCGGTCACCGGGCAGCGGGCCCGCAGCGCCAGGCCGGTGACGGTGGTCTCCAGGGTCGCGGCCTGCTCGGGGTTGCCGACCAGGCGGTTGGCGAGCCGGTGCGCGGGGACGTCGAGGGCTCCGGCGCGCGGGACGCCCAGATGGCGGTGGCCGGCGCGGCCCAGATCCTGAACGGTGGTCAGCGCTCCGGCGCGCACCACCTCGACGGCGCGCCGGGTCATGCCGTCTCCTGGCGGAAGCGGACCCGGGTGCCGGGCGTGAGCAGCGCGGCCGGCCTGCGCCGCGGGTCCCACAGCACCGCGTCGGTGGTGCCGATCAGCTGCCAGCCGCCGGGCGTGGAGCGCGGATACACGCCCGTGTACGGTCCGGCGAGCGCCACCGAGCCGGCCGGGACGGCGCTGCGCGGGGTCGGGTGGCGCGGCAGGTGCAGATGCGCGGGCAGCCCGGTCAGGTAGCCGAAGCCGGGGGAGAAGCCGCAGAACGCCACCCGGAAGGTGATCTCGCCGAGCAGGCCGGGGACCTCGCGGGGCGCGATCCCCCAGCGGTGCGCGGCCTGTTCGAGGTCGGCGCCGTCGTACCGCACCGCGATGACCGTCTCGGGGCCGGAGCCGGGGCCGAGCGGGGGTATCACCCAGCCGGGCAGTTCGGCGGCGAGCGGGCGCGGGTCGTCCAGCCCGTCCAGCAGGACCGTGCGGGCCGCCGGGACGATGTCGCGCAGCGGCGGCAGCGTTCCCGCCGCGCGGCGGCGCAGCAGTTCGGCGTGGAGGGCCTCGGCCGCCTCCGGACCGTCCACCTCCACCAGCAGCGCGTGGCGGCCGACCGGCAGCACGCGCATCCCGGGGCCGCCCGTCATGTGAAGGCCCTCACCTCGACACCGGCGGCCTCCAGTTCGCGCCGCACCCGGGCGGCCAGTTCGGCGGCGCCGGGGGTGTCGCCGTGCAGGCACAGCGACCGGGCGCGCACGTCCACCGGCGTGCCGTCGACGGAGGTGACCGACCGGTCGCGGGCTATGCGCACCGAACGGGCCACGGCCGCCTCCGGGTCGTGCAGCACCGCGCCCGGCTCGCGGCGCGGCACCAGCGTCCCGTGCCGGGTGTAGGCCCGGTCGGCGAACGCCTCGGGCACGGCGGGCAGTCCGGCCCGTTCCGCGGCGGCCAGCAGCCGGGAGCCGGGCAGGCCCAGCAGCGGCAGGCCGTCGCCCGCGAGCCGCACCCCCGCCACCACGGCGGCGGCCTGCTCCTCGTCTCCGACGGTGCGGTTGTACAGCGCGCCGTGCGGCTTGACGTACGACACGCGCGAGCCGGCGGCGCGGGCGAACACCTCCAGAGCGCCGATCTGGTACGCGACCTCGTGGGCCAGCTCGTCGGGCGGCACGTCCATGGCGCGCCGCCCGAAGCCCATCAGGTCGCGGTAGGAGACCTGCGCGCCGATCCGCACGCCGCGTTCGGCGGCCAGGTCGCACACCCGGCGCATGGTCGAAGGGTCCCCGGCGTGGAAGCCGCAGGCGACGTTGGCGCTGGTCACCACGGACAGCAGCGCCTCGTCGTCGGTGAGGGTCCAGCGGCCGAAGCCCTCGCCGAGGTCGGCGTTGAGGTCGATGGACCGGGCATCGGATGTCATGGCCGTCCTTTGCGCATGAAGTCGGTGATCATCGCCTCGGCGTCGTCGAGGTAGGCGGTCAGCTCCGCCTCGGCGTCCGCCGCCCGCCCGGCGGTGAGCAGGTCGAGCAGGGCCCGGTTGCGCACCAGGAACGTCTCGTGGAACGGGCGGCGGTCGGGCATCACCGCGAAGGCGAGCCGCAGTTCGCCCAGCAGGCCGCCGAGGAAGGAGTCGATCCGCTCGCTGCCGGTCAGGGCGCCGAGCGCGCGGTGGAAGCTCAGGTCGGCGTCGGTGACGGCGATCCAGTCGTCCCGTGCGGCGGCGGCCTCGCCCGCCTCGACGGCCGCGGCGGCCTCGGCCAGTGCCGGCGGGGGTGGGGCGGTGCGCACCCCGGCGGTCTCCAGGGCGCGGCGGACGGTGTAGATGTCGGCAACGTCCTCGGCGGAGAGCACCCGCACGAAGACGCCGTGGTTCATCCGGTGCACCACCAGCCGCTCCTGGTCGAGGATCCGGAAGGCCTCGCGCAGGGTGTTGCGGGACACGTCCAGCTTCTCGACCAGCGCTTTTTCCGACAGCCGTGTCCCGGGCGGCAGTTGGGCGCCGGTGATCAGGGCGCGCAGGGTGCCGGCGACCAGCCGGGCGGCGCTGGCCCGGCCCTGGGCGGGCGGCTCGATGGACAGCCGCGCGAGCGCGTCGCCCGCTGCGGGGGACGGCCGGGTGGTTCGTGCGGGCGGCTCGGTGCTCTCCATGACGCCTTTCCACTGCCGGCCCGCCGCACGTGATCGCGGGGGGCTGCCTGCCGGTCGGTGCCGGTCGTCCACCGGCCCAACGGGGTTGCGTTCGCAACGCGTTACGCGGACGGTACCGCGAAAGATTGTTGAACGAAAGCCTTGTGGGATTGTTCAACGATACCTAGCATCCACAGCTACGCGTCCCCTCATCCCCGGGGACATCGAGCGCGGAAGGCGGACGCATGCTCACTCTGCTCGGCGTCCTCGTGGTGATCACCGGATTCGCCACGAAGCGCAACCCGCTGCTGGTGGTCGGCGTCGCCGGCATCGTCACCGGCGTCTGCGGCGGCCTGACACCCCGTGAGATCCTGGCCGCCTTCGGCACCGGCTTCGCAAGCAGCCGCTCGGTGACCGTCTTCGCCATCACCCTGCCGGTGATCGGCCTGCTGGAACGGCACGGGCTGCAGGAACAGGCCCGCTCCCTGATCAACCGGTTCTCCGGGCTCACCGCCGGCCGGTTCCTCGCCCTGTACCTGGGCCTGCGCCAACTGACCTCCGCGGTGGGCCTGATCACGCTGGGCGGCCCGGCGCAGACCGTACGGCCCATGGTGGTGCCGATCGCCGAGGCCGCGGCGGAACGCCGGCTCGGCGCCCTGCCCGACCGGGTCCGCGAGCGGCTGCGCTCCTTCGCCGCCAGCGCCGACACCGTCGGCCTGTTCTTCGGCGAGGACTGCTTCCTGGCCGTCGGCTCCATCCTGCTGATCACCGGCTTCGTCAACACCACCTACGGCACCCACCTGGAACCGCTGCACCTGGCGCTGTGGGCCATCCCCACCGCGGCGTGCGCCTTCCTGATCCACGGGGCCCGCCTGGTACGGCTGGACGGCGCCCTGCGCCGCGAGATGGCCGCGCTGCCCGCCCAGCCCGTCGCCGACACCGCGGAGGTGGCCGAATGATCCACGCGGAGTGGTTCTTCTGGCTGGTCGGAGCCGTCTTCCTGGCCATGGCGGGCCAGATGCTCACCGACCGCACCAACCCCCGGCGCTTCGGAACCGCCGCCTTCTGGGGGCTCATCGGCGCCGGCTTCTTCTACAGCACCCTCGTCGTGGACAAGATCGCGCCGCCCGAACCGCTGGGCGTCGCCGTGCTGGCGATGGTCGCCCTCGGCGGCCTGAACCGCACCGGGCGCGGCGCGGGCAGCCCCGCCACGCCCGAGCAGCGCGCGGCCTCCGCGGAACGGCTCGGCAACCGGCTGTTCGTCCCCGCGCTGACCATCCCGGTGGTGGCGATGGTCTGCGCCGTGGTCGTCAAGCAGTGGCACATCGGGGGCACCCCCGTCCTGCAGCCCGGCAGCGAGACCATCCTGGGCCTGGGGATCGGCGCCGTCGTCGCGCTGGTGGTCGCCATGGTCCTGCTGCGCGAACGGAACCCGGCGACACCGCTGCACGCCGGCCGCGGGCTGCTGGAGGCCATGGGCTGGGCGCTGCTGCTGCCCCAGCTGCTCGCCACCCTCGGGGCGATCTTCCAGCAGGCGGGGGTGGGGACGGCGGTCGGCAGGATCACCGCCCAGCTGCTGCCGCACGGGCAGACCTATGTCGCGGTCGTCGTCTACTGCGTCGGAATGGCCCTGTTCACCGTCATCATGGGCAACGGCTTCGCCGCCTTCCCGGTGATGACGGCGGCCGTCGGCTGGCCGGTGCTCATCCAGCAGGCCCACGGCGATCCGGCCGTCGTGCTGGCGTGCGGGATGCTGGCGGGCTTCTGCGGCACCCTGTGCACCCCGATGGCCGCCAACTTCAACATCGTTCCGGCCACCCTGCTGGAGCTGAAGGACCAGTACGGCCCCATCAAGGCCCAACTGCCCACCGCCGGCGCGCTGCTGGCCTGCAACATCGCCATCATCTCGGCCTTCGCCTTCTGAGCGGCGGGCCGGCCGTTCAGGGCCGGAAGGACGACAACGACGTGACACGTGTACTGCTGACCGGATTCGAGCCCTTCGGCGGCGAGAAGGTCAACCCGTCGGGACAGGCGGTCGCCGCCGTGGCCGCGGCGCCACCGCCCGGCCTGGAGGTCTCCGCGGCCCGGCTGAGCTGCGTGTTCGGCCAGGCCGTCGAGGAACTCGAGGCCGCGATCGACCGGACCCGCCCCGAACTGGTGCTCTGCGTCGGCCAGGCCGGCGGGCGCGCCGACCTCACCGTCGAACGGGTCGCCGTCAACCTGGACGACGCGCGCATCCCGGACAACGCCGGGCGGCAGCCGGTCGACCAGCCGATCGCCGAGGACGGGCCGGCCGCCTACTTCTCGGGCCTGCCGGTCAAGCGGTGCGTCGCCGCGGCGCGGGCCGCCGGGGTGCCCGCGTCGGTCTCCCAGACCGCCGGCACCTTCCTGTGCAACCACGTCTTCTACGCGCTGATGCACCTCATCGCCACCCGGCGCCCCGGCCTGCGCGGCGGGTTCGTGCACGTCCCGTACGCGCCCGAGCAGGTCGTGGACCGCTCGGCGCCCTCGCTGCCGGTGACCGTCGCCGCCGACGGGCTGCGCGCGGTGCTGACCGCCGCCGCGTCCCACCGGGACGACCTCGCACTGGTGGGCGGGGCCCTGCACTGACCATGGCCGCCAGGTGGCGGGGGAGTGGCGCCGGGCGGTTTATGATCACTGGATCGAGGCATCCCCCACCGCCCGTGACCTGCGCCGACTCCGGGCTCGTCACGAATTGTCGGTGGGAGCGCCTAGTCTGTGCGTCGTGACTGCGTCCCCCGCGGAGACCATGCCGCACCACACCCCGGGACCGGTGCGCCCCGTCGCGCCCGGACCCGCCGCCGACGAAGGCCTCGCCCGTCGGCTCAAGGCGCTGGCCTGCACCGCTCCGCTGCACGACCTGGACGCCCGCAAGGCCAACCTGGCCGGCGAGTACTCCACGTACGCGATGGCCGAACTGGCGCTCGCCGCCATCGACCTGGTCACCCTGCACATGGACTTCGACACCGGCGCGGACCACGAGCAGATAATCGCCAGGCTGCTGCCCCGCGCCGCCGCCCAGGCCCCGCGGCGGCCCGCCGAGGAGCACGAGCGCGTCGCCCGCTGGGTCCTGGAGAACCTGATCAACGTGGGCAGCGTGGACCGCGGTTTCCGCGCGGTCTACGGCACGTTCGGCCCGGACGGCACCTATGTGCGGCGGGACTACGACTTCAAGCTCATCGAGGAGGTCCCCGGCCGGGGCGGCGGGGTGTACCTGCGCGCCACCGACGAGGCGGTCAACGTCCTGGTCGGCGCGCTCGACACCGACGTCACCAGCGCCCAGATCGCCGCCGAGGTCAAGCTGGAGGTGCTGATCAGCCGCGGCCGCCTGGCCGACGCGCAGCTCGCCGCCGAGCAGGCCCGGTACCGCACCGTCCAGTACGCCGAGTCGCTGCGCCGCGCCCTGGAGGCCACCCGGCGCGACGTCCGCGCGGTCGACTGGCTGCAGGCCGTCCCCGACATGATCGACGAGGCGCTGGACCACATCGCCGACCGGTACCGGCACGAGAACGCCATCCTCACCAACATCCGCAAGGCCCGCGACGAGGCCACCGACCCCGAGCACAAGCGCCACGCCGCCGAGCTGGTCGACATAGTCAAGGACTGCATCCGGCGCCACACCCAGCTGCAGTCCCGGCTGCTGGAGGCCGGCCCGCTGTTCCGCGCCGAGCAGGACCGGCAGGCGTTCGCCACCCCGCCGGCCCGCGACGGGCTCGACCTGTACGGTCAGCTCCTCGCGCCGCTGCTGCCGTTGCCGGTGGAGCGCGCCGCGCGGGTCACCGACGCCTTCTTCGGCCGCGGCACCGGGCTGCGCACCCCGGCCGCGGTACGGATGGGGGACCTCGTCGAGTCGCTGCTGACCCCGCCGGTGGAACGCGAGCACCTCGGCGCCGAGATGCCGGAGCCCGACCTGATCGCCACCCCGGAGGACAGCCGGTTCAGCGAGGAGCAGCTGGAGGCCGCGCTCGAACTGCTCGACCTGCCGCACGACGCGCCGCGCCGGCTGTCCGGGCTGCTGGCCGAGGCCCGCGACCGCGACCCCGAACTGCCGTACCTGGTCGCGCTGCTGGCCGTGCACGCCGCCAGCCCGCCGGTCGGGACGGCCTACCGGCAGGGCGAGCGGCGCCTGCTGTTCGCCGTCGACGACGGCACCGAGCTGGACGACCCGGAGTTCGGCGGCGCGGACCTGATCGTCGGCGCGGCACTGCTGGACGCCGCGGAGATGGCGGCACAGCGGGCCATGGAACAGGCCCTGGAGAGCGCGGCCCCCGCCGCCGCGGACCCGGGCGGGCACACCGACGAGACCGAGGAGCACAGCAGGTGAGCGACGACTGGCGCGACCAGCCCCAGGCGGCCGTCGACGACGGTGCGGCGGACACCCTCGCCGGGTACGCCGCGCCCCCGGCGGAGGGCGCGCCCCAGCCCGCCCGGCCGGCGGCCGTCACCCCGGGCGATGTCGCCGACGCCGCCCGGCTGGTCGCGTTCGGCCTCCAGCCCAAGCTGCTGCCCGCCCGCGACGCGGAGTACGCCGAGCTGATCCGCCGCCACCGCGAGGACCCGGCCTACGCCCGCCTGACCGACGCGGTGGCCGCCGGGCTCGGCCTGGTGATACTGGAGGTCTCGCCGCGCGCCGGCATGGCCCTGGCCGCCGCGGAGGACTCGGTGTTCGCCGTCCGGCTGGGCGAGTACTCCCGCCGGGCCGCCTCCGACTCCACCGACCGCTTCCTGCACGGCCTGGCCCATCTGGCCGTCGCCGCCCTGGCGTTCCCGCGCCCCGCGGACCTCGCCGACGACGGCTACATCGGCCGGATCACGGTCAACGGCGTGGACGCCTTCGTCCGCCAGGCGTGCCGCCGCCTGGAGGAGCGCGCCGCCGAGCAGGGCGAGAACACCGACCCGGCCAGCGACGCCCCCGGCCTGGAGGCGGCCTGGCGGGTCTACACCCGGCGCAGCGCCACCGGGGCCACCAAGGACGCCCGCCGGCTGGCCGGTTCCACCACCGGCATCATCGGCAAGGCGGTCGCCTTCCTGGTGGACTCCGGCTTCCTGCAGCGCACCGGCGACGAGGGCGGCGGCACCTACCGCACCACCGCCCGCTACCAGTTGCAGGTCCGCGAGCTGGCCGGCAGCGCCGCCATGGCCGAACTGCTGGAGCTGGGCGTGGTGCCGGTCGCCGACGGATCGCCGTCCCTGCTGCCGCCGGACGACGGCGACGCCCTGGGCCTGGTCGCCGACGCGGGCCTGCCCTTCCACTCCTGACCACCACCTCACCGACGAGAGTCCGCCATGTACGAGCTGTCCCGGATCCGCCTCTACTCCATCGGTCCGGCCGGTGCCCGCTACGCCGACACCGTGCTGGACCTGCGGGGTGTCGGCGATCCGGTGCCGCAGCCGGCCCCCGCGCAGGGCGACTTCTTCTCCGACGAGCCGGCCGGCCCGCCGCGCCGCCCGGCCCCCGCCGGGGTGATCTTCCTGGAGAACGGCGGCGGCAAGTCCGTCCTGCTCAAACTGATCTTCTCGGTGATGCTGCCCGGCCACCGCAACACCCTGGGCGGCGCCAGCTCCGGCGTGCTGCGCAAGTTCCTGCTCGCGGACGACTGCGGCCATGTGGCGCTGGAGTGGCAGCACACCGTCACCGGCGAACTGGTCGTCGTCGGCAAGGTCAGCGAGTGGCGCGGCCGCCAGGTCTCCTCCGATCCGCGGAAGTTCGCCGAGGCCTGGTACTCCTTCCGGCCCGGCCCCGGCCTGTCGCTGGACTCCCTGCCGGTCGCGGAGTCCTCGGCGCTGCGCCCGGCCGCCGAGGGCGCCTCCGGCGCGCGGGGCCGCCGCCGCACCATGAAGGGCTTCCGCGACGCGCTCACCGAGGCCGCCAAGGCGTACCCGCACCTGGACGTGGTCTGGGAGGAGATCCACGAGCGCTGGAACGAGCACCTGGGCGACCTCGGCCTGGATCCCGAACTCTTCCGCTACCAGCGCGAGATGAACGCCGACGAGGGCGAGGCGGCCGGCCTGTTCGCGGTCCGCAAGGACGCCGACTTCGTGGACCTGCTGCTGCGCGCCGTCACCGACACCCGGGACACCGACGGCCTCGCCGACCTGGTCCACGGCTTCGCCGGGAAGCTGGGGCGCCGCGCCGAGCTGACCGCCGAACGGGACTTCACCGCCGGCTCCCTGGAGCACCTGGAGCGCATCGCGGACCTCGCCGAGCATCGCGACCGCGCCCGGGGCGTCCACGCCGGCAGCGAGCGCCGGGTCCGCGAGCTGGTCCGCCGGCTGTCCGCCCGTTCCGCCGGCGAACGCGAGCGCGCCGCCGAACTGTCCGACCAGGTCGCCGACGCGGCCCACGCGGTCACCGACGCCGAGTCGGCCCGCGCCCGCACCGCCCTGATCAGCGCCGAGATCGCGTACCGGCACGCCTCGCTGAGCCTGGCGGCCGCCGAGAAGGACGCCGCGGCGCTGCGCCGCGAACTCGCCGACGCCCGCACCCTGCACGCCGCCTGGCAGGCCGCCGAGACGGTGCTGCGGCACCGCGCCGCCGCCGACCGCTCGGCCCGGGTGGCCGCCGCGATCCGGGACGCCGAACGGGACGCGGCGCCCGCCCTGGCCGCCCGCGCCAAGGCCGCCACCGACCTGGTGCGGGCTCTGGACGCCGCCGCCGACGCCGCGGAACGCCAGGCGGACGAGGAGGAGGAGCGGTCCGTCGCCCTCCAGACTGCCTCCGAGGCCGCCCACCGTGACGCGACCGCGGCCGCCACCGCCGCCCAGCGCGCCCGCAGCGAGATCGGCCACCTCCAGCAGCGGCTCGCCGAGGTCGAACAGGAGACCGCCGAGGCGGTGCGCGCCGGATGGCTGGACGACACCGGCCCGGACGCCGACCCGGCCCGCGTCGCCCTGGAGGCGTCCGACGCGGAGAAGACCACGGTCGCGGCCTGGGAGACCGCCCGGGAGACCGCCCGCGCGGCGGCCGACCACGCCCGCCAGGCCGCCGCCGCGGAGAACCGCGCCGAACTCGCCGAGGCCCGCGCCTCCGACGCGCTGGGCGCCGCCGAGTCCGCGTACGACGGGGAGTTGCGCACCGCCCGCGCCCTGGCCGGCGAGGAGCGCCTCGCCGAACTCCTGGGACTGCCGGGCCCGCAGGCGTCCGCCCGGGTGCCCGCCGCCCGCACCGCGCCGGGCAGCGAGAGCGCGGGCGCCCAATCCCCGCCTGATGAGGGGCAGTTGAGCCCCGCAGACCTCGACCGCAGCGCCGAATCGCTGCGCGAGCTGCTGGAGGGCGGCATCGCGACCGCCGAGCGGCAGCTGTTCGAGCTGCGGACGGCCGCCGCCGAGGACTCCCGCATCCTGGCCGCGCTCGGCGACGGCGGACTCCTGCCGCCCAGCCCCGATGTGCTCGCCACCGTCGAGTACCTCGGTGAGCACGGCGTGCCCGCGCTGCCCGGCTGGCGCTACCTGGCGCAGGCCGTGGACCCGGTGGACCACACCGCGGTGCTCGCCGCCCGCCCCGAGCTGGTGGACGGCGTGGTCGTCACCGACCCCGACTCCTACCGGCGGGCCCGGGACGTCCTCGCCGAGGCCGCGCTGCTGCCGCGGTCCGCCGTCGCGGTCGGGACCGCCGCGGCCCTGCTGGCCCCCACCCCGGCCGAGGGCCCGGCCGACGTCTTCCTCGTCCCGCCGAACCCGGCGATGCACGACGAGCAGGCCGCCGACGGCGAGCGGCACGCCCTGCGCGCCCGCGCCGCCGCCCGCGAGGACGAGATCCGCGCGCTCGCCGCCCGCCTGGGCCGCGACCGTGAACTCGCCGCCCGGCTGGCGTCCTGGCGCTCCGGCTGCCCGGCCGGCCGCCTCGCCGAGCTGGAGGCGGCCGTGCGGGAGGCGCGTGACGCCGCCGCCGTCGCCCGCGCCGAGCTGGCCGAGGCCCGCACCCGGCGCGCCGAGGCCGAGGAGGCGGCCGCCGAGGCCGCCCGGGTCCGCGACGAGTCGCAGGAGACCGCTCAGCGGGCCCGCCGCCGCGCCGACGCGCTCGCCGGACTGGCCTTCCGGCTGCGGGAGCGGGCGGCCTGGCAGCGCGGCCTGCGGGAACTCGCCGAGGAGGCCGCCGAGGCCGAGGAGCGCGCCGCGTCCTGCCTGGCCCGGGCGCGCTCCGGCGACGAGGACCGGCGCGCCGCACAGCGCGCCGCCGACGACGCGCGCCGCACCGTCCGCGCGTTGCGCGCCGAACGCGCCGAGATCGCGGGCGTCCCGGAGAGCGGCCCGGCCGGCGGCGCCGACGACGAGGCGCCGCGCGTCTCGCTGCCGGCGCTGCGCGAGGCCTACCGGGCGGCCTCCCAGGTATACGAGAAGGTGGGCGTCGGCGCCGATCTGCGCGCCGAGCAGGCCCGCGCCGAGAGCGACGAGAGCGCCGCGCGCGCCGAGCTGGACCGGCTGACCAACAAGGTCCGCAACCGCGCGGCCCAGTTGCTGGAGGGCGCCGACGGCGCGGACGGCCCGTCCCGCCAGGCGGCCGCCGCCCGCGCCGAGGAACTGGTCCAGCGGATCGAGTCGCGCGCGGACGCGGCCAGCGAACTGCTCGGCCGGCTGCGCGGCGAGGCCGAGCGGCTGGCTCCCGCGGACGGCGAGGCGCACACCCAGCTCTCCGACGAGCTGGTGCCGGTCGGCGTCCAGCACGCGCAGACGCTGCTGCGGACGGCCACCGCCGACCTCGCCCGGTGCGACGACACCCTGGCCGCCGCACGGGAGCGGCACACCGAGCTGCAACGGGCCCACCGCGCCGCCGAGGACGCGGCCTCCGGGTTCGCGGAGGCGGCGGCGCTCCTGCGCGACCTGCTGCGGGAGGCAGCCCAGGACGGTGCGGGCGAGGAGCCGCCGCAGCCGTACCCGGGCAGCCTGGCCGACGCCCGGCAGGCGGCCGCCGAGGCCAGGCGCTCGCTGCGCGGCTGCGCCGCCGACCTGTCCACGGCCGAGTCGCGGCTGCGCGAGGCGTGCGACCAGCTGGTGCGGCACGCCAACGCCACCCGGTACGAGCAGGTGCGCACCCCGGCCCGTCAGCAGATCCGCGAGCTGCCCGCGGCCGCGCTGCCCGAGCACGCCGGCGCCTGGGCGGCCGCGTTCGCGCCGCGGCTGCGCGTACTGACCGACGAGCTCGGCCAGTTGGAGCGCAACCGGGACAGCATCGTGGACCGGCTGCGCGGCCTGGTGGAGGCCGCGCTGGCCACCCTGCGCTCGGCGCAGCGCCTGTCCCGGCTGCCGGAGGGCCTGGGGGAGTGGTCCGGGCAGGAGTTCCTGCGCATCCGCTTCGAGGACCCGGACGCCGCGCAGCTGAGCGAACGCCTCGGCGAGGTCATCGACGAGGCCACCCGCTCGGCCGTGCGGAAGAACTCCGACCTGCGCCGGGACGGAATGGCCCTGCTGCTGCGCGGGCTGCACGCCGCCCTCCAGCCGCGCGGGGTGGCGGTGGAGATCCTCAAGCCCGACGCGGTGCTGCGGGCCGAGCGGGTGCCCGTCGGGCAGATGGGCGATGTGTTCTCCGGCGGTCAGCTGCTCACCGCGGCGATCGCGTTGTACTGCACCATGGCGGCGCTGCGCAGCAACGACAGCGGCCGGGACCGGCAGCGGCATGCCGGCACCCTCTTCCTGGACAACCCGATCGGCCGGGCCAACGCCACCTATCTGCTGGAGTTGCAGCGTGCGGTCGCCGACGCGCTCGGGGTCCAGCTGCTGTACACCACGGGCCTGTTCGACACCACCGCGCTGGCGGAGTTCCCGCTGGTCGTGCGGTTGCGCAACGACGCGGACCTGCGGGCGGGGCTGAAGTACATCCGCGTCGAGGAGCATCTGCGGCCCGGTCTGCCGCG
>JBEHYF010000151.1:0-13074 GCA_048498315.1 Actinomycetota bacterium
CTGCGTTGGTCCAGCACGCCCCTGGCCGGCCGTGCGGCCGGCCAGGGCCGGAGGACGCGGTCAGGCGGCCCGCGCGGCGAGGCGCGCCGCGGGACCGGACCAGGCGTAGTACAGCACCGAGGCGACGATGAGGCCGATGATCCAGGAGATGTCGGCGCCGCCGAGGTGCTTCACCAGCGGTCCGGTGTAGAAGGTCGTGCTGACGAACGGCACCTCGACCACGATGCCGATCAGGTACGCGCCGATCGTGCGCCAGTTCACGCCGCCGTACACGCCGTCGGGCCGGAAGATCGCGTCGATGTCGTACCGCTCCTTGCGGACCAGGTAGAAGTCGACGAGGTTGATCGCGGTCCACGGGATCAGGAAGTACGCCAGGAACAGGATGAAGTTTTCGAAGTTCTCCAGGAAGTCGGCGCTGGCTGCGAGCGCGACCGCCGTGCCGACGACGGCCGCCGCGACGACGAACCCGAGCCGCAGGGCGCCGCTCACCCGCGCCGGCCGCAGCGCCGTGATCGTGGTCGTCGCCGACATGAACATGCCGTAGAGGTTGAGCACGTTCACCGCGACGATGCCGAGCACGATGACCAGCGAGAACGGCCAGTGCGGCGAGCCCAGTCCGACGACGAACGACACCGATCCGCCCTCGAACGACTCGGCCGCGACGGCCGCGCAGATGCTCCCGAACGCCATCATCCAGACGGTGCCGATCACGCTGCCGGTGTAGGTCCACCAGAACGCCGCCCGCACCGACGTGCCCTCGGGCAGGTAGCGGGAGTAGTCGGCGACGTACGGCGCGTACGTGATCTGCCAGGTGGCGGCGATCGCCACGACCAGCAGGAAGGTGCCGGCGCCGACGTGCCCGGAGTGCCAGGCCGCGCCGACGTGGTGGCCGCTCGGCAGCCGGTAGGTCAGGTAGAGGAACGCGAGCGCCGCGAGCAGGCTGATCCACCGCTCGTAGTGGTGGATCAGGCGGTACCCGTACACGGCCAGCACCGTGCAGACCGCCGACACGATGACGGTTGCGGGCGTGCGGCCGATCCCCCACCAGCCGGCCAGCGCCGAACCGCCGAGCACCGCGCTGGTCGCGAAGAACCCGACGTACATCAGCACGACCAGCAGCAGCGGCAGGATCGCACCGTAGAAGCCGAACTGGGCACGGCTCTGGATCATCTGCGGGATGCCGAGCTTCGGGCCTTGGGCCGAGTGCAGCGCCATGAAGACCGCACCGACCAGGTTGCCGATCACGAGCGCCACGATCGCCCATGGCAGCGGAAGCCCGAGGATCACCCCGAGCGCCCCGGTGACCGCCGTCGTCACCTGCATGTTCGCGGCGAACCACACGGTGAAGAGGCTGCGCACGGACCCGTACCGCTCGGCCGGCGGTATGAAGTCGATCGACCGTCGTTCGGTGCCCAGCGCGCCCTGGCCGGTCTGCCGCCCGGCCGCGCGCGTCACGTCACCGACCTCCTGTTTCGTCATGGCGGAACATTCACGCACCGATGGGCGGTCCGCAAGCCTGCGCCGACGACAAACCGTCTGAGATCCGAGACGCGGACCGCCGACGCCGCGGCGGCTTCCCTCCGGCCGTCATCGGTCCGGCATCCGAACGTCGCGACGGCTCCCGGCGCCGCGGCGCCCCCCGTCCGTCAGACCGGTGAGCTTGTCCGGGTTGCTGATGAGGTGGAGGGCGGCGATCCGGTGGGTGTCCGGGTCGAGGTCGACCGTGAGCACCGTGATCGGGACGTCGCCGGCGTGCACCAGGATCGCCGGTCCGCCGTTGACCTCGGTGATCCGGCCGGCGCTGCCGGGCGGGACGTCGCCGGAGATCGCGGCGAAGAACCGCGCCACCTTCTCCGCGCCGTGGACCGGGCGGCGCGGCGCGCGTACCTTGCCGCCGCCGTCGGACCACAGCGTCACGCCGGGGGCGAGCAGCGCCATCAGCGCGTTGATGTCGCCGCCGACGGCCGCCGCCATGAACCGTTCGGCCGCCTCGCGGCGCAGCCGCCGGTCGGACTCGAAACGCGGCCGCCGGGCCTGCACGTGTCGCCGCGCGCGGTGCGCGATCTGCCGGACCGACTCCTCGGACCGGTCGAGGGCGTCGGCGATCTCCGCGTGGCTGAACCCGAACGCCTCCCGGAGCACGAACACCGAGCGTTCCAGCGGCGACAGCGTCTCCAGGACGACGAGCATCGCCATCGATACCGAGTCGGCCAGCGCGGCGTCCTCGGCGACGTCGGGGCCGGTGGCCAGCGGCTCGGGCAGCCACGAGCCGACGTACACCTCGCGTCCGGCGCGGGCCCGCCGGAGCTGGTCGACGGCGACGCGCGCGGTGAGCTTCGCCAGATACGCCCGGAAGTCCTGCACGCGCGATCGGTCCGCCCGATGCCAGCGCAGCCACGCCTCCTGGACGACGTCCTCGGCCTCCGTGACGCTGCCCAGCATGCGGTATGCCACCGAGAACAGCAGGTCGCGGTGCTCCTCGAACACCGCACCGCCGCCGGCCGGGTCGCGGTCCTCCTGGCCGCGGTCCTCCGCCGCCCGGCCCGTGCGCTTTGCGGTCGCCGCCGTCTCGTCGTTCGCCTCGCCGGCATCCGCCGCCGGGACGCCGGGTGGCCCGGCGGGGACGGCGCCATCCCCCGCCCGGCCGCCGGTGAGCGCCGGGTCCTCGTCCGTCCGGTCGTCACCGCCGCCGGGCCGGCCGTCGCCCGCGCTCACGACGCCGCCGCGACCGGCTCGGCCTTGCGGCCGCCGCGCCGGTTTCGCGGCGGGTAGGGGCCGAGGCGGCGGAAGAGCAGCTTGGCCGAGTCGAGCACGAGTTCTTGATCGAGGAACGTGTCCGAGGCGCTCACCAGCGTGATCTCCGCCTCGCCCGGGCCGACCTGGTTCGCGAGCCGGCCGGCGGCCGGCAGACCCGCGTACCCGGCGCCGAGCACGATCCGGCAGGTCATTGCGTTCTCCTCTCGTCAGGAGCCGGGCGCCGTCCGCGCCCGGTCGTCCATGAGACGGGCCGTCCGCCCGCGAACGTGACATCCGGCCGGCGGTCACCGCGCCGCGGCGTCCCCGCAGCGGTCCGGTTCCGGCCGCACCGCCGCTGTCGCCATCGATGTCCGCGGCCGAAACGTGGATGATCGGATGCATGACCCCACAGTCGTGGAAGATCGCGGGTCTGATCGCCGTGGCGGTCGCCGTGATCCTGGCCATCGTGGCCATCGTGCAGGCGTTCTTCGCGGTCGGCCGCCCGGTTCCGGTCGAGTCCCCGGCTCTCGACCGTGTGAGGGTGGTCGGCTGGATCGGTGCCGCCGCCCTCATGCGCGCGCTCGTCCTGGCCGTGCTGGCGGGTGTAGCGTTCTTCACCGGGCTCGCATGCTTCTTCTGGAGCGCGATGGTGGAAGGCCGGCTCCAGCGCGCCGAGATCATCGAGCGCCTGGCCGCCCTCCGCGAGCGTGAGTGACGGCCCGATGCCCTCGAGCCGACGCCCGGGCCTCCCGACCTCCCGGTGTCCCGGCCGTCGTGGGCCGCGGCGACGGCGTCAGGGATCCCGGCGACCGGCCAGGCGGCGGGCCTCGGCGAGGACGTCGGCGACGGGTCGGCCGGCGGCCTCGGCGGCGGCGCGTGCCTCGTCGTACTCCGGCTGGAGGGTCACGACGCGGTCGCCGAGCAGCCCGCGCTTGACGCCGACGACGGCGCCGCCCACCCGTACCTCGACCCGGTCGCGGCGCAGGGAGCGGCGCTCGACCGCGGAGATCCGCACGCCCAGCGTGGTCGTCTGCTCGAACACGACGCCGCACACGGCGTCGAGCCGGTCCGGGTCGGCGAGGACGCTCAGCACCTGGCCGGGGCGCCCCTTGCGCATCAGCGCGGGCGCGCACCAGGCGTCGGCCGCCCCGGCGGCGCGCAGCGCCTCCAGCACGTCCGGCCACAGCCGTGGGTCGAGGTCGTCGATCGTGGCGTCGACCCGGCGCAGCTCCGCCGTGGTCCAGCCCGCGCCGCCGGCGTCCGTCGCGTCGCCGACCAGCACGCGCAGCACGTTCGGGTGGCTCTCCGGGTCGGCGGTGCCGGCACCGGTTCCGGTGGCGCGGGGCACGCAGTCGGGCACCGGACCCCAGCCGGTCGCGAGCGTCGCCAGCAGCGCAGCGCCGGTGGGCGTGCACAGCTCCATCACGGCCGGGTGCGCGCGCAGCGGCGCCCCGGCCTCGGTGAGGAGTTCGAGCACGGCCGGGACGGGGACGGGCAGCGTCCCGTGCGCGGCACGTACCGTCCCGGAGCCGGCCGCGACCGGCGACACGACGCGGACCGTGCCCGGCGCGAGCAGGCCGAGGTCGTGCAGGGCGAGGGCGCAGCCGGTCACGTCGGCGATCGCGTCCAGCGCGCCGACCTCGTGGAAGTGGATGTCGGCGACGGCCACCCCGTGCACCCGCGCCTCGGCGCGGGCCAGCCGCTCGAACACCGCCACCGCGAACGCCCGCACCTCCGGCGGGAGCGCGGCGCGTTCCAGGATCGCCGTGACGTCCGCGAGGTTCCGCGACACGCCGGCGCGCGGCGCGCGTACGCCGGCGTGGAGAGCGCGCATGCCGTGCCGCCGCACCGCCCTCGGCTCGACCTGGACCGGTTCGACCGCGAGCCCGCGCAGTCCCCGGCGCACCGCGTCGAGATCGGCGCCGGCGTCCAGCAGCGCGGCGAGCAACATGTCGCCGGCGGCGCCGTTGCCGGCGTCCACCCACAGCACCCGGCCGCTCATCGGCCGGCCCCCGCCCCGCGTGCGGCCGGCCCGCGCCACGGCGACCGGTCACGACATCGGTCGCGGCATGGAGATCCCGGTCGGCGCGTGCGGTCGCGGAACGGCCCCGCCCGGTGAGAGGCCGTCATCGGCGGCCGTTCTCACCGGCGCGCCGCGATGCCGTGCGGCGGGCGATGCGGGCGGCGGCGACGCCGGCGCCGAAGCCGTTGTCGACGTTGACGGACACGACGCCGGGCGCGCAGCTGTTGACCGTGGCGAGCCAGGCGGTGACGCCGTCGAGGTGCCAGCCGTACCCGACGCTGGTCGGCACGGCGATCAGCGGCGCCCCCACAAGGCCGCCGAGCACGGAGGGCAGCGCCGCCTCCATGCCCGCGACCGCGACGACGACGTCGGCGGCGGCGATGCGGTCGCGCTGCGCGAGCAGCCGGTGCAGGCCGGCCACGCCCACGTCGACGATCTCATCGGATTCTGCGCCGAACACCCGGACCGTGGTGGCGCACTCGCGCACCACGGGCAGGTCGGAGGTGCCGGCGGCGACCACCGCCACGACGCCGCGCGTCTCGGCCGTGCCCAGCACCGCCGTGCGGCCGACCGGGTCGACCTCCGCGCCCGGCAGCCGCGCCGCGCACTCGGCGAGCGCCTCCTCCGAAAGGCGGGTGGCGAGCACGGCGCGTTCGGGATGCGCCTCGTGCAGCGTGCGCAGGGCGGTGACGATCTGGCCGGGGGTCTTGCCCTGCCCGAACACGACCTCCGGGTCACCGGTCCGCGCGGCGCGCTGCACGTCGAGACGGGCGAAGCCGAGATCGGCGACGCCGTCCGGCTGGGATACCGTCATCACAGCTTCTCAACGGATCGGGGTTGCATGGTGGACGTGGTGGTCCTCTCCGACAGGCTGGTTTCCGAGATGGCAGGCTACGGCAGAACGCTGGTCGCCTTCTCCGGCGGTGTGGACTCCAGTGTCGTCCTCGCCGCGGCGGTGCGCGCGCTCGGCCCCGATGACGTGGCCGCGGTCACCGCGGTGTCACCGTCGCTGCCGGCCGCCGAGCTGGCGGCGGCCCGGGAGTTCGCGGCCGGGCTGGGCGTGGCGCACCACACGCCCGCGACGGGCGAGCTGGAGGTCGCCGGGTACCGCGAGAACAACGGGCGGCGCTGCTATTTCTGCAAGAGCGTGCTGCTCGACACGGCGAACGCGCTCGCCGCCGAGCTGGGCTTCGCCACGATCACGACGGGCACGAACGCCTCCGACGTCGTCGCCGGCTTCCGGCCGGGCATCCGCGCCGCGGCCGAGCGCGGCGCCCGCACGCCGCTCGCCGACCTGGGCATGGACAAGGAGGCCGTGCGGGCCGTCGCGCGGCACTGGGGGCTGGCGGTCTGGAACAAACCGGCGGCGGCCTGCATGGCGAGCCGGATCGCGTACGGCATCGAGGTGACGTCGGCGCGGCTGGCCCGGATCGAGCGGGCCGAGACCGCGGTGCGCGCCGTGCTCGGCGGCGCCGTCCGCGATCTGCGGGTCCGCGACCTCGGCGACGCGGTGCGCCTGGAGGTCGACCCGCACCTGGTCGAGCGCGCTCGCGCCGACGCGGCGGTCGCCGCCGCGATCCGCGACGCCGGGTTCGCGGACGCACCGATCCGCGTCGAGGTGTTCCGGTCCGGCTCGCTGAACGACGCCCTCGCCGAGTCGGAGCGCTGAGCGAGGCTCCTCCCGCACGCCCGTCCAGAGCGTCCGCACGCCCGTACGGTGCGCGGCCGCGCCGTCACCGCGGGGCGGCCGGGTGGTGGCGGCCGGGTGTGCACGACCGGCGGGACACGAGGCCGCACGGACGGCGCGCCGTTGGTGCTGGGAGGATCGCTTCGTTAGTCTTGCCCCGATGGCTCGCGGCCTGCGCAAGGCCCATGCCCACGATCGGAGAAAACCAGCGGATGGCGCCAGACGAACACGAGTTCCCTTCGCTCGATGAGTCACACGTCCTGCTGACCGGCGCCACCGGGTTCCTCGGCCAGGCAACGCTCGAGAAGCTGCTGTCGGCCTACCCGGGCACGCGCGTGTCGCTGCTGATCCGGCCGAAGGGCGGCACCTCGGCGCAGCGGCGCTTCGAGGGGCTGCTGCGCAAGCCGGTGTTCCGCCCGATGCGCGAGCGCCTCGGCGAGGACGAGTTGCGCCGCATCGCGGCCGAGCGGGTCAACGTCATCGCGGGCGACCTCGGCGAGGTCACTCTCCCGTCCGACCTCGACGTGGTCATCCACGGCGCGTCGACGGTCTCGTTCGACCCGCCGATCGACGAGGCCTTCCGCACCAACGTCTCCGGTGTGGTCACCCTGTACGAGGCGCTGCACGCGGCCGGAGCCGACCCGCACGTCGTGCACGTGTCGACCGCGTACGTGGCGGGCGTCCGCAAGGGCGTGGTGCCCGAGGCGCGGCTCGACCACACCGTCGACTGGCGCACCGAGATGGCGGGCGCGCTGGCCGCCCGCGCCGACGTCGAGCGCGACTCGCGGCGGCCCGAGGTGCTGCGCCGGTCGATGGCGCGGGCGCGCGGCGAGCACCGCAAGGCCGGCCCGCAGTCGGTCGTGGCGGCGGCCGAGGAGGCCCGCCAGGAGTGGGTGACCGACCGGCTCGTCGACTACGGCCGCGCGCGGGCGCAGAGCCTCGGCTGGCCCGACGTGTACACCTTCACGAAAGCGCTGGGCGAGCGCGCCGCCGAGGAGCTGTGGGGCGACCGGCGCCTGTCGATCGTGCGCCCGGCGATCGTGGAGAGCTCGCTGAACCACCCGTACCCGGGATGGATCGACGGCTACAAGATGGCCGACCCGCTGATCATCGCGTACGGGCGGGGCATCCTGCCGGAGTTCCCCGGCCTGCCCGACAGCGTCGTCGACATCATCCCGGTCGACCTGGTCGTCAACGCCACCCTCGCGGTGGCCGCGACGCCGCCGGAGCGCGGCGAGCCCGCCTACTTCCACGTCGGCTCCGGCTCGCGCAACCCGCTGTCGTTCCGCGGCCTGTACGAGAACGTCCGCGACTACTTCCGCCGCCACCCGATGCCGGCCGGCGAGCGCGGCCACATCCGGGTGCCGCAGTGGCGGTTCCCCGGCATCCGGCAGGTCGAGCTGATGCTGAGCGGCAGCGAGCGGGCCACCGCGATGGCCGAGCGGGCGCTGCTGCGGCTGCCCGCCTCCGGCAAGACCCGCGCGTGGATGACGGCGGTGCACCGGCAGCAGACCAACCTCGACTTCCTGCGCAAGTACGCCGACCTGTACCAGGCGTACACGCAGGCCGAGGTGATCTACGACGACAGCCGCACGCACGCGCTGCACCGGTCGCTGCCGCCCGAGCGGGCCGCCGAGCACGGCTTCGACCCGTCGGTCATCGACTGGGAGCACTACCTGCAGGAGGTGCACTCCCCCAGCGTGACCGAGATGATGCGCGGGTTCGCCAAGAACCGCGGCGGCGGCCGCAAGAGCGCCGCGCCCGCGCTGCCCGAGCGCACCGACATCGCGGCGGTCTTCGACCTCGAGGGCACGATCGTCGCCTCGAACCTCATCGAGTCCTACCTGTGGGCGAGGCTGTCGTCGCTGCCGCGCTCGCAGTGGGGCGGCGAGCTGGCCGACCTGGCCCGCTCGCTCCCCCGCTACCTGCGCGCCGAGCGGCGCGACCGGGGCGACTTCGTGCGCACCTTCCTGCGCCGGTACGAGGGCGCCGACGTCGAGCGCCTGCGCGCGCTGGTGAACGACGTGCTCGGCGAGGCCGTGCTGCAGCGGGCCATGCCGGAGGCGGTCCGCCGCATCCGCGCCCACCGCACGGCCGGGCACAAGACGATCCTGATCACCGGCACGATCGACCTGTTCGTCGAGCCGCTGGCCGCGCTGTTCGACGAGATCGTGGCCAGCCGCATGCACGAGCGCGACGGCGTGCTCACCGGCTACCTCGCCGCGCCGCCGCTGGTCGACGAGGCACGCGCCGCCTGGCTGCGCCGCCACGCCGCCGCCGAGGGGCTTGATCTGTCCGCTTCGTACGCCTACGCCGACAGCTACTCCGACCGGCCCCTGCTGGAGGCGGTCGGGAACCCGGCGGCGGTCAACCCCGACCCTTCCCTGTACCGTCACGCCAAGCGCAGCCACTGGCGCATCTACGAATGGGGGGCGCACACCCGTGGACGGGGTGACGTGCTGATCGACGCCATCGGGACCGATTCGGCCGGAACGGTGAGCCGACGAGTGAGCGGAGTGTAAGGCGATGCGAAGCGAGTCTTACGCGGAGCGAACGAGGAGGCGAGCGTGACCACCGAGCACGGCGTGGTGAGCGCCCGATGATCCTCGCCCTTGAGTACCACCGCTCGCCCGGCCGGTTCCTGGCCGCCCGCGGGCTGACCTCGACCCGCGCGGGCGGGCGCATGAGCGGTATGATCGCGGGCAACATCGCGCCGCTGCGCCTGGTGAACCGCCAGGCGCCGGACCTGCCGGGGCCGGGCTGGACCCGCGTGACGCCGATCCTGTCCGGCATCTGTGGCTCCGACCTCGGCCTGTTGCTCGGGCGCTCGTCGCCGTATCTGTCGCCGATGACGTCGATGCCGTTCGTGCCCGGCCACGAGATCGTCGGCCGCACCCAGGACGCCGTGCCCGGCGTGCCCGCGGGCTCGCGGGTCGTCATCGACCCGGTGCTGTCGTGCGCGGCGCGCGGCACGCCCGAGTGCCGCTGGTGCGCCCAGGGCCTGCAGAGTCGCTGCGACCACATCACCGCCGGCCGCATCTCCGCCGGCCTGCAGACGGGTTTCTGTGCCGACACCGGCGGCGGCTGGAGCCGCCAGCTCGTCGCGCACGCCAGCCAACTGCACGTGGTCCCCGACGACCTGCCGGACGAGCGCGCGGTGCTCGTCGAGCCGCTGGCCTGCGCTGTGCACTCGGTACGCCGCGTCGACGTCCCGTCCGGAGCCACCGCCGTCGTGGTGGGCGCGGGCACCGTCGGGCTGCTGACGCTGCTGGCGCTGCGCGAGCTGACCCAGGTCGGCCCGGTGTACGTCGTCGCCAAGCACGGGCACCAGAAGGAGAAGGCCAAGGCGCTCGGCGCGACCGCGGTCATCGAGCCGCGCAAGGCCGTGCGCGCGCTGCGCCGGGTCACCACCGCACGGATGCACACCCCCGAACGCGGCGCCGACTTCCTCCTCGGCGGCGTCGACCTGGCCTTCGAGTGCACGGGCGGCACGAACGGCCTCGACACGTCGCTGCGGCTCGTGCGGGCCGGCGGCACGGTGGTCATGTCCGGCATGCCGTCCGGCAACGTCGACCTGACCCCGCTGTGGTACCGCGAGCTGAAGCTCGTCGGGGCGTACGCGTCGGGCGCCGACGGAGCCGACTTCGCCGACGCGCTGCGCCTGGCCGGCACCGCGCCGCTCGACGGCTATGTCGGCACGACCTACCCTCTCGCCCGCTGGCGGGAGGCCCTCAACCACGCCGCCGACGCGGGACGGCTCGGCACCGTCAAGGTCGCCTTCGACCCGGCGCGATAGGCGCGCGGAGGTCGGTCGGGGCAGGTTGGTTGGGACAAGGAACAGAGGTAACTGTGAGCAGACCCGGTTTCGTACTCGACGTGGATGAGCGCACCCCTCCGCTGCTCATCCACCAGGGCGAGGGCTTCCGGCTCGAACGGCTTCCGCTCGGCGCCAAGGTCATCTATCCGCCCGACTCGCTGCCCGGCATCCGCGACGTCGACGCCGCGATCCGGCACGCGCTGCTGCACCCGCACGGCACCGAGCCGCTACCGGAGCTGCTGCGGCCCGGCATGCGGCTGACCATCGTCTTCGACGACCTGTCACTGCCGTTGCCGCCCATGCAGACGCCCGACGTGCGGCAGCGCATCATCGAGCAGGTGCTGGAGATGGCGGCGGCCAAGGGCGTCGACGACGTCGAGCTGATCGCCGCGAACGCCCTGCACCGCCGCATGACCCCGGCCGAGCTGAAGCGCACCGTCGGCGAGCGGGTGTTCCGCGCGTTCTTCCCCGACCACCTGAAGAACCACGACGCCGAAGATCACGACAACCTCGTCCACCTCGGCAAGACCAGGCACGGCGAAGACGTCGAGATCAACCGGCGCGCCGCCGAGAGCGACCTGATCGTCTACGTGAACATCACGCTGACCGCGATGAGCGGCGGCGCCAAGTCGGTGTCGGTCGGCCTGGCCAGCTACCGCAGCCTCAGGCACCACCACAACGTGCACACGCTGCGGCACTCCACCTCCTTCAACGATCCGCCGAACTCCGCGATGCACCACTCGTACGAGCGGATGAAGGGCCTGATCGACGAGCACGTCAGGGTGTTCACGATCGAGACGACGCTGAACAACGACACATTCCCTTCCTCGATGGGCTTCCTGAACAAGCGCGAGTGGGAGTGGAACGTCCGCGACCAGGCGTCGTACCTGGCGGTGAAGCGGGCCAACGAGCTGTTGCCGAAGAAGACCCGGCGGCGCATCTGGCAGAGCACCGCCGCGCCGTACGGCGTCACCGGCATCAACGCCGGCCTGCAGTCGGAGGTGCATCCCCGAACCCTTCGGAACGTGCACCGCCAGCAGCTCACCGAGGTGAACGGCCAGTCCGACATCGCGATCTACGGGCTCCCCTACATCTGCCCGTACAACGTCAACTCGGTGATGAACCCGATCCTGGTCATGTCGCTCGGGCTCGGCTACTTCTTCAACCTGTACAAGAACAAGCCGATCGTGCGGCAGGGCGGCGTGGCGATCTTCTACCACCCGGTGCCGAACGAGTTCCACCCGGTGCACCACCCCAGCTACATCGACTTCTTCGAGGAGATCCTCACCGAGAGCACCGACCCGGTGCTGCTGGAGACCAAGTACGAGGAGCAGTTCGCCACCGACCCCTGGTACATCCAGCTCTACCGGAGCAGCTACGCCTACCACGGCGTGCACCCGTTCTACATGTGGTACTGGGGCGCGCACGCGCTGGAGCACCTCGGCGACGTGATCTTCGTGGGCGGCAACCGCAAGACCACGGCGCGGATGGGCTTCCGGGCGGCGACCACGCTCGCGGACGCGCTGGAGATGGCCAAGGACACCGTCGGCTCCAGCCCGTCGATCTCCTACCTGCACGCGCCGCCGCTCGCGATGGCGGACGTGCGATGAGCGAGCCCGACGCAGCGAGCGGAGCGGTCGGCCGAGCAGATCCGGCGCGCCTCCGACGAAGGTCGCCCGCGGAGCGAGTGAGGAGCTGAGCGAACGATGAGCAGGGGGCGGAGATGAGCATCCGGGGCGAGATCCGGCTGCTGCGGCACGGCCGCGACTGGCGGGGCCGGTCGACCGTGCCGCGCTCGGCCGAGCCGCACGTCGTCGAGCCGGAGGAGCGGCTGTTCCCGACGGCGTGGGCGCGCACGCCCGTCGCCGTCACCGCCCGTGCCGTGCTGCGCAAGGCGCTGCTCAAGCCGGTCACCTGGCGGCAGATCACGCCGGTCGTCGAGGGCGTCGAGTACCTCGACGGGGTGCGCGGCCCGGTCGTGTTCGTGGCCAACCACTCCAGCCACCTGGATACCCCGCTGATCCTCGGCTCGCTGCCGGAGCGGTTCGCGAACCGCGTCGCGGTCGGTGCGGCGTCGGACTACTTCTTCGACGTCCGCTGGCGCGCCACGCTCACCGCGATCTTCTTCAACGCGTTCCCGGTCGAGCGGTACGGCTCCAAGCGGCTGCGCAGCGTCGCGCTCGACCTGGTCGACGACGGCTGGAGCCTGCTGCTGTACCCCGAGGGCACCCGGTCGGAGGACGGCTGGATGAACGCCTTCAAGGTCGGCGCCGCGGTGCTGTGCGTCACGAAGGGCATCCCGTGCGTGCCGATCGCGATCCGCGGGTCGTACGCGGCGATGCCGCGCGGGCGCAACTGGCCGCAGCCGGGCAGGCCGCGCGTCGCGGTCCTCTACGGCCGGCCGATCATGCCGAAAGAGGGCGAGGACGTCCGGGCGTTCCGGACGCGGATGGCCGAGGCGGTCAGCCTGCTCGCGGCCGAAGAGGACCTCGGCTGGTACGGCGCGCTGCGCGCGGCGGCCGACGGCACCCTGGAGATCCCCGGCGGCGGCCGTCCGACACGCCCGGGCGCGGTGCGCACCGATGACGAACCGGCGGGCGAGACCGCGAACTGGCGCCGCGTGTGGGCCTCGACCCGCCCGCTGTCCGACAAGCGCCGCCGCGTCTGGCGCGTCTGACCGCCGGGCATCCGCGGCGCGCCCTCTGTGCACGGCGCGCTGGACTGCATGACGAGTCCATGGACGGCTTCGGCTTCACCGTGCCCGGCATGGCGGAGCCGAAGCCGCCGCCCAGACGCCGATCCGGTGTCTAG
>JBEHYF010000152.1:0-13066 GCA_048498315.1 Actinomycetota bacterium
CACGGGCCACGGGCCACGGGCCACGGGCCACGAGGACGATAACGCCGCGTATTGACCTGCCGCGATCCCACTATCTACGCTGACGCGAACGTCTTTCACGTTCTGGAGGTCGCCGTGGCGGCTGACATCGACGGGCCCACGCGGCGCGGCCGCCGCCCGGCGTACGCCGCCTTCGGCATCCAGGGCCTGTCGTTCGCCGCGCTGGTGACGCGGATCCCGGAGATCCAGAAGGCGCACGGCCTCTCCGACTCGACGCTCGCGCTGGTGCTGCTCGCCGTCCCGGTCGTCGCCGGCGCGGGCAGTGTGCTCGCCGGGTCGATCATGCCGAGGTACGGCAGCAGGCCGGTGCTGCGGATCGCCCAGCCGCTGGTCCTGCTGTCGGTCGTCGCGATCGGCCTCGCCCCCGGAAACCTCGTGCTGTACGCGGCGACGGGCCTGTTCGGCCTGTTCGTCGGCGCCGTCGACGCGTCGATGAACGCGCAGGCGGTGACCGCCGAGAAGCGGTACGGCAAGAGCCTGCTGACCGGCTTCCACGCCGTGTGGAGTGCGGCCGGCATCCTCGCCGGCCTGTGGATCGCACTCGCCAACAAGGTCGACATGGGCCTCGGCACCGGCTTCGCCATCCCGGCCGCGGCCGGCCTCGCGGTGTGCCTGTGGACCGGACGGGGCCTGTACCCGAAGGCGCTGGAGGCCGCGAGCCCTGATGGCGAGCTGCTGAAGGCCGCCGCCAAGCGCGTGCCGTGGAAGCCCATCGTGATCATCGGCGTGGCGGTCACCTGCATGTACATCGCCGACTCGGCGACCTCCAGCTACAGCGCCAAGTACCTGCGCGACGACCTGCACGCCTCCGGCTTCGTCGCGCCGCTCGGCTACGTCGCCTACCAGGTGTGCATGATGCTCAGCCGCGCCGGTGCCGACCTGCTCGTCCGCGCGCACGGCGCCACCCGGGTCGTGGCGGCGGGTGCGGTCGTGGGCGGGCTCGGCCTGCTCACCGCGTCGGCCGCCCCCGACCCTGCCGTGGCGATCGCCGGCTTCGCCGTCGCCGGGCTGGGTCTGGCCGTGGTCGTCCCGACGTCCTTCTCGGCCGCCGGGCGGCTCGACCCGACCAGCCTGGGCATCGCCGTGGCCCGCGTCAACGTGTTCAACTACGTCGGCTTCGTGCTCGGCGCGGTCGTGGCCGGGGCGGTCGCGTCACGGCTGTGGATCGCCTATGCCATCGGCGCGGCGCTGACCCTCGTCATCCTCGCCGCCGCACGCGGCTTTGAGCCGCGTCCCGTCGCCGGCGCCGCCCCGAATCCGGCCGTCGCCGAACGCCCGTCGCCTGAGCAGTCCACTGGCTCCCGACCGGGAGCGACCGCCTTGCGGGCACGGCGAAGAGGTGAACGCCGATCACGTCACGACGGGCGTGTACCGCACGGCTGAGACGCCGCCTCGCGACCGTGAGCGGCCTCGCGCCGGGCCGCGGCGCGGTCCCGCAGCCGGGCGACGGCGAACAGGATCAGCCGCGGCGCGAGATGCGGGCGCGGCGGCGGGATCCGGCACCGCGGAAAAGCAGTCCGGTACCGCGAGAAGGGAGGCCCGCGGCGCGGCACAACGGGTGTGACGCTGCGTGCATGATGCCCCATGTCTCCGCGCGATGCGCCACTGCAAGCGCCGGGCCACGTGCGGCCGCGCCGCCCCGCCGATCTACCCTTGGACGCGTCCCCACCACCGCGTCGTCAGCGAGGAAGCGATGCCCGAGTTCGCCTTCACCGAACTGCTCCCCCAGGGCCCGGACGAGACCGAATACCGCCTGCTCACCACCGACGGCATCAGTGAGCTTTCGGCCGGTGGGCGCTCGTTCGTCCAGGTGGAGCCCGAGGTGCTGCGCATGCTCACCGAGACGGCGATCCGCGACATCTCCCACCTCCTGCGCCCCGCTCACCTCGCCCAGCTCCGCCGCATCCTGGACGACCCGGAGTCCTCGCCGAACGACCGGTTCGTCGCCCTCGACCTGCTGAAGAACGCCAACATCGCGGCGGCCGGCGTCTTGCCGATGTGCCAGGACACCGGCACCGCCATCGTGATGGGCAAGCGCGGCCAGCACGTCCTCACCGACGGCGACGACGAACGGCACATCGCCCGCGGCGTCTACGACGCCTACACGCGGCTCAACCTGCGCTACTCGCAGATGGCGCCGCTGACCATGTGGGAGGAGAAGAACACCGGCAGCAACCTGCCCGCGCAGATCGAGCTGTACGCCGCGCCGGGCGACGCGTACAAGTTCCTGTTCATGGCCAAGGGCGGTGGCAGCGCCAACAAGTCGTTCCTGTACCAGGAGACCAAGGCGGTGCTGAACCCGAACCGGATGATGTCCTTCCTGGAGGAGAAGATCAGGTCGCTGGGCACCGCCGCCTGCCCGCCCTACCACCTGGCCATCGTCGTCGGCGGCACCAGCGCCGAGTACGCGCTCAAGACCGCCAAGTACGCCTCCGCGCACTACCTCGACACGCTGCCGACCGAGGGGAGCCCGGCCGGGCACGGCTTCCGCGACCTGGAGCTGGAGCGGCAGGTGTTCGAGCTCACCCAGAGGCTCGGCATCGGCGCGCAGTTCGGCGGCAAGTACTTCTGCCACGACGTGCGGGTGGTCCGGCTGCCCCGCCACGGCGCGTCCTGCCCGGTGGCGATCGCCGTCTCCTGCAGCGCCGACCGGCAGGCCGTCGCGAAGATCACCCGCGAGGGCGTGTTCCTGGAGAGGCTGGAGACCGACCCGGCACGCTTCCTGCCCGAGACGACCGAGGACGACCTCGACGGCGACGTCGTGCGCATCGACCTGAACCGGCAGATGGACGAGATCCGCGCGGAGCTGAGCCGGTACCCGGTCAAGACGCGGCTGTCACTGACCGGCCCGCTGGTGGTCGCCCGCGACATCGCGCACGCCAAGATCAAGGAGCGGCTGGACGCGGGCGAGCCGATGCCGGCGTACCTGCGCGACCACGCCGTCTACTACGCCGGCCCGGCCAAGACGCCGGAGGGGTACGCGAGCGGCTCGTTCGGGCCGACCACGGCCGGCCGGATGGACTCCTACGTCGAGCAGTTCCAGGCGGCCGGCGGGTCGCTCGTGATGCTGGCCAAGGGCAACCGCAGCAAGCAGGTCACCGACGCCTGCAAGACGTACGGCGGGTTCTACCTCGGCTCGATCGGCGGCCCGGCCGCCCGCCTGGCCCAGGACTGCATCAAGAAGGTCGAGGTGCTGGAGTACCCGGAGCTGGGCATGGAGGCCGTCTGGAAGATCGAGGTGGTCGACTTCCCGGCGTTCATCGTCGTCGACGACAAGGGCAACGACTTCTTCCATCAGGGGACACAGGTCACCCTCTGGCCACGACGCGCCTGAGACGTCGGCCCAGACACCCTCGCTACCTACCCGAAGACACGCTTCAGGCAGGAGTCCCGTCTAGTACGGCAGCCGCCAATTGCTAGCTGACCAGGGCATTCGCTCGGCTTAGGCGAGTGCGCCGGTGGAACCAGCGAGAGCGTGCCTGGTGGTCCAGTGGTAGGCCCATGACCAGGGATTTCACCGGATCGGTGATGTGCTCTGGCGGTATCCACTGCCGCGCGCAGGCCAGCAGTGCCCGACCTGCTCTCGGATCAGCGCCGACACGTACTTTCCCGCCTGCCGCCACATCCCGGTCCGGGCAAAACACGGCTTCAGCCGTCTGACCATCGGCCGCCGCTGACACCGCGCGGCACGGCACCGCTCGGGCGGCGACATCGTCCACGCCACCACGGCACCGCCGGCGCGCGCCGCAGCGGGAGCACACCGGCGGGCAGCGGGGGTCGCCCGTTGGCGGTCGCCGACGGGGGTGCTCCGATTCCACGGTTGCCTCGGTTCACCGGCGTGTGCGGGAACGGGCCTTTTCATGGGATCTTGCAGCCATACCAACTCAACTGCAAGATCGGCGTCAGATCCGGGTGCCGCCCGCGAGCGGTCGCCGGTATCTTGCGCTTCGTGAGCGAGTCGCGCAGTCGCCTGCTCGCCGGACGTTACCGGCTGATGGAGGAGATCGGGCGCGGCGGCATGGGCACCGTCTGGTGGGCGCAGGACGAGGCCGCCGGACGCGAGGTGGCGGTCAAGGAGGTCCACCTGTCGCCCAGCCTCGACCAGCGCGAACGCGACAACCTGGTCAGGCGGACGCACCGCGAGGCGATGGCCGCGGGGCGCCTGCACCACCGGAACCTCATCGCCATGTACGACGTGGTGGTGGAGGACGGCCGGCCCTGGCTGATCATGGAGTACGTCCCGGCCCGCTCGCTGGAGGACGTCTTCGTCGACGACGGGCCGATCTCGCCACCGCGGGTGGCCGACATCGGCACGCAGTTATTGGCCGCGCTCGGCGTCGCGCACGCCGCCGGCATCGTCCACCGCGACGTCAAGCCCAGTAACGTGCTCTTGGAGCCGTCCGGGCGCGCGGTGCTGACCGACTTCGGCATCGCGACCTACGACGGCGCCACGACGCTCACTCAGTCGGGCACTTTCATGGGCTCCCCGGCGTACGTCGCGCCCGAGGTCGCCAAGGGCGAGCGGGCGACCCCGGCCTCCGACCTGTGGTCGCTGGGCGCGACGCTGTACGCCGCCGTGGAGGGACGGCCGCCGTACGACCACGACACCGCCATGGCCACGCTGAGCGCGCTCGTCACCGTCGAGCCCGACCCTCCGGTGCGAGCGGGGCCGCTGCGCCCGGTGCTCGAGGGCCTGCTGCGGAAGGATCCGGCCCGGCGGCTGGCGGCCGACCGCGCCGCCGCGCTCCTCGCCGAGGCGGCGGCTGCGGATCCGCCGGCGCAGCCGTCGGGCGAGCGGCCTGGCCGGCGCCTGGCACGGCGCACCGGCCGGCATCCCGCGACGCCGGGCGGCTCCCGGCACGACGTTCCGCCGGGCTTCCGACAGGGTGCCGCGCCGCGCCCGCACGCCGGTCCGGTCCCGCCGATCCCGCCGCACCGGCCACCCTCGGCCTCCTCCGGGCCGGTCGCCCCCCACCCGCCGTCCGCTGCCTCCGCCGGCCCCGCCGCGTCACACCGGGGCGACGCGGCCTCCTCCGGGCCTGCCGCGCCACACCCGCCCAACGCGGCACCCGCCGAACGCGGCTCACCGCATCGGCCGTCCGCATCCCGCCCCGGACCCGCCGCACTGCGCCTTCCGTCCGCGGGCTCCTCCGGACCCGCCGCTCCCTCCGCGCCTCTCGCGCGCTCGGACGGGCCGGACCGGGTGACACCGGGACGGCGGTTCCTCGACCGCAAGGGCGTGCTGCCCGCCGTGTCCGGCGGCGTTCTGGCCCTCGCCGTCGCGGCCGGCGTCATGACGGGGCTGCACGGCTGGGTCCGGCCGCGGCCGGGCGTGGCCGACAACCGGCCGTCGCTCGCGTCCGGCCGGCCGACCACGTCGGCCACGGCCGTGCCGCCGCCGACCGCCGCCTCGTCCTCGGCCGCCGGACCGGACCTCGCGCTGCCCGGGAGGCTCCGGGATCCCTCGGGCCGGCCGGCCTCGCGCAAGGTCGCCGAGCGCGGCGGCGCCTGGCCGGAGACGACCACGGTCACCCTCACCGTCCCGGGTCGCGTCCGCCGGATCGGCGTGCTGGTAGTCTGCCGCGCGCGCGTGGGGACGCTGTCCTTCACCGCGTCTCCGGTCGGCTCGGCCCGCACGGTCCGCGGCGCATGCGTCCCGCCGGGGCACGGCGACGGGGCGGCGGCGACGCTGCGGCTGCCCGCGGGCGTGCCGCACGCCCGCATCCGGGTGCGGGTACGGCCCGGCCCGCACGCCGCCGGCAGCGGGCCGGTCGCATGGCTGGCGGGCGTCTACGAGGCGCTCACCACGTGAGATGCGGCGGTCGCCGGGAATGGCCAAGGCATGCCCGAAGTCCCCATCCGTAAAGGAAACGGGACGAACACGGCTTCCGGAGACCAGTAATGACCGAACAGCAGGAATTCCGCATCGAGCACGACTCCATGGGGGAGGTACGCGTCCCGGCGTGGGCGCGGTGGCGGGCGCAGACCCAGCGGGCCGTGGCGAACTTCCCGATCTCCGGCCGGCGGCTCGACCGCGCGCACATCGCCGCGCTCGGCCACATCAAGGCGGCGGCCGCCCGGGTCAACGCCGAGCTGGGGGTGCTGGACAAGGCGATGGCCGACGCGATCGCCGAGGCCGCGCTGGAGGTCGCCGAGGGCCGGCACGACGAGCACTTCCCGGTCGACGTGTTCCAGACCGGGTCGGGGACCTCGTCGAACATGAACGCCAACGAGGTGATCGCGACGCTGGCGCAGACGCGCCTGGGCCGTCCCGTCCACCCGAACGACCACGTCAACGCGTCCCAGTCGTCCAACGACGTGTTCCCGTCCTCCATCCACGTCGCGGCCACCGGCCTGGTGACGGATCAGTTGATCCCGGCGCTGCGGCACCTGGAGGGCACGCTGGACCGCAAGGCGGTGGAGTTCGCGCCGGTCGTCAAGGCGGGCCGCACCCACCTGATGGACGCCACGCCGGTCACCCTCGGGCAGGAGTTCGGCGGGTACGCCGCGCAGGTGCGGTACGGCGTGGAGCGGCTGGAGGCGGTGCTGCCCCGGCTCGGCGAGCTACCGCTCGGCGGCACGGCGGTCGGCACCGGCATCAACACCCCGCCGGGCTTCCCGGAGCGGGTGATCGCCGAACTGGCGCGGATGACGCGGCTGCCGCTGCGTGAGGCGCGTGACCACTTCGAGGCGCAGGGCGCGCGGGACGCCCTGGTGGAGACGAGCGGCATGCTGAAGACGATCGCGGTGGGCCTCACCAAGATCGCCAATGACCTCCGCTGGATGGGGTCCGGGCCGCGCGCCGGGCTCGCCGAGATCCGCCTGCCCGACCTGCAGCCCGGTTCGTCGATCATGCCGGGCAAGGTCAACCCCGTCATCCCCGAGGCGGTGTGCCAGGTGGCCGCGCAGGTCGTCGGCAACGACGCCGCGATCTCCTTCGGCGGCGCGGCCGGCAACTTCGAGCTGAACGTGATGCTGCCGATGATCGCCCGCAACCTGCTGGAGTCGATCGGGTTGCTGGCGAACGTCTCCCGGCTGCTCGCCGACCGCTGCGTGGCAGGCATCGAGGCCGACGCGGACCGCTGCCGCGAGTACGCCGAGTCGTCGGCGTCGATCGTGACCCCCCTCAACCGTTACATCGGCTACGAGGAGGCGGCGGCCGTCGCCAAGCAGGCACTGCGCGAGCGCAGGACCATCCGCGAGGTCGTCATCGAACGCGGGTATGTGGATCGGGGCCTGCTCACGGTCGAGCAGCTCGACGCGGCCCTGGACGTCCTGGCGATGACGGGCCGCACCACGTCCTGACCATCCCGGCCTCCCGGCGGGCGGGTCGGCGGCCGTCCCGGCGGTGGCCGAGGCCCCGGTGGCACGGCCGCGCGCCCGCCTGCGCAGGCGGCGTACCGGAGGCCTTCCGGACGCGGGCCGCGGTTCGCCGTGGCACGGGCACCCTCTCGCCTGGCCGCACGTCTCCGAGCCGCACGTGCGGCCTCCCGCACCCGGGCCGGGGTTCCCGGCCGCGCGGGCGGCCGCCGTGCGGGTCGAGGGCCCGCGGGCCGCACGGGCTCCCTCGGGCGGCGCTCTGCGGACCGCCCGGCCGATCCGGAGACCGCGAAAGCGCCCGGCCCGCCGTCAGTACCAGCCGGTGGCCACCGTGTGGCCCCAGGCGGCGCACGGGCTGCCGTACCGTCTGCGGATGTAGGCGAGGCCCCAGCGGATCTGGGTGACCGCGCTGGTGCGCCAGTCGGGCCCGGCGCTGGCCATCTTCGAACCCGGCAGCGCCTGCGGGATCCCGTACGCGCCGGACCATGGGTTGCGGGCCCGATGGTTCCAGCTGCTCTCGCGCGTCCACAGGCGGTCCAGGCAGACGAACTGCCGGTAGGACCAGCCGCTCTCGACGATGTACGGCACGGCGAGGATCTTGTTGCGTTCGGCGAGGCTCAGGCCGCGGGGCTGGCGTGGCAGGGCGGCCTGCCATGCCTGGGCTGCTGGCGTCAGCGCGCCGGCCGACGGCTCTCCGGCCAGGCCGGTGACGACGGTGGCGGCGCTGCCGAGCACGGCGACGGCGCCTCTGCGGAGATGTCCCGTGGTATGTCGATGCAAGTCGGCTCTTCCGTCGGCCGGGGCGCCGGTCGCGTCCCGAGCGGGCCATCACCCCGCCGGAGCTGCCCTGACCGAGGGCGACCGGGCTGCCGGACGGCCGGCCCGCGGCGGACCGCCGTACGCGAGAGTCGCGCTCCGGGGTGACGGCGGCGGACCGCCCCGGGACGGAGCGGCCGCCACCACGCCAGGACGGATTCCCGTCCCTGAGACCGCATGACACCGCCCGCCCGCGGATCAGTACCGGTTCTTTGCGAGCTCGTGGGCGCGTCCGGAGTTCGGTTGGCGAGAACGCGGCACAACGGCCCCGCCGGCACCACGGACACCGAATGGACGAAGAATGCATCCGGCGAGCGCCGGACCACAGCCACAGAACCACCGGAAGCATCAAGTAGGTGGGACGACGTGTACGCCACCCGCAGCGTGCTGCGTACGAGCGGCCGGTGCCGACGAGCGCCGGGCCGGGGTCTCGTCGCCTCCTACGGTCGTCCGGAGGCATGGCCCGGTCGGCGCGGTGCCGGCGCTCGCCGGGGGCGCGGGCTCAGGTATCAGTACGAGCTGTACTTCTGCCAGTGCGCCCACGCGTCGCAGGGGGAGCCGTACGTGCTCTGGATGTACCACAGCCCCCACTTGATCTGCGTCCGGGCATTCGTGCGCCAGTCGGATCCGAATTTGGCCATCTTTGAACCCGGCAGGGCCTGCGGGATGCCATACGCGCCTGAGGGGTTGGCGGCGGTCACCCGCCAGCCGCTCTCCCGGTTCCAGATGTTGACCAGGCAGCCGAACTGCGTGCTGGGGTTCCAGCCGTAGCTGGGCAGCATCGCCCGTGCGATCCTCTGCGCCTCGCCGGCCGGCACCGGGTCGCCGACGCTTCCGCCGACGCTCTGGGTGGGCTTCGGGGTGGGCGGCGGCTCGCCCTTGGCGAACAGCATCGGCCGGACCTGCTCGTCGCGGGCCGCGCGCAGCGCCTTCTTCTTCAGCTCCGCGCGCCGCCGGCTCTCGATCTGCTTGCGCTGGGCGTCGGTGAGCGGCGCGGACGCCGCGGCGTCGGCCTGGGCCTGTCCGGACGGGGCGGTCGTGGGCTTCTTGGCGGGGCTGGAGCCGCCGGTGAGCGCCATGGCGCCGACGGTGCCGCCGCCGAGCACGACGACCGCGGCCGCGGCGGCGATGCCGATCTTCGTGAGGTTCGGTGAGGTGCGCGGCCTGCGGCGCATGGCAGCGAACTCGTCACCGGCGACGATCGTCTCGGCGTCGCACCCCGTTCCGGGGCCGTCGGGGATCACGCCGAGGTCGTGGCGGGTGTCGGCGTCGCCCGGCTCGGGACCGTCGGGAACCGGTCCGAGGTCATGGCGGGTGTCGCCGAGGTCGTCTTCGCCGGTTCCGGTCGGGCCTGCCGGGCCTGCCGCGGGCATCGCCACATCCGACAGGTCCGGATATGCGGGTCGCTCGATCGGAGCGCCCGCGACCTTCACATCGGCGGACGGGGGTTGGTCGTGGGGGACGCGGGCGTCCCACTCCGCGCGATGCTGTTCCGAGCCGTCATGTCGATCGTCTCGCCCGGGGGACCCAAAGCGGTCTCCGTACAAGGCGGTCCTTCCGACGGTCGTACGCGCATGGGCACGCGCACGAATGCCTTCACCCCTTGGCGCCGCGGTCCTCCTCGACATGGCGCCCTCGGCGGGCATGCCCTCCCGACATCAGCACGCGGGGGTCCGCGCCGGGACCGGGGGGCGTCCCGCAGGAGTGCTTACGGCGGACAACACTGCATTAAGTCGGGGGGTACTCCGCAACCGGAATGGCGTGACTGATCTCACGTCTAATGGCGCCACATGCGACCCAATTGCCCAAAACCGCCGCCAGAGCAGGGTTCTTGCAGATGCAGGATCGTGATGTGAGTTTAGTCACATCGTTACGCACGGAATCTTCTCCGTGCCATTACGTGGCTGAAATGCGGCCATTCCCCGGCGGGCAAAAGGCCGCACGACGCGGCCGCCCGCCGGGAACGGCGCCGGAAAGAGCCCGTGTGGGGGGCCGTCTCAGAGCCCCACGTCTCAGAGCCCCACGTCGCCCAGCGTCTCGGTCACCAGCGCGGCGATCGGGGACCGCTCCGACCGGGTGAGCGTCACGTGCGCGAAGAGCGGGTGGCCCTTGAGCTTCTCCACGACGGCGACGACGCCGTCGTGCCGGCCGACCCGCAGATTGTCCCGCTGGCCGATGTCGTGCGTGAGGACGACGCGCGAACCGGCGCCGATGCGCGACAGCACGGTGAGCAGCACGCCGCGTTCGAGCGACTGCGCCTCGTCGACGATCACGAAGGAGTCGTGCAGCGAGCGGCCGCGGATGTGGGTCAGCGGCAGCACCTCGAGCATCCCGCGATCGAGGACCTCGTCGACCAGATCCTGGGTGGTCATCGCCGACAGCGTGTCGTAGACCGCCTGCCCCCACGGCGACATCTTCTCGTTCTCGGTGCCGGGCAGGTAGCCGAGGTCCTGCCCGCCGACCGCGTACAGCGGCCGGAACACCATGACCTTGCGGTGCTGCCGGCGTTCGAGGACGGCCTCCAGGCCCGCGCACAGCGCGAGCGCCGACTTGCCGGTGCCGGCCCGCCCGCCGAGCGAGACGATGCCGATCTCCTCGTCCATCAGCAGGTCCAGCGCCACCCGCTGCTCGGCCGACCGGCCGCGCAGGCCGAACACCTCGCGGTCACCGCGCACCAGCCGCACCGACTTGTCGGGCATGACCCGGCCGAGCGCGGAACCGCCGGAGGAGATCAGCCGCAGGCCGGTGTGGCAGAGCAGGTCACGGGCCTCGTCCAGGTCGAGCCGCCCGGTCTCGTACAGCTCCCCGAGCTTGTCGGCGGCGACCTCGAGCTCGGCCATGCCGGTGTGACCCGTCTCAACCACCTTCTCGGCGCGGTACTCCTCCGCCGTGAGGCCGACCGACGCGGCCTTGACCCGCAGCGGCAGATCCTTGGAGACCAGGACGACGTCGTGCCCCTCCTGGGACAGCGACCGCGCCACCGACAGGATGCGGGTGTCGTTGTCGCCGAGCCGGAATCCGGCCGGCAGCACCGACGGGTCGGAGTGGTTGAGCTCGACTCGGACCGTTCCACCCTGGTCGCCGATCGGCAGCGGCTGGTCGAGCCGGCCGTGCATGACGCGCAGGTCGTCGAGCGTCCGGAGCGCGTTCCGGGCGAAGTACCCGAGCTCCGGGTGGTGCCGCTTGGCCTCCAGCTCGGTGATCACGACGATCGGGAGCACGACCTCGTGCTCGGCGAACCGGGTCAGCGCGCCCGGGTCGGCCAGAAGAACGCTCGTGTCGAGGACGTACGTACGCCGGGTGGCGGCAGATGTGGCCACTCGCTCTCCTTCGGGCGCCTACCCAGGCGGGCCGCCTGAGAGCGCCCTTTCCTCGGGGGAACCTGATACGACGCTAGACCAGGTGAGCCGCCCGGGAACAGGGGCCTGCCGAATCGTGCCCCGGCCGGATGTTCGGGTACGCCGCCCGGTCGGTTCAGCAGCCGTAGCGCCGGTGCCGCGCGCCGTAGGCACGCAACGCCCGCAGGAAGTCGACCTTGCGGAAGTCAGGCCAGAAGGCCTCGCAGAAGTAGAACTCCGAGTGGGCGCTCTGCCAGAGCATGAAGCCGGAGAGGCGTTGCTCTCCCGACGTCCGGATGACCAGATCCGGGTCGGGCTGGCCGCGGGTGTACAGATGCTCCGCGATGTGCTCGACATCGAGGATCTCGGCCAGTTCCTCGATGCTGGTGCCCCTGCTCGCGTGTTCGTACAGGAGTGAGCGCACCGCATCAGCGATCTCACGCCTACCTCCATACCCAACCGCGACGTTCACAATCAGACCAGGAGCGTCAGATGTGCTTTCGGCCGCGTGCTTCAGTACACGTGCCGTTTTGTCGGGCAGGAGGTCGAGGGCGCCGACGGGCTTGACCCGCCAGCCCTTCCCGGCCAGGTCCTCCACGGTGTTCTCGATGATCGCCAGCAGCGGTTCGAGCTCCTCCGCCGGCCGGGACAGGTTGTCGGTGGACAGCAGCCACAGCGTCACCACCTCGACGCCGGTCTCCTGGGACCACTGGAGCAGCTCGGAGATCTTGTCGGCGCCGCGCTGGTGGCCGGTGCTGACGTCGGCCAGCCCCATCGACCGGGCCCACCGGCGGTTGCCGTCGAGGATCACGCCGATGTGGCGGGGGATGGCATCGGGACTCAGTCCGCTTTCCAGCCGTCGCTCGTACAGCCGGTAGACGACGTCCCGCAAGCCCATATGCCGCACCTTCTCCGTTGACAGGCCCGTTCAAAGGTCAATTATCGCCCCGGACCGGGTATGGCGCGGGTTAACGGACGAACCAAGAGGAACATCTCGGTTACCGGCGAGAACATCCCGATAGTCGGCACCAACCTCACCGGCCTCATGCATCAGCGCCGTGACGAAGCGGGCAAGCTCGCCGGAGGTGACCACCGCGCGGACGCCGCGCCCACCGGCGTCCCACGCCTCCACGACCGCCCGGCGGGCCCGCCGCCACTCGCCACGCCGCGGGTCCGCGCCGTACCGCCAGACGCAGGAGGTGCGCAGCGTGCAGCGCAGCTCGGCGGCGCCGGTCATGTCGGCGCGCTCGCGGTGCCGGAAGGCGAACAGCTCGGGTTCGCGGCACGCCGGGTGCGACGCGTGCGGGGGCGGGTCGGGGAAGCGGTCTGCGGCGTCGGGCCAGTGCCGGGCCTGCGGCGACGCCTCCTCGCGGGCGGCGTGCAGCCGGGCGGCGAGCAGGGCGAGAGAGTAGCCGCAGCGCTCCCCCACCGCGCCGAACGACCGGCCGTCGTGTCGTATCTCCAGCGTCACCTCGAAAGGGGTGCCGCCACGGTCCCGCGCGGGGACGGGCAGCACCTCCAGCCGGGAGCCGTCGACGCAGCGTAGCTCTCCC
>JBEHYF010000153.1:0-12879 GCA_048498315.1 Actinomycetota bacterium
ACGTCACCATCGTCCCCTGCGACCCCGCCGGTCCGGGCCGCCCCCGTGGCCCCGGCGTTCCGGGCGGCGCCGGTGGTCCTGACGGCCCCGGCCATTCCGGCCGTACCGGCGGTCCCGTAGCCCCTCAGGCCACCGGCGGTAGTGGTCTCGACGGAGCCGACGGTGCCGGGGGCACCGAGGGCTCCGGCGGTGCCGGAGGAGCGGACCATCCCGGTCGCTCCGGTCGCGGCCGTGCCGTCGGCGTCGGCGCGCCCGGTGGTGCGGATGGTCCCGATGACACCGGTCGTGCCGGCGGCATGCGCCGTGGCGGGGCGCCCGGCCCTGGGTGCGGCGGGCGCGACGGCGACCGCGGGCCAGCCGGCGACGGCGACCGACTTGTCGGCGGGCCAGCCGGCGACGGCGAACGCTCGGCCGTCGAGCCGGACCAGGCGGGCGGGCAAACCCAGCCCGGCGAGCCAGGCCTCGGCACCGCGTCCTCGGACGAGCGCCGCCGTCGCGGCGGCGTTCGCGTCGGCGCACGTGGCGGCCGCGACGCTGGCCGTACGCCAGCAGGACGCCGCGGGGAGCCCGGTGGCCGGATCGATGATGTGGTGCAGCCGGTGCTCGCCGCGCCGCCAGCTCCGTACGGTGACCGACGAGGTGGCCAACCCGCCGGTGGTGATCACGATGTCCTGTCCGGGCGCGCCGGCGTCCCGGTGGTCGTCGGTGACGCGGATCCGCCAGCCGCCCTCGGGCGGCGGCCCGCTCACCGCGATGTCGCCACCGAGGCCGACCAGCACCCCGCAGCCGGTCTCCTCGTACGCGCGGGCGGCGGCGCGGTCGGCGGCCAGCGCCTTGGCGATCGCACCGAGGTCGAGGAGCACGCCGCGGGGCAGCCGCACGACGCTCCCGTCGAGCCGCACGGTACGCCAGCCCGCGACCGGGCGGCGCACGAGGCGCGGCACGGGGCCGCCCCGGCGCACCTCGGCCAGGTCGCGGTCATAACCGGCGGCGATCAGCGCGGCGCCGACGGTGGGGTCGACCGCGCCGCCGGTGGCCTCGGCGATCTCCAGCGCCCGCCGGAGCGTCAGCGCGAACAGCGCGGACACCTCGACCGGCCGGCCGCCGGCGGCGTTCAGCCGCGACAGCTCCGAGTCGGCGCGGAACCGGTCGCAGGCCGCCCCCATCGCCGCCAGCTCGGCGTCGAGGACCGCCCGCGCCGCGCCGAGCCGGCCGGGGTCGGTGACGAGCAGACGCGCCGTCGTGCCCCAGACGGGGAAACCGATGGCGCCCGTCATCACGAGCCGCCCGACGTCGTGTGCGGCGGCTGCGCGTCGGCCGGCGGGACGGCCGGCGCGGTGGGCGGCGGGATCAGGTGGTGATGGCGGGTCCGGTGCGGCCGTGCGGAGCGGGTCGTGCCGGACGGCGAAGGGGTCGAGGTCTGCGGCATGGCCGGCGGCCTGGCCTGGTCGGACGGCTGGTCCGACGACCGGCCGGGGGGCGCCGGGGCCGCGGGCACCGACGGCGGCCGGTCGGCGGCCTGGCCCGGAAGCAGGTGGGCCAGGCCGGCGGCCAGCGTTCCGGACAGAACGACACCGACGCCGACCGCCCTGCGGGTCCACACCGTCACCTGGTTCAGGCCCATGTCACGACGGCGCCGGCGCGAACGCTCGGGTTGCTGCGTCATTCGTTCCCCCTGACATGCGCTCATGGTTCGAGTGTCATCTGCCGGACGTTCGCAAGCCCTGCTCAGAATGTGAAGAAGTCGTTCATCTAGTGGTTCGTGCCGACCGCATGCGCGGACGACGACGTGGCGACGCCGTGCCAGGCGGCCTCGGCTCCGCTGTGGCCGATCCGCGTCACCTGGATGCCGCTGGCGATCGCGCCGACCACCGCAACGACCGCGGCGGCACCGGTCAGGTGCTTCGCCCAGTCGACGTTCCGCGTCCGGCCGTACCAGCGGGCGAAGACGAGCACGGCGAGCCCCAGCCACAGCAGGCCGGCGAAGGGAAGCAGGCCGTCCGCCATCGACGTGTGCCTTTCCACCAGCGGCGTCACCTTGACGCGTTCTTCCAGGAGCTCGCCGGTGTGCGTGGCCACGGGGATCGAGAGGAGGGCCAGGGTCGCCACCGCCAGCGCCGGCGACGCGTACCGGTCGCGGGCGGCCGGCCAGACGGCCACCACGATCGCGCCCAGTGCGGCCAGCGGGACGAGGACCACGACCGCGTGGATGACGAGAGGGTGGGAGGGGAGTCCGAAGATGGTGGAGAACATGGTCATCTTTCTCGGTCGGAAGAGCCGTTCTGCCAACTCTCGCGGGTAGTGGTGCAACGTCAGCCAAGGAAAATGTTCGGAAGTCGTTCAGATCGCGGCGATGGCCCTACCGTGTGAGGGTGACCAATGCGCCGGTACGCATCCTGATCGTCGAGGACGACCCGGGCATCTCCGCCTCCCTCCAGCGCGGCCTGACCCGCGCCGGATACACGGTGCAGGCCGTGACCACGGCCACGGACGCGCTCGCGGCCGACTCCTACGACGTCGTGCTGCTCGACCTCGGCCTGCCCGACGCCGACGGCACCGAGCTGTGCGGCACCCTGCGGGAGCGGTCCGATGCGGCCATCCTCGTGATCACCGCGCGCGGCGAGGAGCCCGACCGGGTCGCCGCGCTCGACGCCGGCGCCGACGACTACATCGTCAAGCCGTTCGGGTTCGCCGAGCTCATGGCCCGGATCCGGGCGGTGCTGCGGCGCAGCCGGCTCACCGACACGCACGTGCTGCGGCACGGCTCCCTGACGATCGACACGCGGAGCCGCCGGGTGACGTGCGGCGGCACCGAGGTGCCGCTGACCCCGACCGAGTTCGACATCCTCGAATGCCTCGCCACCGATCCGGGGCGGGTGGTGGCCCGGCAGGAGATCCTCGAACGGGTCTGGAACACCCACTGGTACGGGCCGACGCGGGTGCTCGACGTGCACATCGCGGCGCTGCGCCGCAAGCTCGGCGACCCGTCGGTCATCCTCACCGTCTACGCCCGGGGCTTCCGGCTCGGGGACCCGCGGTGACCAGCCGGATCCTGGCGGCCTTCCTCCTCCTCATCGGCGGGCTGCTGGTCGGGGCGCTGCTGCCGCTGGGGTTCGCCATGGCCGGCCAGCACGAGCGCGACTACGAAAGCGGCACGCTGGACCTGGCGCACACGCTCGCCACCGCAGCGGAGGAGAACTTCGAGGACCGCGACCGGTCCTCGGGCACCCTGTCACGGACACTCGCGTCGCTGCGCCGGGAGTCGGAGGGCGGTGACCGGCTCGCCGTCGCGGTCGTCGACCGGAAGGGCCACGTGATCGCCGGCCAGGACACCGGGCTGTACACGCCCTCCCGCGCCGCCCCGGGCCTCGCCGGGCGCACCGACGTCACCCGGATCGGCGACGACGCCCTGCTCGCCGTCGTCCCGGTCGGCGACCAGGACGAGCGCGCCCAGGCGAAGGGCGCGGTGCTGCTATCCCGGCCGCTGGACCCGTTGCGGGACCGGATCACCCGGCTGTGGATGCGGCTCGGCGCGGTCGCCTTCGTCGCGGTCGTCGCCGCCGTCGTGCTGGCGATCTACCTGGCGCGGTGGGTCGGCCGGCCGCTGCGGCGGTTGGAGTTCGCCGCGGAGTCGCTCGGGGCCGGGGAACTGGAGGCCCGCGCCGACCCACCGCGGCGCCCGGCGGAGGTGCGGCGCCTCGCCGAACGGTTCAACGTCATGGCCGCCCGCCTGGAAAACCTGATCTACGACAGCCGCACCGTGCTGGCCGACGTCTCCCACCAGCTCCGCACGCCGCTGGCGGCGTTGCGGCTGCGCATGGAGCTGCTCGCCGAGGAGGCCAGGTCGAGCGGGGCCGAGGCGGACGCCGCCGAGTTCGACGCGGCGCTGGACGAGCTGGGCCGGCTCGCCCGCATGGTCGACGGGCTGCTCGCGGTGGCGCGCGCGGAGAACACCACGACCCCGCCCGAGGAGGTGGCCGTCACCGATCTCCTCCGTGAGCGGGTCGAGGCGTGGGGGCCGGTCGCCGCCGAACGGGACCTGGACCTGTCCCTGGACGCCCGCGAGCACATGACCGCGGTGCTGAGGCCCGGGCACCTGGAACAGGCGATCGACAACCTCGTCGACAACGCGCTGACCGCGACGCCGAAGGGCGGCCACGTGCGGATCCGCGCCCGCCGCGCCGGCCATCGGATCCGCGTGACCGTCGCCGACGACGGCCCCGGCATGTCACCCGAGGCGATGGCCGAGGCGTTCCGGCGGTTCCGCACCGGGCGGGCCGGCGGCACCGGCCTCGGCCTGCCGATCGTGCACCGGCTGATCACCGCCGACGGCGGCGAGGTGCGGCTGTCCGGCACGCCCGGCGGCGGGCTCACGGTGACGCTCGACGTGCCCGCGACCAGGTGATGTTCCCCCGGGCGAACATGCACGGCCCCCGGCCCTGGCCGGCGGGCGCGACCTCCGGCCCTGGCCCGGCACGCAGGAGCCCGCCGTGGCCCGCGGCGCGGCCCGGCCGGAGGTGACACGCTGGAAGCCGGCCCGGATGACACGCGGGGGCCGGGCCCGCGGCCGGCCGGGACGCACGGAAGGACACGCACATGCCGGACGGGACGGGAGCGCACATCGGCCTCGTCGGCGCCGGACGGATCGGCGCCATGCACGCGCGCAACCTCGCCGCGCTGCCGGGGGTCGGCCGGATCACCGTGACCGACGCGGACGGGGCGCGCGCCCGCGCGGTGGCGGACCGGATCGGCGCGGGCGTGGCGGCCGACGTTCCCGCGCTGCTGCGAGCGGGCGTGGACGGGCTGGTCATCGCCGTGGCCACGGCCGCGCATCCGGAGCTGATCGCCGCGGGCGTCGACGCCGGAATCCCGGTGTTCTGCGAGAAGCCGGTGGCCCCCGACGTCGCCTCCGCTCGGCCCGTCATGGCCTACGTCGCGGCGCGCGGCGGCGTGGTGCAGATCGGTCACCAGCGGCGGTTCGACCCCGGTTACCGCGAGGCCCGGCGGGCGTACCGGGCGGGCGAGCTGGGCCGGCTGCACGGGTTCCGCGCGGTCACCTGCGATCGCGAGCCGCCGCCGGTGTCGTTCATCGCCACGTCCGGCGGGCTGTTCCGCGACTGCGGCGTGCACGACTTCGACGTCATCCGGTGGATCACCGGCCGGGAGATCGCCGAGGTGTACGCGCGCGGCAGCAACAACGGCGACCCGGCCATCGGCGCGGCCGGCGACGTCGACACCGCCGTGGCCGTCTGCGTCCTGGACGACGGCACGGTCGGCACCGTCGCCGTGTCCCGCTACAACGGCGCGGGCTACGACGTGCGGCTGGAGCTGCAGGGCTCGGCCGGCAGCGTCGTGGCCGGGCTGGACGACCACAGCGCGCTGCGGTCGGCCGAGCGGGGCGTCGCCTTCCCGGCCGGCGCGCCGCACCCGGCCTTCGCCGAGCGGTTCGCCGTCGCCTACCGCGAGGAGATGGCCGCGTTCCTGCGCCTGGCCCGCGGCGACCAGGACAACCCGTGCGCCATCGGCGAGGCCGTCGCGGCGGCGGTCGTCGCCGACGCCGCGCAGGAATCGCTGGAGACGGGCCTGCCCGTACGGGTGCGCGGCGCGCAGGACACCGAGGGTGCGTCGCGCGCGGCCGAGAGCCTGCGCCGGCGGGCCTCGCGGCAGCAGTAGCGGCCGGATCGGCGCCGGAGGCGCTATGCGGCCTCGCCGGCGGCCGCGGGGCCGACCGCGGCCCGGATGAAGCCGGCCGCCTCGCGCAGCGCCGCCCGCGCCTCCGGGAACACCCGGCTCAGGATCTGGAACGCGTGGATCTGCCCCGGCCATACCTGCAGCTCGCAGGAGTTGCCGCTGGCCGTCAGCGCCTCCGCCAGCCGCTCCGCCTCGCCGCGCAGGGCCTCCTTCTCGGCGACCTGGATCAGGAACGGCGGCAGCGTCAGGCCGTCGCAGTCCAGCAGCGCCAGCCGCGGATCCGACCAGTCGTCGTGGTCACCGACGTACAGCCGGCCGAAGTGGCGGGCCATCGCGGGGCTGAGGAACGGGTCCCGGCACTCCTGGTCGGTCTCTCCCGACAGCTCGCAGGTCAGGTCCACCCAGGGGGAGAAGAGGACGACCCCCGCCGGCGACGGCAGCCCGCGCCGGCACGCCTCACCGACCACCGCCGCGGCCAGGTGCCCGCCGGAGGAGTCCCCGGCGACGACGATCCGGGACGGCGGCAGGCCCTGGGCGAGCAGCCATCGGTACGCCGCGAGCCCGTCGTCGAAGGCGGCGGGGAACGGGTGCTCGGGGGCGAGACGGTAGGCGGGTACCAGGACCGGCAGCCCGGTGCTCGCGGCCAGCCGGCTGGTGATCATGCGATGCGTGCGGGGTGAGCAGAACGCGTAACCGCCCCCGTGCATGTACAGCACCGCCCCCTCGTTCTCGTCGGGCGGCCGCACCCACTCGCCGGCGACGGGGACGGCTCCGGGCACCCACATCTCCTTGATCCGCTGAAAGCGCACACCCGGGTCCGGCCGCAGCAGCCGGGTGCCGGTGTCGAGCGCCGCGCGCCACAGCGACAGGGCGACGAAGCGCCCGTCGAGGCGGTCGACCAGGGGACGCCAGCCCAGCCGCAGCGCGCCGGCGATCGCCCGCGCCTGCCGGCTGGGCGCCGTGAAGTCGACCAGGCCGGTCGCGAGGTCGTCATAGGAGGTCATCGGATGGCACCGCCGATCGATGTCGGCCCACTGCGCCGGCATCCGGCGGCACGAGGGGGCGTAGCCGTCATTGGTGTGGCCTTGTGTGAGTCATGTCCGGAGGTAACACCCCTGATGGTGTCCGGCCGGGCGTGATCCGGCCCACGGGGGTTCTCCCCATGGGGATACCTATTCCGGTCCGCCGCGATAGGCGGTTTCAGTCCCGTTGTGGCGGCGGTCTCACCACACCGCGGCGGCCGGCCGCCCATCCACGGGCGCGGGCGGCTCTCCGCGCGTACCGGCTGCTGCCTTTACGCCGTAGATCAAGTTCGCGTGGAAGTGAAGGCTGTTTTCTCAGTTACATGCGTGATTGTGGTGATTCGATGCACTATGAGGCATGAGCTGGGTCATCGCGGCTGATATGGCGGGATACGACGCTGGAATGGGCGGATTCCTCCGATCGCGCCCGGTTGAGAACACCGTTCTGCTGACCGTCCTCGAAGCGCTGCGCGCCCGGGGCTTGGCCGCGTACGGAGACGGCCCGGCGCTGCTCGGCTCATGGGTGCCCGCGGCCGGCTGCGTCGCCGGCGCGTTCGTGCACACCCCGCCGTTCCCCGTCCTGCTGAGCGTGATGCCGGACCGGGCGATCCGGGAACTGGCGCGAACGCTGGCGGCCGCCGGGCGACGGCCGCGCGGGGTCACCGCCCGCAGCGAGATCGCCACCGCCTTCGCCGCGGCCTGGGAGGCCGAGACCGGCGCGCGCGGTGAGATCTGGGAGCGCCGCCGCCTGTACCGATTGGGCACCCCGCGGCCGCCCGCGGTGCCCGGCCGCGCCCGTCTCGCCGGCCCGGTCGACCGCGACCTGCTGCTCGCCTGGTACGAGGCGTCCGAACGGGAGATGCGGCCACGGCCCGGAGACCACGTCGCCGCCGTCGACGACCGCCTCGGCTACGGCGGCCTACTGTGGGAGGTCGGCGGCCTGCCGGTCGCGCTCGCCGGCCGATCCCGCATGATCGCCGGAATGGTGCGCATCGCACCCGTCTACACCCCGCCTCGGCACCGCGGGCACGGGTACGGCGCCGCCGCGGCGGCCGCGGTGAGCCGTGCCGCCGTCGACGCGGGCGCCGGCGAGGTGGTGCTGTTCGCCGACCTGGCCGGCCCGACCGTCAGCGCCCTGTGCCACCGCATCGGCTACCACCCGCTCGACGACTACCTCGTCATCTCCTTCACGTCCTGACTTCACGCCGCCCTGCTCCGGTACGCCCGCGGTCGACGTCCGCGCCCGTACAGTGCGGCCATGGGCATGGTGAACACCGTCGGGCTGGTGCTGCATCCGCAGCGCGACTCCAGGCCGGCCATCGAGACGATCATCGGCTGGGCCGCGGGCCGCGGCGGCACCGTCCTCGGGCTGCACGAGGAGGTCGGCCGCATCGACTGCAGCGCCGTGGCCGTCGGCACCGACGCGCTGATCGACCGGGCCGACCTGCTCGTCAGCCTCGGCGGCGACGGCACCATGCTGCGCACCATGCGGCTGGCCGCCGGCAGGCCCACGCCGATCCTCGGGGTCAACCTCGGCCGGCTCGGCTTCCTCGCCGAGATCGACGTGGACGGCCTCGACCACGCGCTGACCGCCATCGACGAGCACCGCTACCACGTCGAGCCGCGCATGGCGGTGACCGCGACGCTGCCCGGCGGGCGGGCCGTGACGGCGTTCAACGACATCGCGCTCGCGCGCAGCCCCGGCGACGGGCTGGCCGCCGTCGCCGTCTCGGTCGAAGGCCACCCGTTCGTGCGGTACGCCGCGGACGCCGTCATCGTCGCGACCTCCACCGGTTCCACCGCCTACAGCTTCTCGGCCGGCGGCCCGATCGTCTCGCCCACCGTCGAGGGGTTCCTCGTGATCCCGGCCGCCGCGCACTCGGCGTTCAACCGGGCGATCATGCTGTCCGCCGGCGAGGCGCTCGCGCTCGACCTGCTCCCGACCTCCGGCGAGCTCGCGGTCGAGCTCGACGGCATGGTGGTGGCGCACCTGTCCCCCGGCGAGCGGCTCAGCGTGACGGCGACGCCCGGCGCGGCCCAGGTCGTCCGGCTCGGCGGCACCACCTTCTACGAACGCGCGCGCCGCAAGCTCCGGGTGAGCGGCAGCGCCGAGGTCGACTGAACCGGCGGCGCCGGGCCGGCAGATCCTCGCCGCCCGGAGACCGCATACGGGCGCCGGCCGCGCGGCGGGCCGGTGCTACGACGACGAGCGAACGTCGTTCCCGGCGTTGCGAGCCTGCCGGGCGCCCGGCCCGCCCGGGACGAGCAGCAGGCCGAGGATGACGAACAGCACGGTCACGATGCCGAGGTGGTAGGCGACATCGCCGGTACGGCCACCGCTCAGCGTGATGGTCAGCCCGTAGCCGGTGGCCAGCAGCGCGAACGACGTCGCCCCCAGGGCGATCCCTCTGCTCTTCGCCCGCCCGGTGAGGACCGCCGTCGCCCCGATCGCCAGGACGGCCGCGATGACGGCCTCGGGAGCGGCGGCGCCGGGGAACGAATCGCTGAGGGTGGCCACGCCGAGCGGGACGTCGACCCCGAAGTGGACGATGGACGCGACGGCGAACGCCGCCGCCGCGAGCGCCATCAGCATTCCGGTGGCCACGTGGGGACGCGGCGGCCGGTGGCCCGCACGGTCCGGGCGGCCGGCGGTCATCGCGCCTCCCCGGCCGGCGCGACGCGGTCCTCCCCGGATCGCCGGTTCCGCCGGCCGGTGGCCAGCAGCAGCGCCAGCGTGAGAACGGCGAGCGCGATCATGACGACATGGAGATCGCGGGCGGCTCCCTGCACCCGGTTCGACGACAGACCGAAGACGATGCCGAGCACCGACATCACCAGCGCCGCCCAGGACAGGCGGCGGCGCCGCGTCAGCCCCGCCGCGAGCAGCAGCGCGCCGATGACGGTCTCGCCCGTTCCGGCCTGCCAGATCGGATCGGCGAAGCGGAGCGTGGTCAAGCCCACCGGGACGCGCAGGCCGAAGTTGAACAGCGCGGCGCCCACGAAGACCGCCGCGTCGATGACCAGCACGATCCGCAGCCACCTCGCGCTGGAATCCGCGGCCGGTGCAATGGCGCCCATCGATACCTGCTCCCTGTTCGCTGTCGAGCTCGAACCGCATCATGCGCGAACCCATCGGGCCCGGTCGTCGGCTCGCGGGAGCATTCCGGCCTACCACCGGAGGCGAAGCCGGCGGCTCCGCCGATACGCCGGCCCACGTAGCGCCGGCGGGCGGCCGGACGCCGGGCCCGGAGCGGCCGGACGCCGGGCCCGGAGCGAGCGGACGCCGGGCCCGCCGGCCGCCCATGACGCAACGAGCTCACGCACCAGGCGGTTCGGGATGTCCACGCACGAACGGCCTCAGGCGGGCGGGTCCGTACGGGAGGCGATGACGCAGGCCACCGGGGGGTTGAGGGGCAGGGTGTGGGTGCTCGGGTCCGTGAAGCCGGCCTCTCGCAGCAGGTCTTCGATTTCGCGGGCGGCGCTGCGGGCGGTGTCCGCGGTCGCCCCGGGGCAGCGCGGCTGGGACACGATGGCGATGCGCCCGCCGGGCGCCAGCCGCCGGCGGAGCTCGGCGAGCCGCTCGGCCGGCGCGGGCCAGAACGCGAGGGAGTTGACGGCCAGGACGGCGTCGAAGGGTCCGCCGAGAGCGGGCGGCATCCGATCGACCGAGGCCTGCATCAGGGTGACCCGCCCCGCCCGGATGGCGGCGGCGTTGCGCCGGGAGGCCTGGCGGAGCATCACGCCGGAATGGTCGATGCCGTACACGTGGCCCGCGCCGGCGCGGATGAGCTCCGCGACCGCGACACCCGGGCCGAAGCCGATCTCGAGGACCCGGTCGGCCGGCCGTACATCCAGCAGCGAGACCACCCAGCGGTTGCGGCGCCGGTTGGAGGGGCGGTGGGCGAACACCCAGCCCGCCACGCGCCCGGCCGCGCCCCGGGGACGGTGGGCCTGGCCGACGACGTCGCGGTCCAGGACGCGCACGACGGCGAGCCCGGCACGCCCGATCCCGTACTCGACGGCCGCGGTCGCCGCCCGCCGCACCGCCCGTGGCATGCTTCGTTCATGTCGCATTCGCATGGCCGGCAGCCAACGCCTTCAAGTACGCCTGAAGTCAACCCGTCCGGCGGCCTGCTGACCATCGGCGAACTGGCGCGCCGCACGGGAGTCAGCACCTCGGCACTGCGCTACTACGAGGAGGTCGGCCTGCTCCCGGCACCCGTCAGGGTCTCGGGGCAGCGCCGCTACCCCGAGTCGGCCGCCCGCCTTGTCGGCACGATTCTGCTGTACAGCGACGCCGGGTTCACCCTCGCCGAGCAGAAGGCCCTGATCGCCGCGCACGCGGGCACACGCGATGAATGGAACCGGATCGCCCGGCGCAAGCTCGCGGAACTCGACGAGCGGATCGCCCGGGCACAGGCGGCACGTGACGCCATCAGCCACGGCCTGCACTGCCCGCACGAGAACATCACGCAGTGCCCCAACTTCAACGCCGGCGTCACCGCCCGGATCGCCGGCGAGCCGCTGGCACGAACCCACCGTCGGTTGCACGAGGCCGCCCGGTGACGATCGACGCTCGGTCACGGGATGGCAAGGCGCGCAGGTTCAGGGCCGGGTGAAAAGCGTCAGGGCGCAACTGGAGGCGACGGCCAGGGTGCGACCGGTGGGCGAGAAGCCGGCTGCGCGAAGTTCGCACGCCTCCTCCCGGTGGATGTGCCACCAGGTCGATCCGGCCTCGCCGCCGTAGGGGCGACCGTCCTTGGACAGCAGGACGTTCTCGACGGGCCAGTCGGGTGCCACGACCTCCACCGACCAGCCGTCGGTCGTGGTGGTGTGCAGGCCCCCGCCCATCAGGCCGCAGACGCCGATGGCGGCACCGTCAAGGGGGCCGATCCCGCGGCAGGTGAGCGTGTGGTGGTCGGGCCAGGCCGGCTCCGGATCCGGATCGCGGGCCACACGCTCGCCGGTGGCGCAGTCGACGACGCCGCGTCCTTGGGTCGAGGTCACGAGGATCAGGTCGGCGCCGGAGTCCGGATCCACCCCGAATCCAACACCGGTCAGGCCACCCACCGCCATCTCCGGCAGCGGACGCCACGGCGCCGGCGGCGGTTGCCGGGGGGCCGTACGGACGCGGGCGCGGAGTTCATCCTGGTATGAGGTCACGAAGCCGAATCCAGTCGCATCTATCGGGCCTGCGGGCCGATGACCATAACGCACGGCGTCTCGGCACGCGCGCCGGTACGCACCTCCGCATGAAAGGCCGTACGCCGACGGCCACGTGCCCGACCATGGCGCCGGCCACTGACCGGGAAATCGGTACCACGCCCCCGAGGCGCATGCAACAACATTGCCCCCAATATTGGACAAGTCGATAAAACGCATACTTTGGATGCGTGTGGTGCGTCGATCACCCAATCCTCGATAAGGGTTGATGTGAGGCAGATTCAACCTCCACGACCTGTTAATCGTAAAGAAAATCGGGAGTGGTAATGCGTAAAACCACATGGCCGATCATCCTTGCGGGGACCGCCGCCTTGACGCTGTACGGCACGACCGGTATGGCCGCTGCGAGCCAGGCCGCTACCGCAACGAGCGCCACCCGCATCGCCACGCAACCGGCAGGCCACTGTTGGCGCTGCAGTGCCAGCACTGCGAGCGAGGCCGCCGGTATCGCGGGCAATCGATACTGCTGCCCCGAAGGGTCGGGAACCTCGGTATCGAATCGTCCCGGCAGCAATCCCGGATCGTGGACTCCTCCATCCAGTGACGCTGGAACGTGGACTCCTCCAGTCAGTGACAAGGGTTTTAAACGCCCATGGAGCGGGTGACTCGGGCCCGGGCCGCAGCCGGATCCGCCGCCTGCACGCACAGGGCGGACATACCGCGAACGCCCCATGGCGGTTGCCGAATCCCGCGGCCGTATCGGCCGGAGTCATCGAACCAGCGGCACACGTGGTACGGCGGGCAGCACGCACGCCCCTGATCCAAGCCGGGCATCCGGATCGGCATCGGATGCCCGGCTTGTCGCGTTTCGGAGTCTGGTCACGCCCCCACCGCTGCACATCGTCGCCGTACGGGTACGCGAAAGGCCGGTTCCTTGATCGGAACCGGCCCCTGACCTGGGTGGGCGATACTGGGTTCGAACCAGTGACCTCTTCGGTGTGAA
>JBEHYF010000154.1:0-12715 GCA_048498315.1 Actinomycetota bacterium
GCCTCGCGGGGCCGCCGGCCGGGTTTCAGGACCGGTGGGACGGCGGCCTCACCGGTAGGACAGCAGGTACCTCGCCGTCGGGGTGCCGACGCCGGTGATGTCGTCGTAGCCGCGGGTCGCCGGCAGCGCGTCACCTTTGGGGATGCCGTAGTTGCCGGTCGTGCGCAGCACGTAGACGATCGGGCCCTTCTTGGCGTACGGGTCGGTGTAGTTGGCCCGCACGAACGTGACCGGGTTCTCGCCCAGCGGGTGGTCGGTCACGTCGTGGTACACGTGCTTGCCGTACCGCAGGTAGATCGACGGGTTGGCGAAGCCGATCGGCGTGCCCCCCTGCGCCTGCTGGGCGAGCGCCTGCAGCCCGGCGATGGTCGGGCAGGCGAGGCTGGTGCCGCCGACGCGGCTCTCGGTGTAGCCGTACGAGCCGTCCGGACGCTGCGCCCACCCCGGGTAGCGGATGCCGGTGGTCGAGTCGGCCACGGCGGAGATGTCCGGGATGACGCGCATCGGCTGGGCCGACCTCGTCCCGTCCGGCAGCGTCCGGCTCAGCGACGACGGCACGACCGCCCGCTGGTATCCCGGCTGGGTGAACAGCGTGGTGGTGCCGCCGCCCGAACCGCCGATGTAGCTGTCCGGGTACTGGCCCGGCGGCTCCTGCGCCCAGCTCTTGCCGTTCGCGGCCAGGTCGTCGTTGAGGAAGTTCCAGCCGGTCTCGAACTTGTAGTCGTTGTGGCGGCCGACCGCGAGGGTGGTGCCGCCGACGGCGGTCACCCACGGGTCGGAGGCGGGCATGTCGGTCTGGCGGTGCGTCGAGCCGGCGGATCCGTACCGGGCCTGGCACGGCGTGCCGGGCACCTCGTAGCCGCAGTCACCGGTGGAGAAGTAGAAGCCGATGCCCTCGATCGCGCCCTGCTTGTAGATCGACTCCTCGGCGTCGATCAGTGCCTGGGTGTAGTGCTCGGACAGGTCGCCCCAGGAGTTGCTGACGATGTCGGCCAGGTGGTCGTCGACGATGCGGGTCATCGCCTCGTCGAGGCCGTCGGCGCAGTCGCGCGCGCCGACGTACACGATGTTCGCCTCCGGGGCGACGGCGTGGACCGCGGTGACGTCGAGCTCCTCCTCGCCGTACCAGCCGGCCGCACCGCACTCGTCGACCAGGTCGTAGCTCGCCGGCAGGACCTCGCGGTACTGCCCCTTGGCGAACGGCCGCTCGCCGTACTTCTTGTCGAACGTATCGGAGACCTGCTCCATCTTCGGCGCGGCGTAGGCGTCGACGATGGCGACGGTCACGCCCTTGCCGGTCAGGCCGCTCGCGGTCGCGCCGTACGCGCCGCGCAGCTGGCGGGGCAGCAGGCCGCACATCGCGTACGGCTGGTGCTTGCCGAACGCCTTCGGCTGCTTGGTCGCGACCTCCTCGCCGTAGTACCGCGCGCACGGCGAGGCGACGTAGTAGTTCGGTTCGGGCGGCGGCAGGGTGTCGGTGTGCGTGCGCAGGTGCTTGCCGGTGTCCAGGCCGGTGATGGTCAGCACGTCGGACGCCACCGCGGCGGGGACGGTGGCGTCGCTGGAGGGTGCCCGCACGATCGTGCCCTCTGCGGCGTAGTTGCGGAAGTCGGTGCCGAACGCCTTGCGCGCGACGTCGAGGTGGCCGGTGACGTGCAGGTAGTGGCTGTTCGACCCGGCCGGGTCGACGTACAGGCCCGACTTCGTCAGCCAGGACTTCACGGCGGCGATCTGCTGCGCCGTCGGCCCGAAGCGGGCGTTGAACTGCTGCGGGGTGAGGAACTTCCGGTACAGCGGGCTCCCCGGCGTGGAGACCGCCTGTGCGTACGCGTCGAGACCCTTGGGGTCGCGACCGCTGAGCCAGACCTTCGCGTCGATCCGCTGCCGCCCGTCGGTCCGGCCGCGGTCGGCCGCAGCGCGGACGAAGGCGGGCTTGGTGCCGGCGATCGGCGTCCGGTCGTTCGCCTGCGCCGCCGCCGTGACCGAGAAGGCCGCCGCGACGAGCGGGAGGGCCGTGGCCGTGGCGATGAGAGCGCGACGACGTCGTCCGTCTCGGGACATGCACCAGTCCTTTCGTGAGCGGCGGTACATACGCCGCCTCGCGAGGATTTCGGTGCGCCGGGGATGAAGCAAGAGGCGTTATGAAATAGATGCCGACATAGGGAAGCCAGGGCCAGAAGTGGACATTTCACTGTGACCTTGCGCACGGGGCCGGTCACAACGAATAGTGGTGGCGGCGATGCCTTACGGCACAGGAGCCCTCATGGTCCTGCTAGGACGTACGCCGCCGGCCGCTCCGGCCCGCGCGCGCACCAAGGGTCAGGTCATCGTCGAGTGGCTGACGACGACGGACCACAAGGTGATCGGGTATCTCTACCTGACCACGGCGTTCGGCTTCTTCCTCATCGCGGGCGCGATGGCGATGCTGATTCGCGGCGAGCTGGCCGAGCCCGGCCTTCAGCTCATGGGCGCCGAGCAGTACAACGTGCTGTTCACCTCGCACGGCACGCTCATGCTGCTGCTGTTCGCGACGCCGCTGTTCGCCGGGTTCGCGAACGTCGTGATGCCACTGCAGATCGGCGCGCCGGACGTGGCGTTTCCGCGGCTGAACGCGATGAGCTACTGGCTGTTCCTGTTCGGCGGGCTGATCGTGGTCGCCGCCGCGCTGGTGCCGGGCGGCGCGGCGAGTTTCGGCTGGACCGCGTACGCGCCGCTGAACAGCTTCGCGCGCACCCCCGGATACGGCGGCGACCTGTGGATCGCCGGACTGGTGCTGTCGGGCCTGGGCACGATCCTCACCTCCGTCAACTTCGTCACGACGATCGTGTGCATGCGCGCGCCGGGCATGACGATGTTCCGGATGCCGATCTTCACGTGGAACGTGCTGTTCACCAGCATCATGGTGCTGGTGGTCTTCCCGGTGCTGGCCTCGGCGCTGCTCGTGCTCATGGCCGACCGCAGGCTGGGGGCACACGTCTTCGACGCGCAGGTGAACGGCGGGATGACCTGGCAGCACCTGTTCTGGTTCTTCGGCCATCCGGAGGTCTACATCATCGCGTTGCCGTTCTTTGGCATCATCACCGAGGTCATTCCCGTGTTCAGCCGCAAGCCGCTGTTCGGGTACGTGGGAATGGTGGGGGCGACGATGGCGATCACCGGCCTTTCGATGGCGGTGTGGGCGCACCACATGTTCGCCACCGGGCAGGTGCTGTTGCCGTTCTTCTCCTTCGTGTCGTTCCTCATCGCGATTCCGACCGGGGTGAAGTTCTTCAACTGGACCGGGACGATGTGGCGCGGGCACCTGTCGTTCGAAACGCCGATGCTGTGGTCCGTCGGGTTCCTCGTGACGTTCCTGTTCGGCGGGCTGACCGGTGTCATCCTCGCGTCGCCCCCGCTGGACTTCCACCTGACCGACACCTATTTCGTGGTGGGGCACTTCCACTACGTCGTCTTCGGCACCGTGGTGTTCGCGATGTTCGCCGGCTTCTACTTCTGGTGGCCGAAGATGACGGGGAAGATGCTCAACGAGTTCTGGGGCAAGGTCCACTTCTGGATGCTGTTCATCGGCTTCCACACGACGTTCCTTCTGCAGCACTGGCTCGGCGCGGAGGGCATGCCGCGGCGCTATGCCGACTATCCGCGGCGGTTCGCGACGCTCAACCTCGTCTCCAGCCTGGGCGCCTTCCTGCTCGGCGCGTCGACGCTGGTGTTCATCTTCAACGTGTACGTCACCGCGCGGTCGCGGGCGAAGGTCGGCGTGGACGACCCGTGGGGGTTCGGCAACTCGCTCGAGTGGGCGACGTCGTGCCCGCCGCCCCGGCACAACTTCACCGCGATCCCGCGGATCCGCTCCGAGCGGCCGGCCTTCGACCTGCACTACCCGAAGTCTCCGGTGGTGGAGCCGGGCCCCGCCGACTGACGCCGGGTCGTGGTCGTAGGCCGGCGGGCGGATCAGCGCCGGATGACCGAGCGGAGCTGCTCGCGCGCGTCGCGCAGCTCGGGCACGCCCGGCCAGCGGCCGGCCAGCGCGTACACGCCCGCCAGGTGGTTGTCGACGCGGGCGGACGACACCAGCGGCGCGATGCGGGAGAGCACGGTCATGTGCTCGGCCGCCATCGATGGCTGCCCCGCCCGCAGCGCGGCCTCGACCTGCCATGCCTGGTAGCCGACGAGCAGCAGCGCCGAGCACCGCCCGCTGAGCCGCACCGCCTCGGCGATGGCGGCGCACGCCCGCTCGTGCTCGCGCATGCCGACCAGGGCGACGCCGACGTTGCCCACCAGGTCTGCCGCCTCGTGGACGGGCAGCCCTTCGTGGCCGAGCGCGTCGTCGAGCGCCTCGCGAGCCGCGCGCTCCTGGCCCTTCATCAGTGCCAGCGAGCGGCCCAGGCGGAGCTTCAGCCACGCCTGCCGGCCGGGCGGAACGTCCGGCACGGCCAGGCCGCGCCGGGCGTACATCGCGCCGCGCTCGCCGCGCCGCTGGTCGATGCAGATGCGGCTGAGCGTGCTGTAGGCGCCGGCCTGGGCGGTGGCGCTGCCGGACCGGCGGGCCAGCCGCAGGGCGAACACGCCGGTGCTCTCGGCGGCGTCGTAGCGCCGCGAGTCGTAGAGGATGCGCGCGGTCTCGCAGGCCAGGCCGGAGGTGGCCTCCTGCAGCGCGCGGTCGGACCCGCCGATCGCGGCCCCGGCCTTGCGGAGGTGGCGCAGGGCGGCGGAGACGATCGGCATTCCGCCTTGACGGAACCGGTCAAGGGCGAGCCGTTCGGCGAGTTCACCGACGTAGGCCGGATCTTGGTAGGGGCCGACCTTGGGCGAGGGTACAAAGGCGACCGAGGCCGCCACGGCGACGAAGTCTCTGCGCCTCACTGGCCCGTCCTCCGATTTGGGCGATATGCGCACTTCCCAACCTACCCGGCGTAGCAGCCGTTCGGTACGGGCGATTCCGGGGTCGCGCATTCCTCTCGACGCCTGCGAGACCCAGGTCTGGGACACACCCAGCTCACGTGCTAATTCGAGCTGCGACCAGCCGCGCTCACGCATGATCGATTTGAGCGCCAGGGGGAGAACGTGACCGTCCATATCCGGAGAGTAGTGCGCAGCGCACTTGCTCGGCTACCGTCATCCGCACAACCCATGCATGATGGCCGAAAAAGCCTGGTGACAGGCGGCTTGACCACCGACAGTTCTCCCCTCACCCGTTGGCAGGCCCCTTACCGGATTCGTGACGGAAAGGACTCTCCATGCTGCCCAATCGCCATCGGGAGGCGCTCGAAGGAGCGCTCGCCGCGCTCACCGCCGCGGTGGAGGACCTGGGCCTGACCGCGACGCTCAGCGGGCCGCTCAAGCTCTCCGTCAGCGGCGAGACGCCCTGCCCCGAGGAGACCGGCGGGACCGCCCTCGCCGGGCTGGTGCGGCCGCTCAGCCAGGAGGTCACGATCAAGTGCCGGGACGGCCGGCTCTGGTGGTGCTGGGTGTGGAGCGGCCCCGACCGCGGAGAGTACGAGTCCGAGCCGATCGCGCCCATCGAGCAGATCGGCGAGGTGGCCCGCCGGCTACGCAACGTCGTGTCGCTGCAGACCCCGATTTAACCGGCCCGTGCGACCGTCCATAACATTTCCGTGGCACCGTTTCCAGTAGCGTGACGTGCTGGAACGCAGTCGGCTCATCGTGTTACAGCGTGCCACTAGGCGGACCTCCCGCACGCTCCTAGCCTCGGCGCTCATAGCGCGGAAATCACCTTTCCGCCCCCGACGACGGTCACGTTCTGCGAGGGGAGATCCGATGAGCCGAACCGTGCGCGCGGCACTCGTCCAGGCCACCTGGACCGGTGACACCGAGTCGATGATCGCCAAGCACGAGGAGCACGCTCGTGCCGCCGCCGCCCAGGGGGCACAGATCATCGGCTTCCAGGAGGTCTTCAACGCCCCGTACTTCTGCCAGGTGCAGGACGACGCGCATCACCGCTGGGCCGAGCCGGTACCCGACGGGCGGACCGTCCAGCGCATGTGCGCGCTGGCCCGCGAGACCGGCATGGTCGTGGTCGCGCCGGTGTACGAGGTCGAGCGCTCCGGCTTCTACTACAACACCGCCGCCGTGATCGACGCCGACGGCACGTTCCTCGGCAAGTACCGCAAGCACCACATCCCGCAGGTCAAGGGCTTCTGGGAGAAGTTCTACTTCCGGCCCGGCAACCTCGGCTGGCCGGTGTTCGACACCGCGGTCGGCCGCGTCGGCGTCTACATCTGCTACGACCGGCACTTCCCCGAAGGCTGGCGCGCGCTCGGCCTGGCCGGCGCCGAACTGGTCTACAACCCCTCGGCCACCCACCGCGGCCTGTCGTCGTACCTGTGGAAACTGGAGCAGCCCGCCGCGGCCGTCGCCAACGAGTACTTCATCGCCGCGATCAACCGGGTCGGCGTGGAGGAGTACGGCGACAACGACTTCTACGGCACCAGCTACTTCGTCGACCCGCGCGGCCAGTTCGTCGGCGACGTCGCCTCCGGCAAGGAGGAGGAACTGGTCGTGCGCGACCTCGACTTCGGCCTGATCGACGAGGTGCGGCGGCAGTGGGCGTTCTACCGGGACCGCCGGCCCGACGCCTACGGCGACCTCGTCCAGCCCTGACCGGAGGAAGGTGAACCCCGAGATGAGCACCGTGACCACCGTGATCCGCGGCGGGCTCGTCGTCACCGCCGCCGAGGAGACCGAGGCCGACGTCCTCATCGAGGACGGCCGCGTGACCGCTCTCGCCGCCCGCGACAGCGACGCGGCCCGCGCCTGGGCCGAGTCGGCCGGCCGCGTCATCGACGCCACCGGCAAGTACGTCATCCCGGGCGGCGTCGACGCGCACACCCACATGGAGATGCCGTTCGGCGGCACGTACGCCGTCGACACGTTCGAGACCGGCACCCGTGCCGCGGCGTGGGGCGGCACCACCACGATCGTCGACTTCGCCGTGCAGACCGTCGGCGAGCCGCTGCGCGCCGGGATCGACGCATGGCACACCAAGGCCGAGGGCAACTGTGCGATCGACTACGCCTTCCACATGATCCTTTCCGACGTCACCGATGAGACGCTCAAGGAGATGGACGCGCTGGTCGACGAGGGCGTCACCAGCTTCAAGCTGTTCATGGCCTACCCGGGCGTCTTCTACAGCGACGACGGGAAGATCCTGCGGGCGATGCAGCGCGCCGCCGGCAACGGCGGCCTGGTCATGATGCACGCCGAGAACGGCATCGCCATCGATGTGCTGGTCGGGCAGGCGCTCGCCGCCGGCCGGACCGACCCGCGCTACCACGGCGAGGTGCGGCACGCGCTGCTGGAGGCCGAGGCCACGCACCGCGCGATCCAGCTCGCCCGGGTCGCCGGCGCGCCGCTGTACGTCGTGCACGTCTCCGCCCGCGAGGCCGTCGCCGAGCTCACCCAGGCCCGCGACATCGGCCTGCCGGTCTTCGGCGAGACCTGCCCGCAGTACCTGTTCCTGTCCACCGACAACCTCGCCGAGCCCGGCTTCGAGGGCGCCAAGTACGTCTGCTCGACCCCGCTGCGGCCGAAGGAGCACCAGGAGTTCCTGTGGCGCGGCCTGCGCACGAACGACCTGCAGGTGGTCTCCACCGACCACTGCCCGTTCTGCTTCAAGGGGCAGAAGGAGCTGGGCCGCGGCGACTTCTCCAAGATCCCGAACGGCCTGCCGGGCGTGGAGAACCGGATGGACCTGCTCCACCAGGCCGTTGTCGACGGCCGCATCACCCGGCGCCGCTGGATCGAGATCGCCTGCGCCACGCCCGCCCGGATGTTCGGCCTCTACCCGCGCAAGGGCACGATCGCTCCCGGCGCCGACGCCGACATCGTCGTGTACGACCCGGCGGCCACCCAGGTGATGTCGGCCTCGACGCACCACATGAACGTCGACTACTCCGCCTACGAAGGCCGCACGGTCACCGGCCGGGTCGAGACCGTGCTGTCCCGCGGCGAGCCCGTGATCGATCAGCGGACGTACACCGGCCGGGCCGGTCACGGCCGCTTCACCCCCCGCGGCACCTGCCAGTACCTCGGTTGAGAAGGGGGCATGCCATGGACTTCGGACTCGTCCTGCAGACCGACCCGCCGGCCTCGGCGGTGGTCGAGCTGATGCGGCGCGCCGAGCGGGCCGGCTTCACGCACGGCTGGACCTTCGACTCGGCGGTGCTGTGGCAGGAGCCGTTCGTGATCCACAGCCAGATCCTCGCGAACACCGAGCGGCTCGTCGTCGGCCCGATGGTCACCAACCCGGGCACCCGCACGTGGGAGGTGACCGCGTCCACGTTCGCGACGCTCAACTCGATGTTCGGCGATCGCACCGTGTGCGGCATCGGCCGCGGCGACTCGGCCATGCGGGTCGCCGGCCGCCGTCCGATCACCCTGGCCGTGCTGGAAGAGGCCATGCACGTCATCCGCGAGCTGGCCGAGGGCCGCGAGGCCGACCTCGGCGGCGCGCGGATCCGCATCCCGTGGGTCGCCGACGGCTCCCGGCTGCCGGTCTGGATGGCCGCGTACGGGCCGAAGGCGCTCGCCCTGGCCGGCGCGAAGGCCGACGGCTTCATCCTCCAGCTCGCCGACGTCTACCTCACCGAGTGGATGGTGAAGGCGGTCAAGGACGCCGCCATCGCGGTGGGCCGCGACCCGTCCGACGTCACCGTCTGCGTGGCCGCGCCCGCGTACGTCACCGAGGACGGCTCCCCCGAGGCGCTCGCGCACGCGCGGGAGCAGTGCCGCTGGTTCGGCGGCATGGTCGGCAACCACGTCGCCGACCTGGTGCGCCGGTACGGCGAGACGTCGTCGGCCGTGCCCGCCGAGCTGACCGACTACATCAAGGCCCGCCAGGGCTACGATTACGCCCACCACGGCCGGGCCGGGAACCCCGACACGGCCTTCGTCCCCGACGAGATCGTCGACCGGTTCTGCGTGATCGGCCCCGCCGAGGCGCACGTGGCGAAGCTGAAGGCGCTGCAGGCCCTCGGCGTCGACCAGTTCGCGGTCTACGACATGCACGACGCCAAGGAAACGACCATCGACGCCTACGGCGAAACGATCATCCCGGCCCTGGGCGGCTGACCCGTCTCATCGCCGTCCCGGCCTCATGGCAGGTCGCGGCCGGGACCTGCCCGGCCCTTCCGTTCCCGCCCATCACCGGCCAGCCTCCGTACCACCGTCCCCGCCCCCCTGCCGGCCCTCGCACACCATCCCCGCCCCCCTGCCGGCCCTCGCACACCATCCCCGCCCCCCTGCCGGCCCTCGCACACCATCCCCGACCACGGCAAGCCTTCGCATCACCACGAGGACGCCATGACCGCCATGCCGACACCGTCCGCCTCCCGGACCGCCACCGAACTCCGCGTCGAACTGCCGGCCGGCGCGACCGCGCCCACCGGCCGCTATGCCAACAAGGACCTGCTGCCCGTCCCGATCGCCCGGCGGCGCTGGACGACGTACAACTTCACCGCCCTGTGGGTCGGCATGGCGCACAACCTCGCCTCATGGACCCTCGCCTCCAGCCTCGTCGCGCTCGGCATGGACTGGAAACAGGCCGTGCTCACGATCGCCCTGGCCAACCTGATCGTGCTGGTGCCGATGCTGCTCACCGGGCACGCCGGACCGCGCTACGGCATCCCGTTCCCGGTGTTCGCGCGGGCGTCGTTCGGCGTGCGCGGCGCGAACCTGCCCGCCCTGCTGCGCGCCGCGGTCGCCTGCTGCTGGTTCGGCATCCAGACCTGGATCGGCGGCTCCGGCATCTTCCTGCTCGCCGGGAAGGTCATGGGTAGCTGGTGGGCGAACGCCGGGCACGTCGGCGGCTACCCGTGGACGCAGTGGCTGTCGTTCGGGCTGTTCTGGGTGCTGCAGCTCGCCATCATCATGCGGGGCATGGAGACGCTGCGGCGGTTCGAGAACTGGGCGGCACCGTTCGTCATCGTCGGCGCGTTCGCGCTGCTGATCTGGATGAGCGTGAAGGCGGGCGGCTTCGGCCCGATCATCGACCAGCCGTCGAAGCTCGGCTGGGGCGCCGGCTTCTGGAAGGTCTTCTTCCCCTCGCTCATGGGCATGATCGGCTTCTGGTCGACGCTGTCGCTGAACATCCCCGACTTCACCCGGTACGGGGCGAACCAGCGGGCCCAGTTCTGGGGACAGTCGCTCGGCCTGCCCACCACCATGACCCTGTTCGCGCTGCTGTCGGTGCTCGTGACCTCCGGCTCCCAGGCCGTCTACGGCAAGGCGATCTGGGACCCGATCGAGCTGAGCGCCAGGCTGAACAACTGGGCCGCCGTGCTGTACGCGCTGGTCACCGTGCTGGTCGCGACGCTGTCGGTGAACATCGCGGCCAACATCGTCTCCCCGTCGTTCGACCTGTCCAACATCGCGCCGCGGCACATCAGCTTCCGCACCGGCGCGCTGATCACGGCGGTCGTCGGCGTGGTGATCTTCCCGTGGAAGCTCCTGGCCAGCCCGCAGGCGTACATCTTCACCTGGCTGGGCACCGTCGCCGGCCTGCTCGGCACGGTCGTCGGGGTGCTCATCGCCGACTACTGGCTGCTCCGCCGCACCCGGCTCGACCTGGTCGACCTGTACAAGGAAGGCGGCCGCTACTGGTACGACGGCGGCTGGAACTGGCGGGCCGTCGCGGCGTTCGTGGTCGGCGGCCTCCTGGCGATCGGCGGCTCCTACTCCGCCCCCGGCACCGGCCCGTTCCCGTCCGGCGGCCTGATCCCGCTGCTCAAGCCGCTCGCCGACTACGGCTGGGCCGTCGGCCTCGCCTCGTCCTTCATCCTCTACACGGCGCTGACCCGCCTGTTCCCGGCGGCCCGCCACACGGCGGCCCAGGCCCCCGCCGAAGGCGCCCCGGCCTGAGGCGATGCGGCGGCGTCTCCCCGGCCGCCGCGTACGGCGCGGTCCCCCGCGGACCGCCGAAGGCCCTCGACCGGCCGACCCGGTCGAGGGCCTTCGCCGCTTCGGCGGGCGTCAGTGCATCGGTACGGGCGCGTCCGCCGGAGCGCCGGCCGGCAGGTCGGCCGGCTTGCGCCGGGGCAGCAGCAGCGCCGGGATGAACGCCAGGACCAGCAGGCCCACCGCCCACCAGTAGGTGCTCTGGAAGGCGTCCGCCATCGGGCCGACGATCTTCTGCATGATCTGTGGCGGGACCTTCTGCGCGGTGGACAGGCCACCGCCCTTCGGCGTTCCGAGCTTGTCGGCCAGGGTGTTCGCGAGCAGCACGGACATCAGCGCGGTACCGACGGAGGCGGACACCTGCTGGATGATGTTCAGCATGGTGCTCGCCCTGGGCACCTCATCGTGCACCAGCGTCTGCACCGCGGCCGCCATGGTGGGCATCATCGTCAGGCCCATGCCCAGCCCCATCACGAACAGCACGCCGCCGAGCGTCCAGTACGAGGTGTCGGCGTGCAGGACCGCGGTGAAGCCGGCCACGGCGCCGATAACGACCGGCAGACCGATCAAGACCACCCGGCCCGGGCCGATCCGGTCGGTGAGCTTGCCGCCGACCGGCATGGTGATCATGGCGCCGAGGCCCTGCGGGGCGAGGAGCAGGCCGGCGGACAGGGCGTTCTCCTGCCGCACCACCTGGTAGTAGAGGGGCAGCAGGAGCATCGCGCCCATGAACGCGCACATGAACAGCGCGATCATGCCCGAGGCGGCCGCGACCGAGCGGCGCTTCAGCAGACGCAGGTCGATCAGCGGGGCGCGGGCGGTCAGCGCGCGGATCGTGAACAGCACCACGAGCACCGCACCGGCGATCGTGGCGATGAGCACCTCGGCCGAGCCGAAGTCGCTCTTCTGCGCGCCCTTGGCGAGGCCGTAGATGAGCGCGGCGAGACCGGGCGAGAGCAGCACGAGACCGAGGACGTCCAGCCGCTCGCCCGGGCGCGGGGTGTCGCGCCCCAGGATCCTGGCGGCGAGGAACAGCGCGACGACGCCGATCGGCAGGTTGATGAAGAAGATCCATCGCCAGGAGACGTCGTCGACCAGCCAGCCACCCAGGATCGGTCCGCAGATCGGCCCGAGCAGCATCGGGATCCCGACGATGCTCATCACCTGGCCGACCCGCCGGGGGCCGGCGGCCTGGGTGAGGATGGTCATGCCGGCCGGCATGATCATGCCGCCGCCGAGGCCCTGCAGGACGCGGAAGGCGATCAGCGACCCGGCGGACCAGGCCGTGCCGGCGAGCGCCGACCCGGCCACGAACAGCCCGATCGAAATCATGTAGAGCCGCTTCGTGCCGAACCTCGCCGCCGCCCAGCCGGTAACCGGGATGACCGTCGCCAGGGCGAGCGTGTAACCGGTGGCGACCCACTGGATGGTGGACAGCGGGGCGTCGAACGCTCCGGCGAGACGCTTGATGGCGACGTTGACGACGGTCACGTCGAGGATCGACATGATCGCGCCGAGGACGACGACCATGGCGACCGCGAGCACGCCCCGGTCGAGCCCTCCCGACGCTCCTGGTGTCTCCTCCGGAGGGTCGCCCGCCAGCTCGGGTGAGGAGAGAGCGCTCACTTCGGTTCCAATCGTCGATTGCCTCATTGGGCGGCTAGCTGCATATTTCAGGTGAAACACATCATGCCGGGCGACACTGACAATCCCGCAATCGAATTACGCCATGAGAGAACACGATCACCCGCGGGTGGAACGCCGGGCGTCGCCGTCACACAGCGCAGGTCGCACAGCCGAG
>JBEHYF010000155.1:0-12603 GCA_048498315.1 Actinomycetota bacterium
CACCGCCTCCCCCCCTGCCGTTTCGTTCTCCCCTCCGTCCCGGCGCGCGCCGGCAGGGGGCCGGCACGCCCTGCCCCCCGGCGCCGCGCCGGCCGCCCCCGCCGGCACGTCCACCACCCCCGGCACCGTGCCTGCGGCCACCGAGGCGACGGCGGGTCCCACCGGCACCATGGCACCGTCGCCGCGCGGCGTGGTCCGCGGCGTCGTCCGCGGGGCGGACGGAACCCCGGTGGCCGGTGCCGCGCTGACGCTGATCGACCCGCACGGCCGGCAGGTCGGCCGCGCGGCCGCCGGGGAGGACGGCCGGTACGCGCTGGCGGCCCCGGGCAGCGGGACGTACGTGCTGGTCGCCGCCGCCGGAGACCGCGAACCGCAGGCCGTCACCGTGATCGCCGGCGAGAAGCCGGCCGACGTGGACGTCGTTCTCCCCGGCTCCGGCGGGCTCGCCGGCGTGGTGCACGGCAGCAAGGGCGGGCCGCTGCCGGACGCGCGGCTCGTCGTCACCGACGCCCGCGGCGAGGTCGTCGGCACCGGCACGACCGGCGCCGACGGCGCGTACTCCTTCGATGGGCTCCCGGCCGGCGCGTACACGCTCGCCGTGAGCGCGCCGTCCCACCGGCCTGTGGCGGTGCCGGTCGAGGTCGGCCGCGCGCGGACCCGGCAGGACGTCGACCTGCCGCCGGGCGCGCGGATCGCAGGGACCGTGCAGGCCAAGGGCTTCGGCCCGCTGCCCGACGCGCGCGTCACGCTGGTCGACGCCGCCGGGAACGTCGTCGCCGCCACCACCACCGGCCCCGACGGGACGTACGCCTTCACCGACCTCACGGCGGGCGAGTACACCGTCACCGCCTCCGGCTACCCGCCGGTCGCCACCACGGTGCTCCTGAACGGGCGGGACGAGAACGCGCACGACGTGTGGCTCGGCCATCCCGAAGACTGACATCCGCCACGGCTGATGCCCGCGTGCTCCAGCCGCTCCCGTGAGGGTGCACGGCCGGGCGGCCGGCACCGTCACCGCCGGCCGGCGAAACGGGCGACCGCGGCGGCGTCCTGCCGGCGGTGCCGGCGTAGCCGCGTGACGAACGCCGTCACGCGGGCGATCAGCGCCGGGCGAACGCCGACACGGGGCCGCCAGGCCCGGAAGACCGCCTCACACGGGCGGACCGGGCGAACGGCATCGCGCGGCGTGCGCCCTGCGGTCATGCGGGCGGGCCGGCGGCGGACGCCGGGCACCGCACCCGCCGCGCGGCCGACGGCGGCGTCAGATGCGCCGCATGCAGAGGATGAACTTCGGCTGCGTGTACCAGACGGCGTAGGTGCCGACCCGGCAGCGGTTGCGATCGTTCGTCCCGTCGTAGCGGCGCAGGATCTTGTAGTTGCCCGACGTACAGTGCGACTCGTGCAGGATCGGGCGGCTGTACGTACCGGAGTTGTGCACGCAGTCGCCCGGCCGGGGGTCGAACACGGGGGTGTAGGTCGGCGGGGGCGAGTAGGTCGGCGGCGGGGTGTAGCCGTCGGACGGCAACGTGGCCGGCACGCTGGAGCCGGGCACGGCAGGCGCGCTGCTGCCCGAGCTCGGCGACGGGAAGCCGCTGATCGACGGGAGCGGGGCGACCGCGGCCGACCGGGCCTTCTCGCCGGTGCGGTACAGCCACCAGATGCCCGCGCCGACGCCACCGACGACGACGAGAGCGGCGACGAGGATGACCGCGATGACCGCGCCGGCGTTGTTCTGCCCGCGCGGAGGCGGCGGTCCCCAGCCGGGCATCCCCGGGCCGGGCGCTCCCGGTGGCGGCCCGAATCCGCCCATGCCCGGGCCTGGGCCCATGCCCGGGGGAGGCTGCGGCGGGCCACCGTACGGTGGCTGCGGAGGCTGCATGAACCGTCTCCTCTGGGAGGTCTGCGGATGTACGGGGGTTCTGCGGCATCAGCGCGGTGCCACGATAGGACGCGCGAGCCGCCGCATCGGTTCTCCCGGATGCCGATCGGTTTCCATCCGGTGTCGCCCGTGCGGCCGCCACGCGCGTTCCGCTGGTCCGCGGCCGCCGCCCGCGCCGCACCCGGGGACGACGGCTCGCCTCGCCCGCGACCGTGGTGCCGCCGTCCGGTACCGCATCGCCGCGCGCCGGTCGCCGGCTCGCGGTCCCTCGGTGCTTCAGCCCGCGGGCGGCGGGTTCGGGCCCGCCGGAGGTGCCGAACCCGGCGCGTCGGATTGCGGAGTGTCCTGCGGCACAGGGCTCGGGCCCGGCGGCCGTGACGGGTACGCCCCGGGTGGCGGAGCCGGAGCGGTACCGCCCGGCCACCCGGGCGACGGGAACTCCCCTGGCGCGGGATTCGGGCCCGCCGGCTGCGACGGATACGGCCCACCCGGCACCGGCCCGGCCGCGCCGCCCGGCCACCCCGACGGCGAAACGCCCCCCGGGCCGGGGCCGGCCTGGTGCGCCGGGTACGGCCCGGCGGGCGGCGGTGGGCCGTCCGGGTTCGGGGGGTACGGGCCGCCGGGATGCGGCGTCGGGCCGTACGGGCCGGGCGGCGCGTAGGCCGGCGGGTCCGGGCGCGGTCGGCCGCGCGAGGCCAGCGCGACGATGCCGATCACCGCGATGACGATCAGCACGACGAAGATGATGGCGAGCGGCAGCAGTGACACGGGACCCCCGTCTCGGCGTGTTGCGGTCGTTCGTCGGGCGCGGGCGCCCTGTCAGCCGTACGGTCCGTACGGGAAGCCTCGCGGCGGCTCCCCCGCTGATCCGGGCCGGTCGGCACCGGGCCGGTCCGTCGTGCCGGCCCACGGATCCACGGGCCCGTACCAGAGCCGGTCGCCCTCGTCGCGCCCGCCGGACGGGCCGTACGCGGCCGGCTCCGGTGGCCGGAAGGAGCTTCCCGCGGATGCTCCGGCCGGCGACTCGGGCGCCGGACGGGCGGGCGGCACGTACGGTGCCCGGCCGGCACCGTCGTCCGCGCGTGGCGCGGAACGGCGGTGCCGCGCCCGGCCGGGCTGTCCGGACGACCTGGGCGCGGGGATCGCGCGGGGCCGGGCCGCCGGCGGCGCGGCCCGCTCCTTCTCCTCGCCGTCCGCCGGGCCGGCGGGGGGCAGCGCGGCGGGTGTCCGGCGGAAGCGGCGTGGCGAGGCCGGTACCCCGTCCGGAGCCGGTCTCTCGTCCGCGCCCGCTCGCGCCGCCCCGTCCCGCGCCGCGGCGTGCCTGCCGAGCGGCCGATCCGCCCGCAGATCCGCCGACCCGGCAGGCGGCAACGCGATCGGCTCGCCGCGTCCGGTCTCGCCGCGTCCGGCGGCGGACGCGGGCGCGGCGTGCCTGCCGTACGGACGTTCCGGCGACCGGACCGGCGGCAGCGCGATCCGATCGCCGGACGGGCCGTCGGCCTGCCGTTCGGCGGACGCGCCGTACGCACGATCGCGCGGCCGGCCACCATCCGCGTGGGTCGCGGGCGGGAACGCGGTCGGATACCCGTATCCGCCGTGGGCCGGTGCGGCACGCCGAGGCGCGGCGGGCGGCCGGAGCGTCCCGTCCGGCGCGTACACGGTGGGTGCCGGACGCTCATAACGCGCGACGGGGCCATATGGTGCGACCGGGTCGTGCGCGACGGAGCCGCGCGGGTCCACCGGGCCGTACCCCCCGGCAGGGTCTGCACCGTCGTACGATCCGACACCACCGTACGACCCGGCAGGGTCGTACGGCGCGGCGGGCGCGGGGCCGATGCCGGTGAGGTCGTCGTCGAGCGGAAACTCGGTGCCGGGCCGGGCTCCGGCCGCCGCCGTCGTCCATCGGCCGCCCATCATGGCCAGGCCGAGAACGAACAGCAGCACGCCCACGGGCACGGCGAGCACGCCGACCATGATCGGGAGTCCGGGATCACCCACGCCGACCGCCTTCCGCGCAGCTGAAGGCCAGATGCTATGGCAATGCCGATTCACGGGGGAATAACCCCTGACAGATCCGTTGCCGCTCTGTTGTTCGCCCATAACCGATTTGGCACTGGCAGGCGGGTCAAGCCGGGCCAGACGCCGTGGATAGGCTGCCGAGAATGAGTGTGCTGGTACGGGACAGGCTGACGGAGCAGGAGCTCGACGACGTGCTGGCCGTGGCCGCCGCGGCTGAGGCCGCGGACGGCGTGGCACCGCTCGGCGAGAGCACGCTGTTGCGGTTGCGCGACCAGGTGGGCGGGGCCTCGCCCGAGCGTGACGTCGCCACCGTGCTGGCGTACGAGGGAGCACGGCTCGTGGGAGCGGGCGTCCTCGACGGCGACTCCGCCGAGCTGGCCGTCCATCCCTCCCATCGGCGGCGCGGGCACGGGCGCGCCATCGCCGGCCTCCTGCTGGAACGGGCGGGCTCGCTGAAGGTGTGGGCGCACGGCGAGCTGCCCGGCGCGGTGGCGCTCGCCCGGTCGCTGGGCTTCGAGCGGTTCCGCGCGCTGTGGACGATGCGGCGGCCGCTCGGCGACCCGGTGCCGGAGGTCGCCTGGCCGCCGGGTGTGCGGGTGCGCACGTTCCGGGTGGGAGCGGACGAGGACGCCTGGGTGCGGGTGAACGCGCGGGCGTTCGCGGACCACCCGGAGCAGGGCCGCTGGACGCGCGCGGACCTCGAGCGCCGCGAGCGGGAGCCGTGGTTCTCCGCCGACGGGTTCTTCCTCGCCGAGCGGGACGGCGAGCTGCTCGGGTTCCACTGGACGAAGGTGCGCGAGGAGGGAGTCGGCGAAGTGTACGTGGTCGGCGTCGACCCGGCCGCGCAGGGCCTCGGTCTCGGCCGCGCGCTGACCCTCGCCGGCCTGCACCACCTGCGGTCGCTGGGCCTGCCGGCGGTGATCCTCTACGCCGACGAGTCCAACACGCCGGCGACCCGGCTCTACGGGACGCTCGGCTTCACCAGGGAGGCGACCGACGCCATGTACCGCTCAACGCCGTCAACGCCGGTCGCCGCCGGCGACGAGCGGCCAGGCGGCCGATCCGCGACAGCGCGGTGATGCGAACATGACGGCCCTGAGCACGGCGGACCGGAGTACAGCAGCCCGGGGCACAGCCGACCGCAGCGGCGCCGCGGCGGAACCGGGCCGCCCGGAACGCGGGGATCGACGGGCCGGAGCCAGACAGCCACGTCTCCTGACATGCCAACATTCAGGCGTGTTAACCATACTGTCGCCGCATATAACCGCTTCTTTTCCCATAAGTCAGCGTCGAGTTCATCCTCCGTTCATCTGGAGCGGACTGACTGGACACCTCGTCTCCCTACCGTCGGGCACGACGGGGGCCCCAACCTGCGCGAATGCCGGGGCCACTGCCTCCCGACCCCTGAGGAGAGACTTCGGTGAATATCGGCACACGGCTGGCCACCATCGGCGGCGTGGCCCTTGCGAGTGCGCTCGCGCTGACCGGGTGCGGTAGCGACAACAACACCACCGGCCCGAGCGCCGGTGGCGGCTCGGCGACGTCGCTCGGCGTGACCTGCGCGAAGGGTACGGTGACCGCCTCGGGCTCGACCGCCCAGGCGAACGCCATGGCCGCGTGGATCAAGAACTACCAGCAGGCCTGTGACGGCGCCACCATCAACTACCAGGGCGTGGGCTCCGGTGCCGGCATCCAGCAGTTCACGGCCGGTTCCACCGCGTTCGCCGGCTCCGACTCGGCGCTCAAGCCCGAGGAGCACGGCCCGGCGGACCAGCGCTGCAAGACGGGCAAGGCGATCGACCTGCCGATGGTGCCCGGCCCCATCGCGGTGGTCTACAACCTGCCCGGCGTGGACGGGCTGCAGCTCACCCCCAAGAACCTCGCCCTGATCTTCTCCGGCAAGATCACCAAGTGGAACGACCCGGCGATCGCCAAGGACAACCCCGGCGCGAAGCTCCCGTCCACGACGATCCAGACGTTCCACCGCTCGGAGGAGTCGGGCACCACCGACAACTTCACCAAGTTCCTCGACGCTGCCGCGAGCGGTGCGTGGACCTACAAGTCCGGCAAGAAGTGGCTGGCGCCCGGCGGCCAAGGCGCCAAGGGCTCGGACGGCATCGCGCAGGCGGTCAAGCAGACGCAGGGTGCGATCAGCTACGACGAGTACAGCTACGCGACCAACAGCCAGCTGCAGATGGCCAAGGTCGCCAACGGCTCCGGCGAGTTCGCCGCGCTGAGCACCGACAGTGCCTCCAAGGGCGTCGGCGGCGCGGAGATCGTCGGTACCGGCAACGACCTGTCGCTATCGATCGACTACAACACCAAGGCGCAGGGTGCCTACCCGATCGTCCTGGTGACGTACGAGATCACCTGCGAGAAGGGCCTTTCGGCCGACCAGCTCAAGCTGGTCAAGTCCTTCCTGTCCTACATCGCCAGCGACAAGGGGCAGTCGATCCTCACGCAGCTCGGATACGCGCCGCTGCCGAAGTCGCTGCAGACCAAGGTCCAGTCCGCGATCCAGGCGCTCTCCTAACCTATGACGGCAGATGTGATCGAGTCGGGTGGCGGGCTGCACGAATCCGCCACCCGGCGTTCCCGTCGCGGAGACCAGATGTTCCGGCTCGCCTCCGGCGGAGCCGGCGTCCTGCTGTTGGCGATCATGGCGGCCATCGCGGCGTTCCTGATCGCCAAGGCGATCCCGGCGCTGGAGCAGAACAAGGCGAACTTCTTCACCGAGAAGACCTGGAACCCCAACGAGGCCCCGGTCCGATTCGGCATCGCCGCGCTGGCGTTCGGCACGGTCCTGTCGTCGCTGCTCGCGCTGGTCATGGCGACGCCGGTCGCGATCGGGGTCGCGCTGTTCATCAGCCACTACACGCCACGCCGCCTCAGCAGCGGGCTCGGCTACGTCATCGACCTGCTGGCCGCGGTGCCGAGCGTGGTGTACGGCCTGTGGGGCCTGGCGTTCCTCGTGCCGCACATCCAGGGGTTCGAGCAGTGGCTGCAGGGGAACCTCGGGTTCATCCCGCTGTTCGGCGGCGACTCGGTGAGCGGCCGGTCGATCTTCACCGGGTCGATCGTGCTGGCGATCATGATTTTGCCGATCATCGCCGCGATCTCCCGTGAGGTCTTCCTGCAGGCCCCGGCCGCCCAGGCGGAGGCCGCCCTGGCGCTGGGCGCGACACGCTGGGAGATGATCCGGATGTCCGTCCTGCCGTTCGGGCGGCCCGGCGTCGTCAGCGCGGCGATGCTCGGGCTCGGCCGGGCGCTCGGCGAGACGATCGCGGTCGCGATGGTATTCCCCGCGGCGTTCACCATCTCGTTCCACATCCTGACGCCGACCGGCAACAGCATCGCCGCCAACATCGCCAACGGCTTCGGCGAGTCGGGTCCGACCGGACGGGGCGCGCTGATCGCCTCCGGTCTCGTCCTGTTCGTCATCACCCTGGTGGTCAATACGGCGGCTCGGCTGATCGTGTACCGGCGCAAGGAGTACGCGAGGGCGGGCGCATGACCAAGACGCCCATCACGCGCCGGCTGAAGGACAAGCTGGCGCTGATCCTGGTCGGCGCGGCGTTCCTGGTCGCACTGGCCCCGCTCGTGTCGGTGCTGTGGATGCTGGTCACCAACGGCCTGCGGCGCTTCGACATGACGTTCTTCACGCATTCGATGCGCAACGTCGGCCCGCTGGACACCAACGGCGGCGCGTACCACGCCATCCTCGGCACGGTCGAGCAGGTGGGCATCGCCGCCGTGATCGCGATCCCGGTCGGCCTGCTCACCGCGATCTACCTGGTCGAGTACGGCGCGGGCGGGCACCTGGCCAAGGTGATCAGCTTCTTCGTCGACGTCATGACGGGCGTGCCGTCGATCGTGGCGGGCCTTTTCGTGCTGGCGTTCTGGGTACTCGGCCTGGGCATGGGCTTCTCGGGCTTCGCCGGATCGCTATCGCTGTCGATCCTGATGATGCCGGTCGTCGTGCGGTCGGCCGAGGAGATGCTGAGGCTGGTGCCGAATGAGCTGCGCGAGGCCTGCCTCGCGCTGGGCGTGCCGAAGTGGCGCACGATCACGTCGGTGGTGCTGCCGACGGCGTTCACCGGCATCATCACCGGCATCGTGCTGGCCATCGCCCGCGTCATGGGTGAGACCGCGCCGTTGCTGCTCACGGTGTTCGGCCTCGACTCGATCAACCCGGACGCCTTCAGCGGGCCGCAGGAGGCCCTGCCGCTGTTCATCTTCCAGCAGGCGGGCAAACCGAACCAGCCGGCGATCGACCGCGCGTGGACCGCCGCGCTGACGCTGATTCTGATCATCATGCTGCTCAATCTCGTCGCCCGGCTGCTGGCCTGGTGGCGGGCGCCTGCGAAGAGCCGATAGAAGGAGTTGCCGAGGATGGCCAAGCGGATCGAGATCTCTGGCCTGTCCGCCTATTACGGCGGGACCAAGGCGATCGAGGACATCTCGATGGCGATCGAGCCGCGCCAGGTGACGGCGTTCATCGGTCCTTCCGGCTGTGGCAAGTCGACGCTGCTGCGGACGCTGAACCGGATGCACGAGCTCACCCCCGGCGCGCGGGTCGAGGGCAAGGTGCTGCTCGACGGGGAGGACCTGTACGGCGCCGGCATGGACCCGGTGACCGTGCGCCGCAACGTCGGCATGGTCTTCCAGCGCCCGAACCCGTTCCCGACCATGTCGATCTACGACAACGTCGCGGCCGGCCTGAGGCTCAACGGCGTGCGCCGCAAGTCACAGCTCGACGAGATCGTCGAACGATCCCTGCGCGGCGCGAACCTGTGGAACGAGGTCAAGGACCGGCTGGGCAAGCCGGGCGCGGGCCTGTCCGGCGGTCAGCAGCAGCGCCTGTGCATCGCGCGGGCGATCGCGGTCGAGCCGGCCGTGTTGCTGATGGACGAGCCGTGCTCCGCGCTCGACCCGATCTCCACGCTGGCGATCGAGGACCTGATCGCGTCGCTGAAGGACCGCTACACGGTCGTCATCGTCACCCACAACATGCAGCAGGCGGCGCGGGTGAGCGACGCGACCGGGTTCTTCAACCTGGCTGGGCAGGGCCAGCCGGGCCGGCTGATCGAGATGGACGACACCAACAAGATCTTCACGAACCCGAGCGAGAAGGCGACCGAGGACTACATCACCGGCCGCTTCGGGTGATCCCCGGCCGTCCGGACGGCAACCGGGGTGCCGTCCGGACGGCCGGACGGTGCCGTGCGTACGCGAGCTCCCAGGTGCAGCGGCCGGCGTACGAGAGACCGCCGGGCGGCGCCGCCGGCGCGGAAGATGGCCCTGCGCGACACCGTGTGCGAACGCTCCACGCGGCACCGCGGTGGGTGCGGCACGCGCCGCGGCAGGTGCCCAGGCGGGCGGGCGCTGCATCGATGCGGGCGCGCCGTGGGCCTATGGCACCGTCTCTCAGGCGAACAGGTGCATGATCCCGTACGCGATGGCGGCGACCGCGCCGGCGGCGGGGATGGTCAGCACCCAGGCTGCCACGATGTTGCCCGCCACGCCCCACCGCACTGCGGACGCCCGCTTGGTCGCACCGACGCCCATGATCGCCGCAGTGATCGTGTGGGTGGTGGAGACCGGGGCCTTCCAGACGAACGCCGTGGCGTACAGGATGCCAGACGCGGTGGCCTCGGCGGCAAACCCCTTCGGCGGGTCCAGCTCGATCACCCGCCGCCCGAGCGTGCGCATGATGCGCCACCCGCCGGCCCAGGTGCCCAGCGACATCACCGCGGCACAGACCAGGATGACCCACACCGGCACGTGGCCGTCGTTCCTGGCCTGGTGGCCGGTGGTGACCAGCGCGAGCACGATGATGCCCATGGTCTTCTGGGCGTCCTGCAGGCCGTGGCCAAGGGCCATCCCGGCGGCCGACAGCGACTGCGCGATCCGGAACCGGCGCCCGACCCGGCCGGGATGCGAGCGGCGGAAGATCCACAGCATGATCACCATGACGATGTAGCCGAGGATCAGACCGAAGATCGGCGACAGCACCATCCAGAGCACGACCTTGTAGAACACGCCGGCCCACAGCACCCTGCTGGAGGCCGCGAGCGCCGCCCCGATCAGGCCTCCGACCAGCGCATGCGTCGAGGACGACGGCAGGCCGAAGTACCAGGTGATCAGATTCCAGACGATCGCGCCGATCAGCGCGGCCGCCACGATCGACAGACCGTGCATGTCCTTCGGCGGGTCGATGATCCCACTGCCGACCGTCTTCGCGACGCCCGTTCCGAGGAACGCTCCGACCAGGTTCATCACGGCGGCCATCACCAGGGCCGCCCGTGGGGTCAGCGCGCGGGTGGAGACCGACGTGGCGATGGCGTTCGCGGCGTCGTGGAAGCCGTTGGTGTAGTTGAAGAACAACGCGATGGCCACGACGACGATGAGAGCCGTCAGCGTCACGACTGGGTTTCCTTCCTCACCGGCCGCCGGCGACATCGCAGCGACGACACGGCGTTCACGATTCCTTGACCGCGATGCTCTCGATCGTGTTGGCGACGTGCTCGAACGCGTCGGCCGCCGCCTCGAGCTGGTCGATGACCTCCTTGAGCTTGAGCACGGTCAGCGCGTCGTACTTCCCGCTGAACAGCTCGGCCAGGAGCCGGCGGTAAACCTGGTCGCCCTGGTTCTCCAGCCGGTTGATCTCGATCCAGTACTCGCTGAGGTCACGCAGTCCGCGCAGCCGGGGCATGGCCTCGGCGGTCAGCTCGGCGGCGCGTTCGAGCACCTCGACCTGGCCGACGACCTCCTGCGGCAGCTCGTCGAGCTGGTAGAGCAGGACCAGGTCGGCCGCGGCCTCCATGAAGTCCATGACGTCGTCGAGCGTGGAGGCCAGCCGGTAGATATCCTCACGGTCGAAGGGCGTGATGAAGCTCTCGTTGAGCCGTCGCATGATCGCGTGAGTGAACTCGTCGCCCGCGTGCTCGCAGGCGCGCATCTTGTCCGCGATGCCCTCGCGGTCGGCGCCCTCGCTGATCAGCTCCACAAGCAGCCTGGCCCCGGCGACCAAGTTGTTCGCCGAATCGGCGAACATGTCGTAGTAGCTGTCCTCACGCGGCGTGAGTCGGAATCGCACGTCCTTCTCCTGAAGTGCGGGAACAGTCCGCAGAGGATCGTACGGCTAACCAGCGGTAAAGCGAACCTTCGCCCCCCGGTTACTTGGCCGCCGGGCGTCCCTGTGTCAGGCGTCTCGGTGCCGCGGCGGGCGCGGGCGGCACCGTATGCGCGGGGGTTCCCGGGGGATCCAGGGCCCAAACGATCGATTGTTGCTCTACCCCCCTGGGGTATAGCATCGTGCCCATGCACGGGTACGCCAAGGATAAAGACGCCTACCTGGTCCGCCTACGGCGCGTCGAGGGGCAGGTGCGCGGGCTCCAGCGCATGGTGGCCGACGACGAGTACTGCATCGACGTGCTGACCCAGGTGTCGGCGGTGACCCGCGCGCTCCAATCGGTCGCGCTCGGCCTACTCGAAGACCACCTGAGGCACTGCGTCGCCCAGGCCATCGAGGCGGGCGGCCCGGAGGCGGAGGAGAAGGTCAAAGAGGCGTCCGCGGCGATCGCACGCCTCGTGCGGTCGTGACCCGCGGCTCATGATGAGCCGGTCGGCGCATCCTCCCCAGGAGGGCGCCGACCGTACCGTTCGTCACGACCTGGCCACGTGGCCGATCCCGAGCACCATGTCGATCTCGTCGGTCGTGAGCGGCCGATCAGCCGTCGCCACGGCGCTGAGCATCTCGGAGTACAGCTCGATCTCATCCAGCGCGACTCGGTCGTGGACGCGCATGTCGAGGTTTGCCTGGCGCACCGCGTCCACCTCCGTTCGTCCCCACACCTGTGGAAAAGGTTACGCTCCCCACCGGCCTTCGCACATGACCCAAGAGGACCATTCGGCGGGTCACCCGGCGGGGGGAGGCATGGACCATTCGCATCAGCCGCGGGCGCGGCCCGCGTGTCGGCCCGGTGGCGGCGTCGCCTCCGGCCCGGGCAGGTCGCGCACGCTCAGCCGCGCCACCTCGGCCGCGCTCACCGGCGCACCGGCCAGCCGCGCCGCCTGACGCGCCACGACCTGGTCGAACAGCCACCGCACCGTGTCGGCGAACGCGAACTCCGGCGACCGCCGCAACGCGCCGAACCGGCCCAGCAGTTCCACCCGCAGCTCCTCGTCGAGGAGGTACAGGTCGCGCTCGGCGAACCGGGTGAACAGGCGGACGAGCTGCCAGTCGGTGGGCTCCTCGAACCGCACCACCCGGTCGACGGCGGCGCGGAACGCCGGGTGCGCGTCCAGGAACGCGGCCATCTCCTCCGGTCCGCCGCTGCACACCACCACGAACGTGCCGCGCCGCTCGTCCATCCACCGCAGCAGCGCGGCCACGGCCGCGGGCGAGCGGCCGAGCAGGGCGGCGTCCTCCACCAGCAGCACGCCCCCCGCCGCCCGCGCCACCTGCGCCTCGACCTTCGCAACGGCGTCGTCGCCGGCCAGGTCGCGGGCCGAGCAGACCGCCACGTGCCCGGAACCCAGGACGTTCAGCGCCGCGTACGCACCGCCGAGCAGCCCGGCGACGGTACGCCGGCCGGTCCCCGGCCGCCCGGCGAACACCAGATGGCCGGCCGGCCGGTCCGCGGCCGGCTGGCGCCCCGCCCCGGCCGTACGGGCGGCGGCGACCAGCTCGTGCACGGCCC
>JBEHYF010000156.1:0-12538 GCA_048498315.1 Actinomycetota bacterium
GTGAAGCCGGTCGATGAGGTGCTCGAGGCGCTCGCCATCATCGACCAGTTCGACACGCTCGGCGCCTCGCACGCCTATACGCTCACCGGCGGGAGCGTGACCTCGACGGTGGACGGGCTGCGCGAGGCCGAGTTCTATGGCCGCTACGCGAAGGCGATCGAGGAGAGGTTCCCCGGCCGCTGGATCGGCAAGGTCGTCGCGCAGGCGCTCCCGAAGGAGGAGGCCCGCATCTTAAAGGAGCACGGGATCCGCATCTACCACCCCAACTACGAGGTGTGGGACCCCCGGATCTTCAAGCTCGTCTCCCCGGGCAAGCAGCGCTACGTCGGCCGCGAGGAGTGGCACCGGCGCATCCTGGACGCCACGGAGATCTTCGGGGCACGCTACGTCATCCCCAACTTCGTGGCGGGTGTGGAGATGGCGAAGCCGTACGGCTTCACGGACGTGGACGAGGCCATCCGCTCCACCGGCGAGGGGCTCGAGTACTTCATGTCGCGCGGCGTCACGCCCCGGTTCACCACCTGGTGCCCCGAGCCGGCGACGCCGCTCGGAAAGGCCAATCCGCAGGGTGCCCCGCTCGAGTATCACATCCGCCTCCTCGAAGTCTACAAGGAGACGATGGAGAAGTACGGCCATCGCCCGCCCCCCGGCTATGGCCCGCCGGGCGCGGGGAACGCGCTCTTCTCCGTCAGCTCCTTCATGGACACCCTCGCCCCCACCTAGGAGAACGCCGACGAGCTGATGACCGTCAGCATTCCGTAAGCGGGTGCCATACACGACGAAGGAGGCGGCGGGAGCGATTCGGGAAGGCCGCCCGGCGCGGGGCGCCGGTCAGGCGGACCGCAGGCGCCGGCCGGTCGTGCGGGCGCGCCCACGGCCGAGGGTGCCCGCCTCCCGGCGGGCCGGGCGCCCCGGCGCGCACGGGCGGATCCGAACGGCACCCTGATCGTCTACAGTCCTGTCACCCCGGCCTCACCGCGGAGGAGATGCGGGCGGTGCTCTGCCATGAGCTCGGCCACTACAGCGGCTCGCACACCCGTCTGGGCGGCATCACCTACCGGGGGCCGCAACGCGCTGATCCGCACGATCGGCGGCCTGCAGGGCCATGCCGTCATCCGGGCGCTGTTCATGGCGTACGCCACCCTGTACCTGCGGGTATCCCAGGCGGTGTCGCACCGCCAGGAGCTGGAGGCCGACGCCGACGCCGTGGCGGTCGCCGGCCGGCGCGCGCTGGGCGAGGCGCTGCGGAAGGTGCGGGCGAGCTCGGACCGGTCCCGCCGCCAGGCGCGCACGTCCCGCCGCAGGTGCCGCCCGGAGGCACGTTTCCCACGCCTTCATAGTCCACTTCGCGCAGTTCGCGAAAAGCGCGCGATCTTCATGGTCCGGCGCTCCCCGGCATCGGCCCGGAACGCCGTACGAACAAGACGCCTGCGACCGTCCAGCCAGATGTCGAGCAATCCGGCGAGACCGAGCACGCCCGCCGTCAGGAACAGCGCGTCGCCGACCAGGCCGTGCCGCACCGGTTCCATCGCCTCGCCGTTCCAGGCCAAGATCAGCGTGACCGAGGTCAGCGCGAGCATCGACAGCGACGCGACACAAACGGCCCGGCGACGACGCCAGAGCAGAACGCAGCCGCCGAGCAGCACGACCGACAGCGCGATCAGTCCGAGGCGTATGAGGCAGGCGACCGCGAAGACGGCCCGCAGCGACCAGAAGCCAGGCGGCGCGTACTCCGGCTGGGAGGTCAGCGCGTTCGGGGTCACGAGCGGCTCGAGAACGGTCTGCGCGGGATGCGTCAGTGCCCATTCCGCCTTCACCTTCCACCCGTTCGTGTACAGCCAGCGCCAGAGCGGGAGGAGACGCGGGTCGTGCATGAAACGCTCTTGCCGGTCCGGCGGCATGCTGTAGACGCGAAGCCATTCGGCGGGCACGCCGTACCCGCGGTAGAAGGCGTGCAGCCGGCGGCGCAGCGGGGACGGCTGCGCCACTTCCGGGCGGTAGGCCGCAAGCCCTTCGGCGGGCATGCCGTGCGCGCGGTAGAAGTCGAACATCGTCGGTGACGGCAATGCCCGCAGCATCACCTCGTCGACGAGCACGACCCGCGACCGTCGCGACGCGACCTGCAGCATGGTGGTCGCCAGGATGATGACCACCACCACGGCGGCGGCCCGGATCACATCAGCCCGGTTCCGGCGCACGATGACCGCGACCAGCAGCGCGCCGGCCGCGGCGGCCAGTCCGATGAGGCCGTTCAGGTCGCGGGAGAGGGCGGCCGCGGCGATGGTCGCGCCGAGCGCCGCGAGCGCGCCACGCGACCGCCGGCGCGCGTACCGCACCCCGGTCGCGACCGCGAGCGCGGTCAACGACAGCGACAACCCGTCCGACAGGACGGTGCCGTCCCACATGCCGAGCTGGGTCAGGCTCGCCACCAGCAGGCCGAGTGTGAGCAAGACCCGCGCGGCGCGCGACGACACCAGAGGGGCCAGTTCGAGGGCGAGCACGGCCCAGCACACGCCCGCGACCACCGCCTGCACGACGATGATCGCCGTCTTGTCGCAGCCGCACGCCCAGAAGAACAGGCCGGTCAGCGGCGGTCGCATGCCGATCCACATCGAACGCGACAGCGGCCCCGCGTGCGCCTGCGCAAAATACACCGGCGTGTCGGTGAACACCCGCGGCCTGCTTCCGGCCAGCGGAAGCAGATGTGCCGCGACGAAAGCGACCATGACCGACCAACGTCTCACGTCCCCCCCAACGGAATCGTTGAACGTTCCGACGACCGCCAGTCAGGACGCTAGCAAGCAGGCCTTGACCTGCCAAGACGACGCGCAGCACGGCCGCGCCGGATACAGCGGATCATTGCGCGGGCCCGGGAATACATCGCGATTTCCGCGTGAACGCTATTCGGGAAGAGCGGCGAGCAGCGCCGATGAGCTGCCGCAGGTGTTCTCCAGGTACGATCCCAATCGCGCCGCCGGTCGCGACGGTGACGTCGTGCCGGCCCAGCCTCCGGCCCACGTCGATCATGCCCTGCACGCCCTTTCCGACGCCGCCGGAGGGGCGTTGGTTCACCGGCTGTCGCTCCCCGGCGACTTCATCGCCGCCCGCCCGGCCTCCAGCCGGGCCACCGGCAACCGGAACGGCGAGCAGGACACGTAGTCAAGGCCGACCTCGTGGAAGAAGTGCACCGACTCCGGGTCGCCCCCGTGCTCACCGCAGATCCCCAGCTTCAGGCCGGGACGGGCGCGCCGGCCCTCCTCGGCGGCGATCCGTACGAGCCGGCCGACGCCGTCGACGTCGAGCGTCTCGAAGGGGGACACCCCGAAGATGCCCAGCTCCAGATAGCGGCCGAAGAACGCCGCCTCGACGTCGTCGCGTGAGAAACCCCACGTCGTCTGGGTCAGGTCGTTGGTGCCGAAGGAGAAGAACTCGGCGGCCTCGGCGATCTGCCCGGCGGTGAGCGCCGCGCGCGGCAGCTCGATCATGGTGCCGATCAGCGCCTCGACGCCGACCTCGCGCAGCACCCGACGCGCCTCGTCGCGGACCAGCTCCAGCTCCTGCACAGCGCCGACGAGCGGGATCATGATCTCCGGGCGCGGGTCGCCGCCCGCGGCCTTGCGCTCCGCGGCGGCCTCCGCGATCGCGCGTACCTGCATGACGAACAGGCCGGGGATGATCAGGCCGAGGCGGACGCCGCGCAGACCCAGCATCGGGTTCTGCTCGTGCAGGCGGCGCACGGCGTCGAGCAGCTTGCGATCCTTGTCGCCGGCGTCGCCGGTGGCGACCTTGACGGTCAGGTCGGTCAGGTCGGGCAGGAACTCGTGCAGCGGCGGGTCGATCAGCCGGATCGTCACCGGCAGGCCGTCCATGGCCTCGAGGATCTCGGCGAAGTCCCGCTTCTGCAGCGGCTCCAGGGCGTCGAGGGCGGCCTGGCGCTCGTCGTCGGTCTCGGCGAGGATCAGGTCCTCCACGAGCCGCCGCCGGTCGCCGAGGAACATGTGCTCGGTGCGGCACAGCCCGATGCCCCCGGCGCCGAACCGCCGGGCGCGGGCGGCGTCCTCGGCGGTGTCGGCGTTGGCCCGCACGTCGAGGCGGCGCGCCTCGTCGGCGCGGGCCATGATTCGGTGCACGGCCTGGACGAGCTCCTCGCCCTCCGCGGGCGCCAGCCGCCCCTCGAAGTACTGCACGACCGGGGAGTCGACGACGGGCACTTCGCCGAGGTACACCGCGCCGGACGAGCCGTCGATGGAGATCACGTCGCCCTCGGAGATGGTCACGCCGCCGGGCGTGGTGGCCCGGCGCGCCTTCGGGTCGACGTCCAGCTCCTCGGCGCCGCAGACGGCGGTCTTGCCCATGCCGCGGGCGACGACGGCGGCGTGGGAGGTCTTGCCGCCCCGGGAGGTCAGGATGCCGCGGGCGGCGATCATGCCGTCGAGGTCGTCGGGGTTGGTCTCGCGGCGGATCAGGATGACGTCCTCGCCCTGCTCGGCCAGCTCGACGGCGCGCGCCGAGGAGAACACCGCCTTGCCGACCGCGGCGCCCGGCGAGGCGTTCATGCCCTGGGCGATCTTCTCGGCATCGGTGACCTCGGCGAACCGGGGGAACATCAGCTGGGCGAGCTGGTCTCCGTTGACACGTGCGACCGCCTCGTCGAGATCGATGAGCCCCTCGTCGACGAGCTGGGTGGCGATGCAGAACGCCGCGGCTGCGGTGCGCTTGCCGACGCGCGTCTGCAGCATCCACAGCTTGCCGCGCTCGATCGTGAACTCGATGTCGCACAGATCGCGGTAGTGGCTCTCCAGCGTGGCCATGATCTGCAGCAGCTCGTCGTAGGAGCTCTTGTCGATCCGCTCCAGCTCGGTCAACGGGACCGTGTTGCGGATGCCGGCGACGACGTCCTCGCCCTGGGCGTTCTGCAGGTAGTCGCCGTAGATGCCCTGCTGGCCGGTGGCGGGGTCGCGGGTGAAGGCGACACCGGTGCCGGAGTCCATGCCCATGTTGCCGAAGACCATCGCGACGACGTTCACCGCCGTGCCGAGGTCGGCGGGGATGCGCTCCTGGCGGCGGTACAGGATGGCGCGCGGGGAGTTCCACGACTGGAAGACCGCCTTGATCGCCAGGTCCATCTGCTCGCGCGGGTCGGTGGGGAACTCCCGGCCGGCCTGGTCGGCGACGATGCCCTTGAACGTCTGGACCATGCCCTTGAAGTCGGCGGCGTCCAGGTCGAGGTCGCTGGTGGTCCCCTTGGCGCGCTTGGCCTCATCGATGGCCTGCTCGAAGTGGTCGCCGTCGATGCCGAGCACGGTCTTGCCGAACATCTGGATCAGGCGGCGGTAGGAGTCCCAGGCGAACCGCTCGTCGCCGGCGCGGGCGGCCAGCCCGTGCACCGACTCGTCGTTGAGCCCTATGTTGAGGACGGTCTCCATCATGCCGGGCATGGAGAACTTGGCTCCCGACCGTACGCTGACCAGCAGCGGGTCGTCGGGCTGGCCGAGGCGTTTGCCCATCTCCCGCTCGAGCGCCTCAAGGTAACGGCCGATCTCGTCGTCGAGGCCGTCCGGCATGGATCCGTGTTCGAGGTAGTGGCGGCACGCCTCCGTGGTGATCGTGAACCCCGGCGGCACGGGGAGGCCGAGGTTGGTCATCTCGGCGAGGTTCGCGCCCTTGCCCCCCAACAGGTCCTTCAGGTCCTTGTTGCCCTCGGTGAAGTCGTACACGTACTTCGGCATGGAGACTCTTTTCTCGCTCCGGTCCGCGCTGAATGCCGGGGACTCTACCCAGCTCCTGGTGAGCTGACCGTCACTGTCGGCGTTCATGGGCGTTTGCCCAGCTCACTTGCGGTGTACTGGTCTATTCCAATACCGACATTCCTCCACATATCGACCATTAGACCGCGAGACATCGGTCCAGTCACGGGCCTTCCATCCCCGTTTTCCACCGCGATGAGCCATGATGGGGAGATGAGGCCGGTGACCAGTGGAGGCGCGAGCGAACCGTTCGCCCCTGTCGCCGAGTACGGATTCCTCTCCGACACCGAGGCGACCGCGCTCGTGGCCCCCAGCGGCAACATCGAGTGGATGTGCCTGCCGCGCATGGACTCCCCGAGCGTCTTCGGCTCGCTGCTCGACCGGGACGCCGGCTACTTCCGCGTCGGCCCGGCCGGCGTCGAGGTACCCGCGGCACGCCGCTACATCCCGGGCACGATGGTGCTGGAGACCACCTGGTGGACGCCCGGCGGCTGGGTCGTGGTGCTCGACACCCTGCTCATGGGCCCCTGGCACCACGAGACCGAGCGCTCGCACACCCATCGGCGCGCCCCCACCGACTACGACGCCGACCACGTGCTGCTGCGCACGATCCGCTGCGTGAACGGCCAGGCGCAGGTCCGCCTCGACTGCCTGCCGATCTTCGACTACGGCCGCGACAGCGCCCACTGGGAGCACAGCGGGCCCGGCTACCACGAGGCGGTGACCTCCGGAAACGGCCTCGACTTGCGGCTCACCACCGACCTGAACGTCGGGTTCGAAGGCTCCCTCGCCACGGCCCGCACCCTGATCAAGCAGGGCGAGACGCGGTTCGTCGCGCTGTCGTGGAGCGAGCACCCGCCGCCGACGACGTACGAGGAGGCGCGGGAGCGGCTGGTCTGGACGGTCCACCACTGGCAGCACTGGCTGGAGCGCGGCCACTTCCCCGATCACCCCTGGCGCAGCCACCTGCAGCGCAGCGCGCTCACCCTCAAGGGCCTGACCTTCACGCCCACCGGCGCCGTCGCGGCCGCGGCCACCACGTCGCTGCCCGAAACGCCGGGCGGCGAGCGCAACTGGGACTACCGCTACACCTGGATCCGCGACTCCACGATGACCCTTTGGGCGTTCTACACGCTGGGCTTCGACTGGGAGGCCAACGACTTCTTCTACTTCGTCACCGACATGGCCGAGGCCGCCGAGGGACGCCTGCAGATCATGTACGGCGTCGACGGCTGCGCCAAGCCGCAGGAGACCGTCCTCGACCATCTGAGCGGGTACGACGGCGCCCGGCCGGTCCGCGTCGGCAATGCCGCCTACCTGCAGGAACAGCACGACGTATGGGGTGCTGTGATCGGCTCGATCTACCTGTACGTCCGCAAGCGGGACCGGCTGGACGACCGGCTCTGGTCGATCATCGTGAAGCAGGTCGAGGCCGCCCTCGCGCACTGGCGGGAGCCCGACCGCGGCATTTGGGAGGTCCGCGGCGAGCCGAAGCACTTCACCTCCTCGAAGGTGTTCTGCTGGCTCGCGGCGCAGCGCGGCGCCGAGCTCGCCATTCTCCGTGGCGACACCGAACGCGCGGGAACGTGGCAGATCGCCGCCGACGAGATCCACGCGGACGTCGTCGCGGGCGCCGTCCACGAGCGCGGCGTGTTCGTCCAGCACTACGACACCGAGGCGCTCGACGCGTCGGCGCTGCTGATCCCGCTGATCGGCTTCCTGCCGCCGGACGACGAGCGGGTCCGCGACACGGTCTTCGCGATCGCCGACGAGCTCACCGAGGACGACCTCGTGCTGCGCTACCGCGCGGCGGAGACCGACGACGGGTTCGAGTCGAGCGAGGGCACGTTCACGATGTGCTCGTTCTGGCTGGTCTCCGCGCTCGTGATGATCGGCGAGCTGGACCGGGCGCGAGCGCTGTGCGAGAAGCTGCTGTCATACGCCAGCCCGCTCCAGCTGTACGCCGAGGAGATCGACGTGCACAGCGGCCGGCACCTGGGCAACTACCCCCAGGCGTTCACACACCTCGCGCTGATCAACGCGGTGATGCACGTGATCCGGGCGGAGCGCAACGAGCCGAGCCCGCTGTTCTGACATGACGTCGCGGCGAAAGTCAAAATCTTGACGATAACAGATGGGTCAAACCACCAGAAAGTCCGTGTTAATGGCCAGAAGCGGGCGTTGACCCCCTTACGCGCCCGCACCTACCGTCAAGGCCCGGCCCCGCCAGGCCCCGGAGGAATCCGGTCACCACCCGATCGGCCAGGGCCTCGCCCCGGCGACGCACCTGGCCGATCGGCCCCGGCCGCGGGCCGGCCGTCCACGCCCCGGGCCGCCGCATCGTACGCGCCCCGGGCCGGCCATACGCTGGCCATACGCCCGTCCACCCCGCATGGCGCTCCCACGGCCGCGCACCCTCGGCCGGAAATGGCGACGGCAAGAAATTCCGTCGGAACATGACGCACGGGCGGCACGACGCACAAATTATTTGCCCATGCGAATGCCCCTCCCCCTCCTCACTGCGGGCGCGCTCATGGCCGGTCTCCTCGCCGGGCCGGCCGGCGCGGCCACCGCGGCGGCGCCTCCGCCGCGCCGTACGGCGTCCGCCTCCGCCGCGATCGACGGGCGGCAGGAGACCATCTGGCACGACGAGTTCACGCCCCAGGCGCCGCTGCCGCAGTCGATCACCATCGACCTCGGCCGGGCGCAGCGGGTGGACGGGCTGACCTACCAGCCGCGGCTCGACGCCTACACGACCGGCACCATCACCGCGTACCGCGTCGAGGTCAGCACGGACGGCACGACGTTCACGCAGGTCGCGACCGGTACCTGGGCCGACGACAGGTCGCTGAAGACGGCCACGTTCAGCCCGGCATCCGCGCGGTGCGTCCGCGTGACCGCAACGGCCGGCGACGGCGGATACGCCTCCGCCGCGGAGATCCACATACGGCAAGCCGCAAGCTGACACCGTCCCGCCCGGCCGGCGGACCGGCACCCGCCGGCCGGGCGGATTCCGGTTCAGCACGCTCGCCGGCCGATCCGTGGCCGGGCCCCTCTCCCGCCTCGTCAGACGGCGGGGCAACGATTGCGCTCGCCCCTCCGGAGAACGGGTTTCTCGTCGAGGCGATCCGGTACGGCGACCTGCCCGAGACGAAGGCGAGGCCGGATCGTGTCATCGACACGCGCCCTCATCACCGTCCCGGACGCACCCGCCTCGGTGACCGGCCGCCGGCTTCGACTCCCTCCTGGCCGGAACACCGGTCCGGATGCTCCGGTCTCCCCGCGAACATCGGAGCCCACCCGGAAGTGACAATGCCCTGCGGCTCTGCTTGGATTGGGCCCGGCTTGTCAGATCGTTCGGTCAAGGCGCGTGCCGTCGGCATACAGGGAGTTCGGGCCGTGAACGCCGGGGTGGTCGATCACCGACGGGAGGCCGATGGTCGCTGACGACACGAGGCCCGGCACCCACGCCGACACAGAAAGGGCCGAAGAGCATCCGCCGCCCCCGGGCCTTCCTGGCGATGCGAGGTTCCGGTTCCGCGCGGGCAGTCGCCACGCCACGGCCACCACGAACAACACCGATGGGGCATCCATCACGACGAACTCGGAGGCCCCACAGCCGTCCGCGCAGTTCCCTGGCGGGCGAGACCACGCCGCCGCGCAGGACGAACGCGCACCCCGCGCGTCGAAGCCGGAGCACACGGATCCGGGCGAGCCCACCGAATCGCCCGCCGACGATCGCCATGGCGCCGAAAAGCCGGCATCGCCTCTGCACGAACTGCCGTCCTACGGCGGCTTCGACAACCTCGGCGACGAGTTCGAGGCGCGCGCCCGCAGCCGCGAGAACGCATCCAAAGCCGCCACCGGACAGCCTCACGACGACGCCACCGAGACGTGCTCCAGCGGGTACGACCGGCCCCCGGACAGCGGCATGCCACCTGCCCCCGACACCCATCCGCAGTCGATCATCGACTCTCACGGAGACGACCGCGACCACCCGATCGACCAATCGATCCGGCCAGCCGCCGGCCCGGAGCCAGGAACCCATGAGTTCACCCCACAGCAGCTCGCCCGCCTACGCGAAGTAGAACACTCCATCCGCGGCATCACCGAGAAATATGGGGTACGCGTCGACTACACCACTCAGCCCATCGACCCGGCCAACGCCGAAGAGCTGAACAAAGCGATCACACGGATGGCCCGCGAGTATCCCGGCGTCTTCCGCCACGTGCACAACATCAAAACCCTCGACGCCCACGCCATGGCGGAAGCCGGATCAGGTCCGAGAACCCTCGGCCACGTCATCCACGAAGGCCAGCGCCCGCCAGGCGGCAAACCAATCGAACCAGGAATCTACCTGAACCAAAATCTCTTCGCCGACAAGACCACGATGGATCAGAAGGCCGCCGATAACCGAAGAGAGGGCTGGAATGTGAGCGGAACCGCCGAGGGTACGCTGTACCATGAGTTCGCACACGTCATCGACAATCAGCTCCGCAGGAACCCAGAGATCAGGAAAGAACTTGCGCGGGAACTCAAGGCCGCCGGACTCAGCGTTGATCCGGATGGCCTCGCAGTCGCCTTTCCACCGGGCCCGGACGCTGTGATGACCGGGTTGAGCAGGTACGGCGCAGAAAACTCTAAAGAGATGATCGCCGAAGGATTCAGCGAATGGAAGCTCGATCAAAATCCACGTCCCATCGCCAGGGCTATCGGCACAGTCATCGACAGACACTTTAAGGAGAAGCGATGACCCTGATTGAAAAGCCATGGTCAACCTGCGATTCATGCGCCCACCTCAAGACAACACCCAACCCAGACCACACGGGAGAATCGCCCTACACAATGGAGATAATGTTCTGTCCGGCATTCCCTGACGGTGTACCGGAAGACATCTATCCTGGCGGCTTCGATCACCGCCTCCCCTATCCAGGGGATAATGGAATTCGATTCGAACTAAAATCAGGACGCGAAGAGGCTCTTCAAGCCTACGAACGTTGGGTTCCCGAGGAACAGCGCACTCGTGATGTGAGCGAGAGCGCACGAGAATACGCACGGAAGCATGAGGTGCTACTCAAGCGTCGTGCCGCGCTGGCCGAACGCCTGATCCGAGCCGAACGTTTGGAGATTCCGGTACACGAAGATGGAACACCCGCCCTGCTTGAGGTCGGAGACGCCCGATGGCTCGGGGTGACGACCACCGGGATCCCAGAGCCCGGGTGGCGGATCCCCGAGGACTGCGCACGGTGGGAACCCGTCACGCTCGACCGGCTCCTATCACACGTACCAGGCGAGACCCTGCTCTACGTCGACGATCAAGGCCCGGCGCTCCCCCTGCGCGACATTCGCAGGTAACTCGACGTTCCCGGCCACGTTCGAACGCTCGTGCGATCAACAGGGAAACAATGGCCCCGCCCCTGAGCCGCCTCCCCGGCAGCGCCCTGAAGCGATCGAACAGCGCATCGCCGAGCTGAAGCGCCGCCGCGACCGGCACCTGGGCCGAACTCGGCCGCGACGAGCACCTCCGCTTCCACCCGTGGTCGGTGCACTCGCCCTCATCATCCCGCAAGACCGCTGGACCGTCTGTCCGGCGCGCGCGTGAACGGCCGGGCCGTACGGACCGGTCCGCGCTTCGTCATGCTCCGGCGACGCAGGACGGCGCGGTCCCGCCCGCGGCATCGGTGCCGCCGACGATGGCCCAGACCGTCTTGCCGCCGTCGTCTTCCAGCCGCCAGCCCCAGTCCTTCGCGCACGCCTCCACGAGCATGAGGCCCCGGCCGTCCACCCGGTCGACGGACGGGCACCGGCGGTCGGGCGGCGCCTCGCTGCCGTCCCAGATCTCGATGAGAACGGCACCGCCGCCGTGACGGGACAGCGTCATGCGGAAGACCTCGCCGATCTTCATCGCGTTCGTGACGAGCTCGGCGGCGATGAGCAGCGCGCTGTCCGCCAGGTCGAGGAGGTTCCACTCGGCGAGCGCAATCTTGGTCAGCAGACGCGCCTGTTCCGCGGCGATCGGATGCGGAGGCAGCGGAAACCACAGGGCGCTCTCCGGTATGCGCGCCTTCCTGCCGTCGCCGTCTCCGGCGTCCGTGATCGTCGGCATTCGTACGCTCTCCTCGGCCATCAGCCCTTCGACGAGAACGGCGCGATCGCTACCTGATCCGCACACGTCCTCCGAATTGCGTGACCAGGCTGACATGCTCGGTTACGATTCGCGATGAACCGCGTCCGACCGCGGCACGACCCGGCCGGCTCATCGACGAAACCCCACGACGGATCCCCCGGAGGCGGCCATGCCGGCACAGCGCAACCCGTACGAATTCCCCGCGATCCGGGCCTTCGCCACCGAACTCGAGGCGTGGCGCACCCACGCCGGACTGTCCAAGGTCGATCTCGCCGGGGCGCTCGGCTACACGCCGCAACTGATCGGCCAGCTCGAAGCGGCCAAGAACCTTCCGTCGAAGAGGTTCGCCGAAGACGTCGACACCTACTTCGCGACCAACGGGCTGTTCGTCCGGCTATGGAGGCTGATCGCCGATACTCGCCACCTCGCCATCCTCCCGCCCGGGTTCTCGGACTTCGTCGCCCGGGAGGCCGAGGCGTCGACGATGTACGTCTTCGAGGTCAACGTGATCAAGGGGATCTTCCAGACCCGCGACTACGCTTACGAGGTGCTGAAGGCCGGCCGCACGCCGGACGAGGTCGAGCAGCTCGTCGCCAAGCGCCTGGAACGCCAGGAGATCCTCGGCCGCACCAAGCCACCCCGCATCGTCGCGATCTTCGACGAG
>JBEHYF010000157.1:0-12504 GCA_048498315.1 Actinomycetota bacterium
GATCGACAACGTCAACAGCTTCCGCGTCCAACTGTCCCAATGGCCACACCAAGGACACATCAACAAGATCGGCGCTGCCCTCTACGCACCCGCACTTAGCGACGTCCGTCCCGCGCCGCTCCACCGGCCGTGACGCGGTCGGCCGTATCCGCCGATGGACGAGCGTGCTTTTCGAGCGCCGACCGTGGGGCGGTCTGGTCGTGTCATGTCATGGTCATGACGGTATGGTCAACGGCAAAGAGGGCGTAACCGTCTGCGTCCTTATTGCCCGGTGGCGGGATCCATGTGTGCTACGGGGTATGGAACTCGGCGTCCTTGATGTCCGGCGAAACGGCGTAACGACATGACGCCGTAGATCAAGAGGTGTCACGATGAGTCGCCATCGGCATGTGAGACATCTCGTTCATGTGATCGCAAACCAGTGGACACTGGTGTTCGCCGCGCTCATATGCGGCATATCGGGTGGCATCATGCCAGGGCAAGCGCGCGCGAGCGAGCCGGAAACCGGCCGGAATGTTGCGATGGGCATTCGGATGGGCGATGGCCATGGGAAGTACATCCGGGTAACCATGACGACCGGAAACGGAAGGTTCAACAAGACGTACTCCACTGTTTTCAGCCCCACCGTCAACCGCGGCTTGCAGCAGGTGTCCAACACGAACGTGAGCGGAAAGACGAACACCCAGGTCGGCTTCTGCCGGAAGAAGCACCGGGTCTGCAAGATCTCCCAGCGGCTGCTGTCCGGTCGCTGACGGCATCGCGGCGCTGCCCTACGTCCGTGGATGGCGGGATCGGGCCGGCCGCTGGTGTCACTGGTCGCTGTGGCCGGGTGAGAGCCTGCCCGGCGCGCAGGGAATTCGCCGCCGGACTCGTGTGCCGGACGTCCGGAGGTCTCGCAGCCCCGGAATCCGCCGCCGGGGACGACGGCCCGTCGCGACCACCTTCATGTACTTCGGCCCGATGGGCGCCACGATGACCGCAGCGCGCGCCGCGGCCACGTCACCGACCGACGCGCTTGCGAACGTCGGTGAAAAGCAGGGCGGTGCTCGGGCGGACGAGGAGGCTAGGCCGGGCGGGTGCTGTCGCCGTGGCGCCTTCGTCACGTATCGGTATCCGGAGCCGTCCATGGTGCCCGCTTCCGTATCCGCCGCCGCCGGGTGTTTCGATCACGAAGACGTCTCCGGCTTCGAGGGGCAGCGAGTCGCAGCCACGCATCGGCGTCACGGAGCCGTCCGGGTGTTCCACCCGCTGCCGGCCGAGAGCGCCGGGTCCGCCGCCGGCCATGCCGTACGGAGGGATGCGCCGGTGCCCGCTGAGCGTGGTCACGGTCATCGGCTGCAGGAAGCGGATCCGCCGCCTGGCGCCGTCTCCTCCCCGCCAGCGTCCGGTGCCGCCGCTGCCGTGGCGGATCTCGAAGGACTCCAGGCGCACCGGGTAGCGCCATTCCAGGACCTCGGGGTCGGTGAGCCGGGAGTTGGTCATGTGGGTCTGCACGACGGATGTGCCGTCGAAGCCGTCGCCGGCTCCGGAGCCGCTCGCCACCGTCTCGTAGTACTGATGGTGATCGTCGCCGAACGTGACGTTGTTCATCGTTCCGGAGCCCTCGGCCATGACGCCGAGTGCCGCGTACAGGGCCCCGGTGATCGCCTGTGAGGTCTCCACGTTGCCCGCGGCCACGGCGGCCGGGTAGGTGGGGGAGAGCATCGTGCCGGGCGGGATCTTCACGTGAATGGGCGTGAGACAGCCGGCGTTCAGCGGAATGTCCTGTGCCACCAGGGTCCGGAACACGTAGAGCACCGCGGCCATGGCGACGGAGGAGGGAGCGTTGAAGTTGTCCGCGAGCTGCGCGGATGTGCCGGTGAAGTCGATCTCCGCCGTCCGGGCGGCGCGGTCGAGCTTGACGGAGACCTTGATGACCGCGCCGTTGTCGAGCTCGTAGCTGTACGCGCCGTTCCGCAGCACCGAGATGACGCGGCGCACGGCCTCTTCGGCGTTGTCGCGGACGTGGCGCATGTAGGCGTGCACGACGCCGAGGCCGAAATGCCGGACCATGGCGCGGAGTTCCTGGACGCCCTTCTCGTTGGCGGCGATCTGGGCACGGAGGTCGGCGATGTTGTCGAGCGGGTTGCGGGAGGGGCAGGCAGCGGAGGAGAGCAGTTCGATCGTCTCGGCCTCCCGGAACCGGCCGTGGTCTCCTTCGGGCCCGGACGCTGCGCCGTCCACGAGCAGCCGGTTGTCGATGAGGACGCCCTCCTGCTCGATCCGGGTGCTGAACGCCGGCATCGACCCGGGGGTGATGCCGCCGACCTCGGCGTGGTGGCCGCGGGAGGCCACGAAGAAGAGGATCTCGCCTGGTCCGTCGTGCGGGCCCGCCGAAGGCAGGCCCTCGTCTCCGTCCGCCGTATCGAAGACCGGGGTGACGACGGTGATGTCGGGAAGGTGGGTGCCGCCGTGGTATGGGTCGTTGAGGACATAGACGTCCCCGGGCCGCATCCGGCCCGCGCGGGCCTTGAGAACCTCCTTGATGCTCTCGCCCATCGAGCCCAGGTGCACAGGAATGTGCGGTGCGTTGGCGATGAGGTTGCCCTCGGGGTCGAACAGCGCGCAGGAGAAGTCCAGCCGCTCCTTGATGTTGACCGAGTGCGCCGTGCTGCGCAGGCGTACGCCCATCTGCTCGGCGATGGACATGAACAGGTTGTTGAAGATCTCGAGCATGACGGGGTCGACGTCGGTCCCGATCGCCTGCCGCGCCGGCCGGGCCTCGACCCGGGTGAGCATCAGGTGGTCCAGGTCGTTCACCGCGGCGTGCCAGCCGGGATCCACGACGGTCGTCGCGTTGGCCTCAGCGATGATCGCCGGTCCCGTGACGGTGTCGCCCGGGCGGAGATGCTCCCGGTGATAAAGATCGATTCGGGACCACGAGTCGCCGGCGTATGCCGGGACGCGTGCGTCCGGCGTGCGGCGGTGCCCTCGTCGCGGTGGCGCGGCCGGGGTTTCCGTCGCGCTGCCGGACCGGCCGATGAGTTCGACCGAGGCCGCCTCGATGACGATCGGCCGGTCCGGCATGAGGAAGGAGAAACGCCGCCGGTAGCGTTCCTCGAACTCCCGGCTCATCGCCTCCACGGTGCCGGCCGGTACCGGCAGGGCGGTATCGGTGCCCCCGTACCGCAGGTGGGCACGGCGCACCGAACGGATCCGCCCGGCGGCCACCCCCTCGTTCCGGAGCTCGGCCCTGGCCTCCGCCTCGATCCGTTCGAGGACGCTGGTCAGCTCCGGCAGGGCGGCGTCATCGAGCGGCAGTTCGATCGCGGCCTCGCGCATCGCCGTCACGTCGGCCAGTCCCATGCCGTAGGCGGAGAGCACGCCGGCGAGCGGGTGGATGAGCACCTTGGTCATGCCGAGGGCGTCGGCGACCGCGCAGGCGTGCTGGCCGCCGGCTCCGCCGAACGTCGCGAGCACGTACTCGGTGATGTCGTAGCCGCGCTGGACGGAGATCTTCTTGATCGCGTTGGCCATGTTGGTCACTGCGATCTCCAGGAAGCCCGAGGCCACCTGCTCGGGCGTGCGGCCGTCGGCGATACGGGCCGTCAGCGCGGTGAAGCGTTCGCGTACGGTCTCGGCGTCGAGCGGCTGGTCTCCCGCCGCGCCGAAGACGTGCGGGAAGTGCTCGGGTTGGATCCGGCCCAGCATGACGTTGGCGTCGGTGACGGTCAGCGGGCCGCCTCGCCGGTAGGACGCCGGCCCGGGATCGGCCCCTGCGGAGTCGGGGCCGACCTGATAGCGGCCGCCCTCGAAGCGGAGTATGGAGCCGCCGCCCGCCGCCACGGTATGGATGCTCAGCATCGGCGCCCGCATCCGGACGCCGGCCACCTGCGTCTCGTACCGGTGCTCGAACTCGCCCGCGTAATGGCTGACATCGGTGGAGGTCCCGCCCATGTCGAAGCCGATGACGCGGTGGTGGCCCGCGGCCGCGGACGTGCGGGCCATTCCGACGACGCCGCCCGCCGGGCCGGACAGGATCGAGTCCTTTCCGCGGAAGGTACGCGCGTCGGTGAGCCCGCCGCTGGACCGCATGAACATCAACCGCACGCCGCGCAGCTCCTCCGCGACCTGAGCGACGTAACGGTCGAGGATCGGCGAGAGGTAGGCGTCCACGACCGTGGTGTCACCGCGCGACACCAGCTTCATCAGCGGGCTGGTCCGATGTGACTCCGACACCTGGGTGTAGCCGATCCGGCGCGCGATCTCACCGATGAGCGCCTCGTGCCGGTGGTACCGGTAGCCGTGCATGCACACCACGGCGACCGACCGGAAACCCGCCTCATACGCCTCCCGCAGATCACGGGCGACCGTCTCCTCGTCGAGGGGCACGATCACCTCCCCGTGCGCGCCGACGCGCTCGCGTGCCTCGATCACCCGGGAGTAGAGCATCTCGGGAAGCACGATCCTCCGGTCGAACAGACGCGGCCGGTTCTGGTACGCGATCTGCAGCGCATCGCGGAAACCCTCGCTGATCACCAGCACGGTCGGCTCGCCCCGGCGCTCGAGAAGGGCGTTCGTGGCCACCGTCGTGCCAAGACGCACGGACTCGATCAACCCGGATTCGATGGGGGCGCCGGTCGGTACGCCGAGAAGCTGCCTGATCCCGGCGACAGCCGCGTCCCGGTACCGCGCAGGGTCCTGCGAAAGCAGCTTGTGCACGACGAGTGTGCCGTCGGGTCGCCTGCCGACCACGTCAGTGAACGTGCCGCCGCGGTCGACCCAGAACTCCCAGCGCGGCGCCATCTCGCCCTCCCGCGTCCTGTCGTCTGCCACGGCCGGTGAACATGTCGCGCCTCGCGGACCGCGAGGGCCGACGGGCACGGCCTGGCGACGACCCGCCCACACGTGTACCCGGACACCACGTTCGACGACGGAGCGCCGGCCGGGAAGGGCCGAAAGTCCATACCAGGTCATCCCACACCGAGCACAATCGAACGACCCGATCCAGGGACTTCGGCCTCTGATACCCGACCGCGGACGATGTGAGGCTTGGGAGAGATCGTTCGTCATGGTCGACGTCATGCCGATTTCCGGCGCGGTTACAGCGCTGACACGGGCGGGCCTCATCTGAGAGGTGAGCCGCGCCGCCGGGCATGTACCCCACAGCGGTCGGGGAGTGATCGGTGAGCGAAGCCACCGGAACCGACAAGATCTCAGGCCCGGACCCGAGAGAACGGGTTGAACTGCTGCTGCGCGACCTTCGCGGGTCCCTGTCCGGGCTCTCGAGCCGGGAAGCGGCGCGCCGGCTGGTTCACTACGGCCCGAACGAGCTTCGACGCCATGGTGGGCGTCGCTGGCCGCGGGAACTGGCCCGGCAGTTCACCCATCCGCTGGCGCTGTTGCTGTGGGTCGCGTCGGCTCTCGCCGGGATCGCGGGGATCGTGGCGGTGGCGGTGGCGATCGTCATCGTGATCGTCCTCAACGCGGCCTTCGCGTTCGTCCAGGAGATACAGGCGGAGAAGGCGGTCGAAGCGCTTGCCGCGTACCTCCCCGCGCAGGCCAAGGTCGTCCGCGACCGGCGGGTTCGGGTGATCCCCGCCGTGGAGTTGGTGCCTGGCGATGTGCTGGTGATCGAGGAAGGGGACCGTATCTCGGCGGATGCCCGGCTGCTCGACGGCGGCGTCGAGGTGGATCTGTCGACGCTGACCGGCGAGGCGATGCCGGCGTATCGATCGGCGGATCTGGCGGACACGAACGTCGGCCTGCTGCAGGCACGCGATCTGGTGTTCAGTGGCACGGTGTGCACCGAGGGCGAAGCACGTGCTCTGGTGTTCGCGACGGGGATGCACACCGAGCTGGGACGGATCGCCGCCCTGTCGCAACGCGTCGAACGCGAGGAGAGCCCGCTCGAGGCCCAGGTCCGCCGGGTCGCGTGGCTGATCGCACTGATCGCCGTGGTCAGCGGGCTGGCGTTCATCCCCATCGCGACCTTGGGCGCCGGGCTGTCACTGGGCAACGCCGTGGTCTTCGCCGTGGGACTGCTGGTGGGCAACGTACCCGAGGGGCTGCTGCCGGTGATCACTTTGGCGCTGGCGCTGGGCGTCCGCGGCCTGGTACGGCGCGGAGCGGTGGTCAAGCGGCTGAGCGCGGTCGAGACCCTCGGCTCGACCAACGTCATCTGCACTGACAAGACCGGAACCCTGACCGAAAACCGGATGCGGGTGACCGCCATCTGGACCCCGGCCGGCTCCTGCTCCTTCGACGGCGGCCGCCCCCCGGCATCGCAGCACGTCGACGCGGCGACGCACCATCTCGCGGCAGTGATGGCGGCCTGCAACAACGCCGAATCCGACGCCGCGGGCCACCTGATCGGCGACCCGACCGAGGCGGCGATGCTGCTGGCGGCCCACGAACTGGGCGAATCCCTCGACGGAACCGAACGGGCGCACCGGAGACGGCGCCAGTTCCACTTCGACCCCGTGCGCAAGCTCATGTCCACCATCGACGACCGTGACGACGCCCTGTGGGTGGACACCAAGGGCGCACCCGAGGCGGTGCTGCCGCGCTGCACCATGATCGCGCAAGACGACCGCCAGGTCGGCCCGCTGACCGTCGAACGCCGACGCGACATCGCGGGCGTGGTCGACGCCTACGCCCAGCGGGGCCTGCGCGTGCTCGCGGTGGCGACGCGGCCCCTGGAGCCCGACCGGCCCATCCCGTCGTCCCGTGACGAGGCCGAATGTGAACTGCGGCTGCTCGGACTGGTGGCCATGCACGACCCGCCCCGGCCAGAGGTCGCCGAGGCGGTCGCCCGCTGCCACACCGCCGGGATCGGCATCATCATCGTCACCGGCGACCACGCACTGACCGCCACCGCGATCGCCGCCCAGGTCGGTGTCACCGGAACGCATCCCACCGTCATCACCGGCGAGGAGCTCGACCGGATGCGCGAGGACGACCTCGACACACTGCTCCGGCAGACCCGTGAACTGATCTTCGCGCGCAGTTCGCCGGAGGCCAAGCTGCGGATCGCCGACGCCCTCCGGTCGGAGGGCAACGTCGTGGCGATGACCGGCGACGGCGTCAACGACGCACCCGCGCTGCGCCGGGCCGACATCGGCGTCGCGATGGGCCAATCTGGCACCGACGTCGCGCGCGAGGCCTCCACCATGGTGCTCACCAATGACGACTTCGCCACCATCGTCGCCGCCGTGGAGGCAGGACGGCGTGTCTACGACAACATCCGCAAATTCATCCTGTACATCTTCGCCCACGCCACCCCGGAAGTCGTGCCGTTCCTGGTCTTCGCCCTGGCCGGCGGCGCGGTCCCGCTGCCGCTGACCGTCCTGCAACTGCTCGCCTTCGACGTCGGCACCGAGACGCTGCCCGCCCTCGCGCTCGGCCGCGAACCCGCCGAGCCCGGCCTGATGACACGGCCGCCTCGTCACCGTGCCGAAGGCGTCATCCGTGCCTCGATGCTGCTTCGCGCATGGTTGTTCCTCGGCCTGATCTGCGCCGTTCTGGCGATGGCCGGATTCTTCTACGTCCTGGTGTGCGCCGGATGGCACCCCGGCGACCCGACCGGCCCCGGCAGCCCGTTGCACCACGCCTACCAGCAGGCGACCACCATGACGTTCCTCGGCATGGTCACCGGCCAGATCGGCACCGCGTTCGCCGCCCGCACCACACGTGCGTCGCTGCGCTCGGTCGGCGTGCTGTCCAACCCGCTGCTGCTGTGGGGCATCGGCTTCGAACTCGCGCTCACCGCGGTCCTCATCTACGCCAAGCCGTTCCAGACGCTGCTCGGCACCGCCGCCCTCGCCCCCGACATGGTCGCGTTCGCTGCCCCGTTCCCGCTGATCGTGTGGGGCGCGGATGAAATCCGCCGCTGGGTCCTGCGCCGTCGCCCGGCCGTGCGCCGATGACGGCGAAGGGCCGGGTCCGATCACTGCCGGGTCGGCAGCCAAGGGCGTCGACCAGAAGCCCCGCCGACGCCAATGGCAACGTCCGGGCTCTGTGAAGGCGCGAGGTGACCGATCAGGAGAGTGAGCCGCTGACGTTCGCCCTCGGCTTTCCTCGCGCCGTAGGGCGATCAGGGCGGCGTCGTCGCAGAGCCGACCACCGACGTGGCCGCAAAGAGGCCCCCGGACCACCGGAGCACACGCTCGGTCGTCACCCGTCGCGTCCTGACGCGCCGCTGGACCGGCGTACGACGGCGAGCGGCCCCTCGGCGTGGTGCAGGACCGCGTGGCTGACCGAGCCGAGGCGCAGGCCGGGGAAACCGCCGCGTCCTCTGGCGCCGACGACGAGGAGTTCGGCGGTGCGCGAGGCCTCGGTGAGGACCGCCGCCGGGTTCCCCTCGATCACCTGTTGGATCAGCGGCACGTCGGGATAATTGGCGGGCCATCCGGCCAGGGACTCCGACAGGACTCTGGCGCCCTCTTCCTCGATCGTGAAGGCGTTGTAGCTGACCGGCCGCATCTCCACCGGATAGTCGGGACGGTTCCACACGTGGACCGCGCGCAGATCGATCGCGCGCATGGCCGCCTCCTCCAGCGCGAAGGCGACGGCGTCGATGGAGGCTTCGGAGCCGTCGACCCCGACGACGATCTCCGCCTGCCGGGACCCTCGGTCGGTGTCCGTGGGCACGATGACGACCGGGAAACGAGCGTGTTCGGCCGCTTGGCGGCTCACCGAGCCGAGGAGCAGGCGGGCGAAGGTACCGATGCCGCGCTGTCCGAGCACGAGCATCGAGGCGCCGGCCGACTCCTGAAGGAGCGTGCCGGGAACGGGACCGACGCCGAGCCGTCGTTCGATCTGGAGGGAGGCGAACGCCCGGGCACGTTCCTCGGCCACGTCCAGGACCATCAGCGCAGCGGGCTCCGGCGGGGCCACCGATCCACGACCGCGGTAGGCCGGGATGTCCCCGCGCCCCCAGCCGCTGGAGATATGCACGATACGCAGCGGTACCCGTCTGCGCCCGGCCTCGGCCGCGGCCCAGTCCACGGCGTGCAGGGCCTGGCGTGATCCGTCGACGCCGACCACGATCGGTTTTCGCATGACGCCCGCCTTTCCGCCTCGGCCACCGAGCGTGCGTATCGCCTTCCCCGGAGGCCGGGTGGTGGTCTTTCTGGCATGGTGTGCACTCGGTGGCCGGTTTGATAGGGGCGATAGTCCCGCCGACTACCGCGATGGGGCACCGTGACGAAGGCGTGCTCGACCTGAACCGCCGCGCCCAGCAGGAGCTGCGCTGCGAGAGCCGGCTGACCGTCATCCCCGGGGCGGCCCGCCTGTTCGAGGAGCCAGGGACGTTCCCGGCCGTCGCCGATCTGGCCTGTGACTGGTTCACCGCTCATCTGCCCACGGCCAACCCTCGACCGCGCCGATGAGACGGTGCGATCCGGACGCCTCCGTGGCCGAGCGGACCGCCTTCGCGACCCTGATGCCAGCGCTGCCGGGTCCGGTGGTACTGCGCCGGGTCTCGTCGCCACTCCGGTGTTCTTCATGTGTATCGCGGTCCGCCGCTTACGGGATCGCGGGTCGCTCCACGATCAGCCGTTCCCGTCCGGTGGGTGCGGGACCTTGGTCTCTTTCCCGCCCGCGGGGTCGGCTGTTCTGCTGAAAGAGGGCGTTCGCACGACGCCCCGGGAGGCGGTGATCTGGGTGGGGAGCCATGGCTGAGGAGCTTCCATACGGGACGTGGCGGTCGGTGGTGTCCGCCCGGACGGTGGCCGTGACCACGCGGCTGGGCCCGGTCGTGCTCGGACCTGACGGCTCGATCTGGTGGGAGGAGATGCGGCCGGCGGAGGACGGGCGCGTCCACGTACTGCGAGCCGCCGCCACGGGACCGGCGGTCGAGGTGCTATCGGAGCAGGGCGGCCCGGCCGGGCCGGTCGACTCGTGGCTTCCGGCGGGCGGCGGTCTTGTGGCGTCCTACGCGGACGGGCGGCTGCGGCTGTTGCGCGCGGGTGCGGACCCGCGGCCGCTGGTCTGCGAACGCGCGGGCTCGTACGGTGATCGTTTCACCGACCTCGTGCCGGGCGCCGATGACGGTGAGATCTGGGCGGTGCGTGTTTCCCGCCACGACGGCGTGACGGTCCGGTCGCTGGTCGTCGTCCCGCTCGACGGTAGCGGGCAGGTACGGACGTTGCTGCGGACGCGGCGGTTCGTGTCGGCGCCCCGGCCGTCGCCGGACGGTTCGCTGGTCGCGTGGATCGCCTGGGATCCGGCGCTGATGCCATGGGACGGCTCGGACTTGCGGATCGGGCGCGTGACCGGGGAGGCCGTGACGGAGGAGCGGCTGCTTGCCGGGGGCTCGGTCGAGGCGGTGTGCCAGCCGGGGTGGGCGTCGGCCGGCTCGTTGTACGCGATGTCGGACCGGTCCGGGTGGTGGAACCCGTACGAGGTCGGCGTGGACGGCGCGGTGCGGGCGCTGTGCCCGTGGGCGGAGGAGTTCGCCTGGCCGCCGGGCGAGCGGCAGCGGCCGACGTACGGGCGGCTGGAGGACGGCCGGCTGGCCGTCGTGCACGGCGGCGTGGACTGGCGGCTGGACCTGCTGAACCCCGAGGACGGGACGCTGGTGCCGCTGGACCTGCCGTACGATTCCTGGCTGCCCACGGTGAGCGTCCACGGGCATCTGGTCGCCGGGGTCGCCGGAGCGGCGAACGTCCCGGCCTCGGTGGTCGCGGTCGACACGGCCGACGGCCGGCACACGGTGCTACGGCGGGCCGCCGCCCCGCCGGCGGAGTACGTCCCGGACGGTCATGTCACGATGTTCGCCGCTCGTGACGGGCACGAGGTTCCCGCCATCGTGCATCCGCCGCGGAATCCCCGGTACCGGGCGTTCCCCGGCGAGCCGGTGCCGTACCTGCTGTTCCTCGGCGACGGGCCGGCCGCACAGGCCACCCGCATGCTCGATCCGGTCGTCGCGTTCTTCACCAGCCGGGGGCTCGGCGTCGCCGAGGTCCGTCCCCGCGGGTCGGCCGGGTACGGCCGGGCCTACCGGGAGCAGGTGTTCGGGCGCTGGGGCGTGGCGGACGTGGAGGACTGCGCGGTCGCGGTGCGGGGCCTGGTGGAGCACTGGAACGCCGATCCGGCGCGGCTGGCGGTCCGGGGCACGGGCGCCGGAGGCGCCACCGCGCTGGGGGTGCTGGCCGGCACCGATCTGTGCGCGGCCGCCACCGTCCACGCGCCGGTCATCGACCTGGAGGGCGCGGCGTCGCAGATCGCAGGCTACCTCCGGGGGCTCGCCGCGGACTCCGTCCTGCTCCGTACGCCCTCCTGGATCGAGCGGGTCCGCCGGCCGGTCCTGATGGTTCACGGCCTCGACGACGCCGTCGTGCCGCCGGCCCAGACCATGCGGCTGCGCGACACCCTCCGCAACCGCCATGTGCCGCACGCCTGCCTGGTCTTCTCCGGCGAAGGCCACACGTTCCGGCAGGCGGGCACGATCGAGCGGGTGCTGGAGGCCGAGCTGTCGTTCTACGGGCAGACGCTGGGCTTCGACCCGCACGAGACCCCGCGCCTGGTCCTCCAGGAGCCCATGACCGGGGCGCCGTCCGGGCTGGGATGGCCCGCCACGGCCGCCCGCCGGTGAACCTCGCCGCCCGCTCGGCCATATCCGGTGATGTGGTCGGCTCCGGATCCCTGGCCTGCGGGTACGCGAGGTGTGACCGGCAGAGGAAGGCGACACCGTACGCCCTCGCGGTGATCAGGCCGCGTCCATGACCCGGGTCGATGGCGGGCGGACCACCCCGTCGGGGCTTCCCAGCCGAGTCGACGCCGACCGGAGGACTTTCGCCCCTGCCGAACCCCCGTCGCGGAACGCTACACAAGAGTTAGGGAATACGGACACCCGGCTCCGCGTGATACGGCCGGCGACGGTCGATGTGATCCCGGGGCCGGACCGGAGTGGTGAACAGGTGCTCCGGCTAGCTCAAAATGAGGGGGCCACGATGGATCTGCGTGAGTTCATTCACTCTCCTGCGGTCACGTGCCGTCCGGACACCAGTATGTCGGAGGCGGCAGGCCAGATGGAGAAGTACAACGTCGGAAGCGTCATCGTGACGGACACGAACGGCGGCGTGGTGGGAATCCTCACGGACCGTGACATCGCGATCCGGGGCGTGGCGGCGGAACGGCAGCCGCGAACACCCGTGGTCGAGGTCATGACGAAGAACGTCATCTGGCTTCGCGAGGATGCCGACGTCTTCGACGCCGCGAAGCAGATGGCCAACGTCGCATGCCGCCGTCTCCCGGTCATGGGCGCCGACGGGACGCTCAAGGGCGTCGTCGCACTCGACGATCTGATGCTGCTGTTCGCTCGCCAGACCGACAACCTGGCCTCGACCGTCGCCGCGGAGTCTGCAACAGGTCCGTCGACGCGGGCCTGAGCCCACCCGCCCAGACATCCTCCCGCGTCAAGCCGGAACGGCGGCGAGTCCGTCCCGGATACCACCGTCCCGACCGTAGGAACTCGCTATACCGACGTCGTACGCATCCTGGGCGACGGCGGGCGGGGCT
>JBEHYF010000158.1:0-12439 GCA_048498315.1 Actinomycetota bacterium
GTCGCGTCCGCGCCGGCGGTCGCGTTCACGCCGGCGGTACCCGCGATGCGGGCGGGTGCGGCCGCGGACGGGCCCGCGCTCACCGGGTCCCGCCCGTCACACCGCCGCGGGTCAGCCCGCCCACTGGCCGGCGGTGAACATCAGCGCGAACCTCGCCATCAGGGGCGCCGCCGCGAGCGCGTACCCGGCGAACACCCAGGGCCGCCGCACGCCGGCGGCGCCGAGGGCCAGCCACAGCGGCCACCACAGCAGCGCCGCCCGGCCGACGGCCACGTAGTAGGCGGACGTGCCGAGCGCGGCGAGCTGCAGGCCCACGTACGTCGCCTCGCCCCACCGGCGGTGCGCCAGCAGCCAGGCCGTCAGCGCCGCGCCCGTGACGGCGGCGAGGAGCTCCACCCGCATCGCGGGCACGTAGAACCAGTCCCCGGTGACCCGCTGCACGGTGTTGACGAAGGCGTCCCACGGCCAGGTGGGACGGCGGGACGACCAGTGCGCCTCGGCGTGCGGCCAGGCGAGGACGTCGCCGGTCCGCCGCCACAGGTAGGCCGCATAACCCGCGAGCGGCACGAACGGCACGAGCAGCCAGGGCGCCCGCCGCCACGGCACCGGGCGGCCCGCCGTGACGAACGCCACCACGAGCGCGACCCCGAGGAACAGCCCGGTGATCCGGACCCACGAGGCCCCGGCGGCGCACAGCGCCGCGGCCGGCCACCGGCACCGGCGGGCCAGCAGCCAGGCGGGCAGCGCGAAGGCGAGGAACAGCGCCTCGCTGTAGCCGGCGAACAGGAACACCGCGAACGGGCTGAGGACGAGGGCCAGCACGGCGCGCGGCCCGGTGCCGGGCGGCCCGTCGAGCTCGCCCAGCCGGGACAGCGCCACCGCCGCCACGGCCCCGGCGACGAGAGAGACCAACAGCGCCGCCGCGCGCCAGTCGGGCACCAGCAGGTGAGCGGCGCGCACCGCGAACGGGAACCCGGGGAAGAACGCCATCAGGTCGGACGGCCCGGACGGATGCCGGTGATGGGGCCCGGCGGGGTCGCCGCCGTACCCGTGCCGGGCGATCTGGAGGAAGAAGTCGGTGTCCCACCGCTGCCATCGGTCCAGGAACTGCGCGAGCATCCCGGCCAGGGGCAGCGCCCAGGCGACCAGCAGCACGAGGCCGGCCCGGCTGCCCGCCCACACGCCGAGGGCGGCACGGTCGGCGGGGGTGAGGAACGCGCCGCGCGGCGCGGTGGCACCGGCCGACCGCTGCGCCGCGTGCCGCGCCCGCCGGTTGAGCGTACCGGCGAGCCCGGATCCCGCCGTGAACAATGACGGGGAAATTACGATCATGCGCCTCACGACGGCGATCTACCCGGACGGCGGCACCCGCGCCGTGCCGCCGTCCGAATCCTTGACCTGCGGAAACCGCATCCTTAAGCGCGGCGGGTGATCGATCCCGGTCCGCGAACCGGGGTTCGGGGAGCAGGGCCGACGCGGCGAGACCGCTCGCTAGGGTGACGTACTACAGGCGTAGTAATCGCACAGTCAACACGGCATATGACGGGACTCGGGCGCTCGCCCGCCGCCCGCGGCGGACCGGAGGAGCCTGCGCCGCCGTTGAACCGGATCGGAGTTTCGTCCGTGACACGTGAGGTAGCCCAGCACAAGGAGGAACACATGGCGATCGACCCGGCAGGCCCCGAAGCGGAACCGTCCCGGAGCCCCGAGACCGGCTCGACGCGGCGCGGCGTGATCGCCGGCGTCGGTCTCGTCGGTCTGGCCGGCACGCTCGCGGCGTGCGGTGGCAGCGGCTCGGGCTCCGGCGGCTCGTCCGGCGGCGGTTCGCTGGATGGGGCGCTGGCCAAGACCAGCGACATCCCCGTCGGTGGCGGGAAGATCTTCAAGAACGAGAAGGTCGTCGTCACCCAGCCGGAGCAGGGCCAGTTCAAGGCCTTCAGCGCCGTCTGCACGCACCGCGGCTGCCTGGTCGACGAGGTGGCCGACGGCACGATCGACTGCCCGTGCCACGGCAGCAAGTACAAGATCTCCGACGCGTCCGTCGTGGCGGGACCGGCCCCCAAGCCGCTGCCGGCCAAGCAGATCACGGTCTCCGGTGGAGAGATCAAGCTGGCCTGACGACCGCCCGCGCCGGCCTCACGCCGGTGCGGGCCCTCCAGGTCGGCGCGGAAGCGCGGCACCGCCTCCGGGTACTTCTGCTGGATGTAGGGAGAGACCCGGTACTCGCGCGCGTCGCAGCGCAGGCCCCACGCGCTCGCCGAGTCGTGCGCGCTCATCAGCGCGCGGCTGAATCAGGCCGGCCGGCAGCACGTCGGTGACCTGTAGCACCCAGCCCTTCTGGTCCGATAGTGGATGCTCCCGCAGGAAGCGGTACAGCTCGGTGCGCAGCCCGCTGACCGGGACGCCCCAGCCGACGTACAGCAGCACCGCGCCGATCACCGGCTGGTGTGCCGGGGTACGTGAGGGTCAGCTCCTCGATGCGGCCCCACTGGCCCTGTACGACGACGTCGTCGATGCGCAGCGCGTTGTCGAACGCCGGCTGCAGCCCGGCGAAGACGTTGCTCAGCGTGGACTGCGCCGCGATGCCGGCGACGATGCCGGCGACCCCGGCGGAGGCGAGCAGGCCGGCGCCGACCACGCGCACGGACGGGAACGTGAACAGGGCCGCCGCTGTGGCGATGACCACGGCGACGGCGGTGCACGTGCGGCGCAGCAGCATCACCTGGGTCCGCATGCGGCGGGCACGGACATTGCGCTCGCCCTCGACCTTCGTCAGGTGGTCCAGCGCCACGTCGGTGGTGGCGTACGCCGCCTGGACGATCAGCCAGGTCACCGTGCCGACGATCGCGAGGTGGAGGATGTGCGCGATCCACGGGCGGCGGCGCCCAGGGTGTGCCGGGCGGCCCGTACCGGTCCGCCCCAGCGGCCCGAGAACGTCGGGCGAACGGACTAGGCTGACGGGCGTGGCAGATCCGGCGACCTACCGGCCCGCACCCGGCTCCGTCCCCGAATCGCCCGGGGTGTACCGGTTCCGCGACGGCGGCGGCAGGGTCATCTACGTGGGCAAGGCGAAGAACCTGCGCGCCCGCCTCAACTCCTACTTCGCCGACTTCGCCGGGCTGCACCCGCGCACCCAGACGATGCTGCAGACCGCCACCGGCGTCGACTGGACGGTCGTCGGCACCGAGGTCGAGGCCCTGCAGCTCGAATACTCCTGGATCAAGGAGTTCGACCCCCGGTTCAACGTCAAGTACCGCGACGATAAGTCCTATCCCTACCTCGCGGTCACGATGAACGAGGACGTCCCGCGCGTGCAGGTGATGCGCGGCGCGAAGAAGAAGGGCGTGCGCTACTTCGGTCCCTACTCCCACGCCTGGGCGATCCGCGAGACCGTCGACCTGCTGCTGCGGGTGTTCCCGGTGCGCACCTGCTCGGCCGGGGTGTTCCGGCGGCAGCGCCAGATGGGCCGCCCGTGCCTGCTCGGCGACATCGGCAAGTGCTCGGCGCCCTGCGTGCGCCGCATCTCCGAAGAGGATCACCGCGTGCTCGCCGACGACTTCTGCGCCTTCATGGCCGGCGACACCGCCCGCTTCATCAGGGCGCTGGAGAAGGACATGCGGGCTGCCGCCGCGGAGCAGGAGTACGAGCGGGCGGCCCGGCTGCGCGACGACATCCGCGCGCTCGAACGCGCCCTCGAAAAGCAGTCGGTCGTGCTCGGCGACACCACCGACTGTGACGTGATCGCGCTCGCCGACGACCAGCTCGAGGCGGCCGTGCAGGTCTTCTACGTGCGCGGCGGGCGCATCCGGGGGCAGCGCGGCTGGGTCGTCGACAAGGTCGAGGACGTCACGACCGGCGCGCTGGTCGAGCAGTTCCTGCTGCAGATGTACGGCGAGTCGGCGCCCGAGGCGGTGCCGCGCGAGATCCTGGTGCCCGCGCTGCCGCCCGACACCGACGCGGTCGTCGAGCTGCTCGCCGAGCACCGCGGCGGCCGGGTCGACCTGCGGGTGCCGCGCCGCGGCGACAAGAAGACGCTGATTGAGACGGTCGAGCGCAACGCCGCCGAGGCGTTCAAGCAGCACAAGACCCGGCGGGCGGCCGACCTGACCAGCCGCAGCAAGGGGTTGCAGGAGATCCAGGACGCGCTCGGGCTCGACCAGGCGCCGCTGCGCATCGAGTGCTACGACGTCTCCAACCTGCAGGGCACCCATGTGGTCGCCTCGATGGTGGTGTTCGAGGACGGCCTGCCGCGCAAGAGCGAGTACCGCCGGTTCTCCATCAGGACGGTCCAGGGTCAGGACGACGTTCGCTCCATCCACGAGGTGATCACCCGTCGGTTCCGCCGCTACCTGGAAGAGACCGAGAAGACCGGCGAGCTCGACAAACTCGGCGAGCCGGAGGCCGGCGGCCCGATCGACCCCGAGACCGGCCGGCCGCGCAAGTTCGCCTACCCGCCCAACCTCGTCGTGGTCGACGGCGGGCCGCCGCAGGTGGCCGCCGCGCAGCGGGCCCTCGACGAGCTCGGCGTCGACGACGTCGACGTGTGCGGCATCGCCAAGCGGCTGGAGGAGATCTGGCTGCCCGGCGAGGAAGACCCGGTCATCCTGCCGCGCAACAGCGAGGGCATGTATCTGCTGCAGCGGGTCCGTGACGCAGCGCACGACTTCGCCATCAGGTACCACCGCGCCAAGCGGTCCAAGGGCATGATCGTGAGTGAGCTCGACGACGTGCCGGGCCTGGGGCCGAGCCGCCGCACGGCGCTGATCAAGCACTTCGGCTCGGTGAAGCTGCTCCGGCAGGCCGGGCCGGACGAGATCGCCGCGGTGCCCGGCATCGGGCGGCGCACCGCGGAGAGCATCGTCGCCGCCCTGCACGGGCGCGACGAGGAATACGGGGGAGACACGACGTGAGCATCAAAGGGGCCGGCCGGCCCGGCGGACCTGGCGGGGTGCAGGTTCCCGACATCGTGATCATCACCGGAATGTCCGGCGCCGGGCGCAGCACCGCCGCCAAGTCGCTCGAAGACCTCGACTGGTTCGTCGTCGACAACCTGCCGCCGGGGCTGCTGGCGACGATGGCCGACCTGGCCGAGCGCGGCCAGGGCGCGGTGCCGCGCATCGCGGTGGTCGTCGACGTGCGCAGCCGGGCCTTCACCACCGACCTGCAGTCGGCCTTCGACGAGCTGGAGGTGCGCGGCGCGCACCCGCGGGTGGTGTTCCTCGAGGCCTCCGACGACGTGCTGGTGCGCCGGTTCGAGAGCGTCCGGCGGCCGCACCCGCTGCAGGACGACGGCCGCGTCGTCGACGGCATCGCGCGCGAGCGGGAGCGGCTGCGCGACGTGCGCGCCGAGGCCGATCTCGTCATCGACACCAGCGCGCTGAACGTCCACGAGCTGCGCGCCAAGATCGTCGAGTTCTTCGGCGGCGAGGGCGCCGAGTCGACCCTGCGCGCCACGGTCGTGTCGTTCGGCTACAAGTACGGCCTGCCGGTCGACGCCGACCTCGTCGTCGACTGCCGGTTCCTGCCCAACCCGCACTGGATCCCCGAGCTGCGCCCGCACACCGGTCGCGACGCTCCCGTGCGCGACTACGTGCTGTCGCGGCCGGGCGCCAAGGAGTTCCTCGACGCCTACACCGAGGTGCTGCGCCTGCTCGCCGAGGGGTACGAACGCGAGGGCAAGCACTATGTAACGCTGGCCGTGGGCTGCACGGGCGGCAAGCATCGCAGCGTCGCGATGGCCGAGCAGTTCGGCGCCCGGCTGAGCGACGAAGGGATCGAGGTCCGGGTCGTCCACCGGGACCTGGGACGGGAATGACACGACGTGGGCTCCCCCAAGGTCGTCGCCCTCGGCGGAGGGCATGGGCTCTTCGCCTCGCTGTCCGCGCTGCGCCGCGTCACCGACCGGCTCACTGCGATCGTGACCGTCGCCGACGACGGCGGGTCGAGTGGGCGGCTGCGCCGTGAGCTGGGCGTCCTGCCGCCCGGTGACCTGCGCATGGCGCTCGCCGCGCTGTGCGGCGACGACGACTGGGGGCGCACCTGGAGCGAGGTGGTCCAGCACCGCTTCCGCTCCGGCGGCGAGCTGCACGGGCACGCGGTCGGCAACCTGCTCATCGTGGCGCTGTGGGAGCTGCTCGGCGACACCGTGGCCGGCCTCGACTGGATGGGGCGGCTGCTCGGCGCCGAGGGCCGGGTACTGCCGATGGCGTCGGTGCCGCTCGACATCGTCGCCGAGGTCCGCGGCGCCGACCCCGCCCGCCCGGACGAGATCAGCCATGTGCGGGGCCAGGTGGCGTGCGCGAAGACGCCCGGCACGGTGCTCGGCGTCTCGCTGATCCCGCCCGACCCGCCGGCCTCGCCGGAGGCCCTGCGCGCCGTCGCGGAGGCCGACTGGATCGTCTTCGGTCCCGGATCCTGGTTCACCAGCGTCCTGCCGCACCTGAAGGTCCCGGAGCTGGCCGAGGCGCTGGTGCGCAGCCCGGCGCAGCGCATCGTGGCGCTCAACCTGCAGCCGCAGCCGGGGGAGACCGACGACTTCTCCCCGCAGACGCACCTGGAGGTGCTGCGGGCGCACGCGCCCGAGCTGCGGGTCGACGTGGTGCTGGCCGACCGCGATGTCGTCGACGAGCCCGATGTCCTGGGGAAGGTGGTACGTACACTCGGCGGGAGGCTCGTCCTTGCCGATGTGGCGGCGGAAGATGGATCTCCACGGCATGATCCGGCACGGTTGGCTCAAGCGTTCGCACAGATCTTTGTCAGGGGACGCGATGCCGGGCGGGATTCGGCCAGACTGCCCTGACGGATGACGGCTACAGGGGGAGGATCACATCCATGGCGATGACCGGCGTGGTGAAGGACGAGCTGAGCAGGCTGTCCGTCATGAAGCCGTGCTGCCGCAAGGCGGAGGTGTCGACGCTGCTGCGCTTCGCCGGCGGCCTGCACATCGTGAGCGGGCGGATCGTGATAGAGGCCGAGCTCGACACCGGAGCCGCGGCGCGCCGCCTGCGCAGGGATCTGGCGGAGGTCTTCGGGCACGGCTCCGACGTCGTCGTCCTGGCCCCCAGCGGCCTGCGCAAGGGCAACCGTTACGTCGTGCGGGTGTTCCGCGACGGCGAGTCCCTGGCGCGCCAGACCGGTCTGCTCGACAACAACGGCCGCCCGGTGCGGGGCCTGCCGCGGCACGTCGTCGCCGGCGGTGCGTGCGACGCCGAGTCGGCGTGGCGGGGGGCGTTCCTGGCGCACGGGTCGCTGACCGAGCCGGGCCGTTCGATGTCGCTGGAGGTGACCTGCCCCGGCCCGGAGGCCGCGCTGGCCCTCGTCGGCGCGGCGCGGCGGCTGCGCATCCACGCCAAGGCCCGTGAGGTGCGCGGGGTCGACCGCGTGGTCGTGCGCGACGGCGACGCGATCTCGGCGCTGCTGACCCGCCTCGGCGCGCACGACTCGGTGCTGGCCTGGGAGGAGCGCCGCATGCGCCGCGAGGTGCGTGCGACCGCCAACCGCCTGGCCAACTTCGACGACGCCAACCTGCGCCGCTCGGCGCGCGCCGCCGTCGCCGCCGGGGCGCGGGTCGCGCGGGCGCTGGAGATCCTCGCCGACGACGCGCCCGAGCACCTGGTCGCGGCCGGCCGGCTGCGCCTGGAGCACAAGCAGGCGTCGCTGGAGGAGCTCGGCCAGCTCGCCGACCCGCCACTGACCAAGGACGCCATCGCCGGCCGCATCCGGCGGCTGCTCGCCATGGCCGACAAGCGTGCGATGGATCAGGGCATCGCCGGCACCGAGGCCAACGTCACGGCCGACATGCTCGCGCCCTGACCGGGCACCGTGAGGTCCGGGAGGCGCCGCCGCGCCTCTCGGCGTACCCCCGCAGGCTTCACCGCGCGCCGTGCGTCGCCCCCGCCCGACATCCGCGGGCGCCGGGGTGACGGGCCGTCTCCGCACGGCCTGACATCTCGGGGGCGGACGACCCGTGTCCGGGCGCGCTCGCCGTGGCGCGTGGTCCTCCGCGGGCCTTCCGTGTGACGTCCGCGGGCCGTCCGGATCGGTCCGGGCGGGCCCGGCCCGTCACGCCGCCGCGCGCGAACACGGCCGGGGCGTGTCCGGGTGCGAGCGTCAGGTGACCTGCCCACATACCGAGACAGATGACGGTTCCCGGCATTTGGTCTAGACCATTTTGGTCTAGACCAATTAGGATCGTCGTGGTTCGCCGCCCGCCCACGGATGTTGGCTCCCGGCCGGGCGGCGGACCGGTCGCTCCGGCGCCGTGGCGGTGAGGCCCGCGGCGCCGGGTTCGATACAGTCGACAGAGAGAGCACACGCAACGTTCGTCAGCCCCGGTGAGGCCGGGGAAGAAGCATGAGGAGATCGGTGCCGTGACCATCCGGGTAGGCGTTAACGGCTTCGGCCGCATCGGCCGCAACTTCTGGCGAGCACTGGACGCCGCGGGCGGCGACGTCGAGGTCGTGGCGGTCAACGACCTCACCGACACCGCCACGCTCGCTCACCTGCTGAAGTACGACAGCATCCTCGGCCGGCTTCCCGAAGAGGTTAAGGCCGGCTCGGACGAGATCACGGTGGGCGGCAAGTCGATCAAGGTCTTCGCCGAGCGTGACCCGGGCAAGCTGCCCTGGGGCGACCTCGGGGTCGACATCGTCGTCGAGTCGACCGGCCTGTTCACCGACGCCACCAAGGCCAAGGTGCACGCCGAGAACGGCGCCAAGAAGGTCATCATCTCGGCTCCGGCCAAGAACGAGGACGTCACCGTCGTCCTGGGCGTGAACGACGACGCCTACGACCCCGAGCGGCACACGGTCATCTCCAACGCATCGTGCACGACCAACTGCCTCGCCCCGATGGCGAAGGTGCTCGACGACACCTTCGGCATCGAGCGCGGCCTGATGACCACCATCCACGCCTACACGCAGGACCAGAACCTCCAGGACGGCCCGCACCGCGACCTGCGCCGCGCCCGCGCCGCCGCGCTGAACGTCGTCCCGACCAGCACCGGCGCCGCCAAGGCCATCGGCCTCGTGCTGCCGCAGCTCAAGGGCAGGCTCGACGGGTACGCCCTGCGCGTCCCGGTGCCGACCGGCTCGGTCACCGACCTGACCGTGACGGTCGGCCGCGAGACCAGCGTCGAGGAGGTCAACGCGGCGATGCGCGAGGCCGCCGAGGGCCCGCTGCGCGGCCTCCTCAGCTACACCGAGGACCCGATCGTGTCCACCGACATCGTCACCGATCCGGCCTCCTGCATCTTCGACTCCCTGCTCACCAAGGTGATCGGCGACCAGGTCAAGGTCGTGGGCTGGTACGACAACGAGTGGGGCTACTCCAACCGCCTCGTCGACCTCGTCAAGCTGGTCGGCTCGCGGCTCTGACGGCCGGCGGCCGATCACGTCGGCCGATCCCCGCGCAGGCTGCGCGCGGCGCCGCCCGCGCCGGGCCGGGTGCCGGCCCGGAAGGCCGCGCCGGCGACGACCGGGCGGCTCGGACACGATGAGCGCAGCGGGCGGCACGCCCGCTGCGCTCGTTTCGGACACGACCAGGAGTGCGATCATGAGCATGCGCACGATCGACGATCTCGGCGACGTGCGGGGCAGGCGGGTGCTGGTCCGCTCGGACCTCAACGTCCCGCTCCACGACGGTGTCATCACCGACGATGGCCGCATCCGCGCCAGCGTCCCGACGATCGAGAAACTCGCCGGTAAGGGCGCGCGGGTCATCGTCTGCGCCCACCTCGGCCGCCCCAAGGGCCAGGTGCAGCCGGAGTTCTCGCTGGCGCCGGTGAACAGGCGCCTCGGCGAGCTGCTGGGCAGGGAGGTCCGGTTCGCCACCGACACCGTCGGCGACTCGGCGCGGGCGACCGTCGACGCGCTGAACGACGGCGAGGTCGCCCTGCTGGAGAATCTCCGCTTCGAGGCCGGCGAGACCAGCAAGGACGACGCCGAGCGCGGCGCGTTCGCCGACCGGCTGGCCGCCCTCGCCGAGCTGTACGTCGGCGACGGTTTCGGCGCCGTGCACCGCAAGCACGCGAGCGTCTACGACGTGCCGCAACGGCTGCCGCACGCGGCCGGTGGCCTCATCGCCGCCGAGGTCGACGTGCTGCGCCGGCTGACCGGCGAGCCGGCCCGGCCGTACGCGGTGGTGCTGGGCGGCGCGAAGGTCTCCGACAAGCTCGGCGTCATCGCCAATCTCCTGAGCACTGTCGATCGGCTGCTCATCGGCGGCGGCATGGCGTACACGTTCCTCAAGGCGCAGGGCCACGAGGTCGGCGGGTCGCTGCTACAGGAGGACCAGCTCGACCAGGTGCGCGGTTTCATCGACGAGGCGGCCAAACGCGGCGTCGACCTCGTCCTGCCGGTCGACGTGCTGGCCGCCACCGGATTCGCGGCCGACGCCGCCTACGACGTCGTCGGCGCCACCGCCATCCCGGCCGACCGCGAGGGCCTCGACATCGGCCCACGCACCCGCGAGCTGTTCGCGAGCAAGCTGGCCGGCGCGGCCACCGTCTTCTGGAACGGCCCGATGGGCGTTTTCGAGTTCGACGCGTTCGCCGGCGGCACACGCGCGGTGGCCGAGGCGCTCGTCGCGTCCGATGCCTTCACGGTCGTCGGCGGTGGCGACTCGGCCGCGGCCGTGCGCAAGCTCGGCCTGTCCGAAGACGGCTTCTCCCACATCTCCACCGGCGGCGGCGCGAGCCTCGAGTACCTCGAGGGCAAGACGCTGCCCGGCCTGGCCGTCCTGGAGGACTGACCGTGCCCGCCAAGCAGAAGCCCGCGTACGAGGGCCCGCGCAAGCCGCTCATCGCCGGCAACTGGAAGATGAACCTCAGCCACTTCGAGGCGATCGCGCACGTGCAGAAGATCGCCTTCGGGCTGAAAGAGGCCGACTACGCCGCCGCGGACATCGCCGTGCTGCCGCCGTTCACCGACATCCGCAGCGTGCAGACGCTCGTCGACGCCGACCGGCTGCAGCTCACCTACGGCGCGCAGGACGTCTCCGCGCACGAGAAGGGCGCGTACACGGGCGAGATCTCCGCGAAGATGCTGGCCAAGCTCGGCTGCACGTACGTGCTCGCCGGGCACTCCGAGCGCCGCCGGTACCACCACGAGGACGACGCGCTGGTCAATGCGAAGGTGAAGGCCGCCTTCAAGGAGGACCTGACGCCGATCATGTGCGTGGGCGAGGGGCTGGAGGCCCGCCGGGCGGGCGAGCACCTGTCGCACACGCTCGCCCAGCTCGAAGGAGGTCTGCAGAAGGTCCCCGCCGAGCAGGTGCAGCGCATCGTCATCGCCTACGAGCCGGTCTGGGCGATCGGCACCGGCGAGGTCGCCACGCCCGAAGACGCACAGGAGGTGTGTGGCGCCATCCGCACCCGGCTGGCCGGGCTGTACAGTGGAGATCTCGCCGACCAGGTGCGTGTCCTCTACGGAGGCTCCGTCAAGGGCGACAATGTGGCCGGCATCATGGCGATGCCGGACATCGACGGAGCACTCGTGGGCGGTGCGAGCCTCGACGCGGGGGAGTTCGTCAAGATCTGCAGGTATCGCGACCTGCCTGCGTGATCTCCGGCAACAGACTGGGCGTTTCTGCTGAACCTCGCTGAGGAACGTCGTACAGTCGGTGGCGGACGACCTGAATACGTAGATATTCCCCGCTGTCCGCGGGGTGAATCACGAAAGCGCTGAACTGCTGTGATCATCGGAATTTCGATCGTGCTCATCATCACGAGCGCGCTGATGGTGCTGCTCGTCCTCCTTCACAAGGGCAAGGGCGGTGGTCTGTCGGATCTGTTCGGCGGCGGTATCAGCTCGTCACTCGGCGGGTCGTCCGTGGTCGAGCGCAACCTCGACCGGCTCACGATCGGCACGGGCATCATCTGGTTTGTGGCGATCATCGTGCTCGGCCTCCTGCTCAAGCACGGCCACCACGGCTGAGGCGAGCGGACCGGCAGTGTGTTGATGGCCGTCGCCCCTCGCCGCGACGGCCAGGAAAGCGAGGAGTATCTCCGTGGGTAGTGGCAACGCTATTCGGGGCAGCCGTGTCGGCGCCGGCCCGATGGGAGAGGCAGAGCGCGGAGAAGCGGCCCCCCGCGTCTGGGTGAGTTTCTACTGCGCGAACCGGCACGAGTCCCGGCCGAGCTTCGCGACCGACGTCGCGGTGCCGGACCAGTGGGACTGCCCCCGGTGCGGGTTCCCTGCGGGGAAGGACCCGGACAACCCTCCGGCTCCGCCCCGCAACGAGCCCTACAAGACACACCTCGCCTATGTGAAGGAGCGCCGCAGCGACGCCGACGGCGAGGCGATCCTGCAGGAGGCGCTGGCGAAGCTGCGCGCCGAGCGCGCCGCCATCCAGGCCGCCATGGGGCGCACTCGCAGCTGATCCCCCCGCTGATCTTCGACCGGCCCGGCGCCGCCGAGGCGGCGCCGGGCAGGTCGTGTTC
>JBEHYF010000159.1:0-12431 GCA_048498315.1 Actinomycetota bacterium
GCCCCGGCCGCGATGATGCGGCCGGGGCCTCGCCGTAGGAGCGTCACCGGGGCGGGAACCGGCCGGGAGCCGGCCGACGCGGACGCCGTCGGCTGGGACGCCCGCCGGCCGGGACGCCGGTCAGCCGGGGCGGCCGGCCATCTCGTACGGTTCGGCGGCCGGCGGTCCCTGCGGCCGCCGAACCGCGTCGCCGTGGCCGGGCCACCACGCCTTGTGACCCATCAGCGCGGTGATGGACGGCACGAAGAAGGCCGACATGACGAAGGCGGACAGCAGGATGCCGATCGCGACGCCGAAGCCGATCTGGGCCGACATCGAGTCGGGCGACAGCGTCAGCGCGGCGAAGGTGCCGGCGAGGATGACACCGGCCGCCGCGACCGTCGGACCGGCGTGCTGGATGCCCAGCTGCGCCGCGCGCCGCGGCTCGTGGCCCTCCCGGGCCTCCTCGCGCAGCCGGGCGATCATCAGGATGTTGTAGTCCGTGCCGATCGCCAGGACGAAGAGGTACAGGACGATCGGGAGCTGGAACATCAGCCCGTCCTTGCCCTCGGCGCCCTGGAACACCGCCACCGTCGCGCCCAGCGTGGCCGTGAAGCCCAGCAGCACGGCGATCACCAGGTAGACCGGGGCGACCAGTGCGCGCAGCAGCAGCGCGAGGATCAGCCCGATCAGCACCACCGCCACCGGCAGGATCACCGACAGGTCGCGGTTGTTGACCGCGTTGATGTCGGCGAAGGCCGCCGTCGTGCCGCCGACCAGCACCTTCGTGCCGGGCGGCGCGTTCCGGTGGGCGAGGGTCCGGAACGGTCCCTTCACCAGGCTGATCGCCTCGTTGGAGTTCGGGTTCAGCGAGAGCACGACGCTGATCTTGGCGACGGTCTGGTCCTGGCTGTACTGCGGCGGGGCGACCTGGCCGACGCCCTTCGCGCCGCGCAGCGTCTGGTCGAACCGCTGCACCGCGGCCTTGTCGAGCGGGGCGGTGCCCTGCACGTACACGTCGGTGGGCGCGGTCAGGCCGGGCGGCAGGCTGGCCCGCAGGTCCTTCATGGCCTTGGCCGACTCGGTGTTCTGCGGCGCGGACGCCTGGAAGTCGTAGTCGGCCTTGAACGCCAGTGCGCCCGCGGCCAGCGCGACGAGCACGACGCCGGAGGCGAGCGCGGCGACCAGCGGCCGGCGGCCCACGAACGTGCCGATCCGGATCCACGTGCCGCCCTTCGGCTCCTTCTGCCAGGACTTCGACGGCCAGAAGACCACGCGGCCCAGCAGCGAGACCACCGCCGGCACGAGCGTCATCGCGGTGACGAACATGACCCCGACGGCGATCGCCAGCTCCGGCCCCAGCGCGCCGAACGCCTTGAACGAGGCGAGCACGAGGACGAGGAAGGCCACGATCACCGCGCCGGCGGCCGAGGCGATCGCCTCGCCCACCCGCTCCACGCTGGTGATCATCGCGGTCTTCTTGTCCTCGCCGGCGCGCAGGCGTTCGCGGTACCGGAACAGCAGGAACAGCATGTAGTCGGTGCCGATGCCGTACAGGACGACCAGGATGATGACGTTGAAGCCCTCATCGAAGCTGAGGCCGAACGCCTTCCCGATGATCGCGGTGACCGCCGTGGCCACCTGGGACACCAGCGCGATCACGATGATCGGCAGCAGTGCCGCGATCGGGCTCCGGAAGATGATCAGGATCAGCGTGATGATCAGGACGATCGTCACCAGCCCGATCACGGCCATCGTCCGCTGGTTGGACTTCTCGTTGTCCAGGGCGGAGGCGAAGTTGCCGGTCACCCCGTAGGCGAGGTCGCTGCCCTTCAACTGCTGGGCGGTCACCGCGCGGACCTGCCCGACCGCGTCCTCGTTCTTCTTCTGGGTCTTGCTGTCGAAGCCGCCCGGCAGCCCGACGACGATGAGCTGGACCTTGTGGTTCTGCGACAGCGTCTGCTTGGGGTCGGTCAGCACGACCTGGACCTGCGGGATGCCCTTGGCCCTGATCGCCTGCGCCGCTTGGCCGATCTTCTGCTGGTCGGCCGGGGTGAGCTGCCCGCCGTCGCTCCGCTTCACGACGACCATCTCGCGGCTGATCTTCTGGTCGCCGGTCGGGAACGCCTTCTGCGCCAGGTCGGCGGCGGCGACGGACTCGTATTTCTTCGGCAGGAAGGCCTGCTGGTCGGACTTCGTGCTCATCTTGGGGGCGAACGCGACGAGGACGGCCGCCGTGACCAGCCACGCGGCGATCGTCCACCATGGGTGCCGTACGACGGCACGCCCCAGCCATCCGAACACGGGTGGCTCCCCCTTCGTGGAGTTGTCTGGATTCCACACGAGAGTAGGGGAGGCCTGTCCCTTATACCTCCACTCGGCAGTGGATTTCGGATCTCGTCCCTAGGGGGGAGGGCGATCATCCCTGGGGATGGCGGAGGCACTGCCCGGATACCGCAGGCGAGGCACTAACCTCGCGGTCATGGAAGGTCACACGCACGCGGCCGGCTTCGAGACGCTCGCCATTCACGCAGGCCAGGAGCCGGATCCGGGGACCGGCGCGGTCGTCGTCCCGATATACCAGGTGTCAACGTACAAGCAGGACGGCGTCGGCGGCCTGCGCGGCGGATACGAGTACAGCCGGTCGGCGAACCCGACGCGTACGGCGCTCGAAGAGTGCCTGGCCGCCCTTGAGGGCGGCGTCCGGGGGCTGGCGTTCGCGTCCGGAATGGCCGCCGAGGACACGCTGCTGCGCGTCGTGTGCGCGCCCGGTGACCACGTGCTCATCCCCGACGACGCGTACGGCGGCACCTACCGGCTGATCTCGAAGGTGCTGGCGGCGTGGGGCGTGGCGTACGACCCGGTTCCGCTGACCGACATCGACGCCGTCCGCGCCGCCATCCGCCCCGAGACGAAGCTGGTCTGGGTGGAGACGCCGACCAATCCGCTGCTGAACGTCGCCGACATCGCCGCGCTCGCCGGCGTCGCGCACGAGGCCGGCGCGCGGCTGGTCGTCGACAACACCTTCGCCTCGCCGTACCTGCAGCGACCGCTGGCCCTCGGCGCCGACGTCGTCGTCCACTCCACCACCAAGTACCTCGGCGGGCACTCCGACGTCGTCGGCGGTGCGCTGGTGGCCGCCGACGTGGAGCTGGCCGAGCGGCTGGCCTTCCACCAGAACGCCATGGGCGCCGTTGCCGGGCCGTTCGACGCGTGGCTGACGCTGCGCGGCGTGAAGACGCTCGGCGTGCGCATGGACCGCCACTGCGCCAACGCCGCTCGCGTGGCCGAGTTCCTGGAGCGGCATCCGCGGGTGGCGTCCGTGCGCTACCCCGGCCTGCCGGGCCATCCCGGCCACGAGGTCGCGGCCAAGCAGATGCGGGGGTTCGGCGGCATGGTCTCCTTCCGGCTCGCCGACGGCGAGGACGCGGCCGTGCGCGTGTGCGAGCGCGCCCGGGTGTTCACGCTCGGCGAGTCGCTGGGCGGCGTCGAGTCGCTGATCGAGCATCCGGCGCGCATGACCCACGCCTCGGCGGCCGGGTCGCCGCTGGAGGTGCCGGCCGATCTCGTCCGCCTGTCGGTCGGCATCGAGGACGTCGACGACCTGCTCGCCGACCTGGAGCAGGCCCTGTTCTGACGCTCAGGCGTTCCAGACCATCAGGACGAGGATCACGATCCAGATCAGTGCGACGACGCCGGAGATCGTGGCGATGCGGCCGAGCTCCACCTTGGCGAGCTCGGCCGCCGGGAGCGCCGGCGGTGCGGCCGCGGTGACCCGTTCGGACGTCTCTCCGCCCGCGCCGGTGGCGGCCGCCGTGGTCCCGGCCGCAGGCTCCTCGGCCGGCTCTCCTTCGGTCGCGGTCGGCGTGCCCTCGGGCGGTTTGACGGCCGGCTGCCCCGGCGCGGGCCGCAGCTCCGCCGCCGCCTCGATCCGGTTGATCGCCTTGCGCTGGTCGCGCTCGACGATGATCAACAGCACGAACGCCACCACGAACAGCGTCATCGACGCGGACAGCCAGCCCCGGCCGAGCCGGTCGGGCTGCAGGAGCGCGCCGAACAGGAAGATGCCCAGCGTGAGCAGCCCGTAGATGCGGGTCGCGCGGTTGAGGTAGCGCAGAATGCCCGGCTCGCCCCGGCGGATGTAGCGCGGCGTCGCCATGGTCGCCGCGGTGAGCGGACCGAGCGTGAAGATCGCGAAGCCGATGTGCAGGATCAGGAGCAGGCGGTCGGCGCTTGACATGTCCGAAACCCTACCCGTGAAGCCCCGGGGGATCCCGCAGACGCACCAGGTGCGCCGATCGTGATGGTTCACGATCGGCGTGGCCATGACGGCTCCTGTCTCGCCGCCACCGCCGGCTGCGCCGTCGCCGCCCCGCTCACCGTCGGCGTCGCCGTGGGCGTGGCGGTCTCCTGCGCCTATGCCGACGGCGGCCGGAGCTCCTTCCTCCACACCAGGGCGGCGGAGACCGGGTGGCCGCGGAAGCGGGACCACTTGGGCTTCACGGCGAGCCAGCGGTCGTCGATCACGCCTTCGCGCATCTCGGCCAGGGTCCAGCCCACGCCGATCCCGGCGGCGATCTGGTCGCTGATCAGGTGTACGTGCGTGGCGATGGCGATCGGCTCGCCCGACCCGCCGGTGAAGTGGGTCGGCATGCCACTGACCATGATGAAGTGCGGGTGGAAGGCCACGTTCACGAACAGCGCTCCGGGCGCGGCCAGCCGCCACGCCTCGGCGTACAGCGGCCGCAGGGCGGGGAGGTGCTCGTCGATCAGCGACGCGATGACCAGGTCGTACGCGCCGCCGGGCAGACCGGTGTCGCGCACGTCGGCCTCGCACAGGCGCTCGTGCAGCCTGCGCGACCGCGCGACCTCGAGCATCTGCGGCGTGAGGTCGACTCCGTCGACGGCCGCGACGCCATGCCGCCGCAGCCACGCGGCGGTGCGTCCGGTGCCGCAGCCGAGGTCGGCGGCCCGGCGCACCGTGCCCCAGGACGGCACGGTGAGCTCGTCGAGGAGCGCGATGTCCATCGTGTCCTCGACGGTGTCCTCGTACGTGCCGACCCACTGGCCGTAGCCGGTGCGCACGTCCACCATGCGGTAGCCGCGCGTGTCGAAGTCCGCGAATCGCGCCATGCGCCCCAGTATCGAGCCGGGTCGCCGTGGCCGCGACGGAATTCCGGACGGCGCCCAGGCCGCGATCCGGCCGCGTCGGCGCCGCCATCCGGTCCCGCTCAGGCCGCCGGCCCTGCCGGAGGCACCGTAGCGCCGCGCTCAGGCGCCGCGGCGGACGCGCAGGTAGTCGCGGACGACGTACTCGCCCAGCCGGTCGGGCGTGGGGGCGAACACGCGGCCGCCGTTGCGCCGGGCCACCTCCTGGACGAACGACACCAGGCGCTCGTCGTCGGCGAGCATGAAGATGTTCAGCGTCGCCCGGCGGCGCGTCATCTTGTCGACCTCGGCGAGGGTCAGCTCCAGGGTCTCGCGGGACGGCGGCCAGTCGAACGCCGAGCGGCCGTCGCGCAGCAGGTGCGCGGTCGGCTCGCCGTCGGTGATGATCAGCACGATCGGCTCGTGCTCCGGGTGCTTCTCCAGGTGCCGCCCGGCGATCATCAGCGCGTGATGCAGGTTGGTGCCCTGCACCATGTCCCAGTCGAGCCCGGCCATCTCCGTCGGCCGCAGCACCCGCGCGTAGTTGGAGAACCCGATGATCTGAATCGCGTCCTGCGGGTACTTGCTCGACACCAGCGTGTGCAGGGCCAGCGCGGTCTGCTTGGCCGACCCCCACATGCCGCGCAGCGCCATCGAGTACGACAGGTCGACCAGCAGGCACACGGCCGCGGCCGTGCGGCGTTCGGTCTCCAGCACCTCGAAGTCGTCCACCGCCAGCCGCACGCCCGGCCGCCCGGACGCGCCGGTCGGCCGGTGCCCGCCGCGCAGGATCGCGTTCGACACGGTGCGCACCACGTCGATGGGCTGCTCGTCGCCGGCCTGCCACGGCCGGCTGCTCCCGGTCAGCTCGCCGGCCTGGCCCGCGTCGGACTGGTCGTGGTCGCCGCGCCGCCCGGCCTCCAGCTTGGCGAACACCCGCCGCAGCGCGGTCTCGCCGAGGCGGCGCACCGCCTTCGGCGTCAGGTCGAGCGCGCCGCCGCGCCGCCGCAGGTAGCCCTGGCGCTCCAGCTCCTTCTCGATGCGGCGCAGCTCGGCGAGGTCGTCGACGGCCTGGCGGCCCAGCGCCCGGCGCACCGCGTCCTCGTCGATGTCGTCCATGCGCGCGCCGGGGTAGTCCTGGCGCAGCGCGCCCTCCAGCTCGGCCAGGTCGGCCAGTTCCTCAAGCGCGGTGGTCGCGTCGCCGAGCGGCATGCCCTCCTCGCCGTTCATGCGCTCGGACCCGGTCCAGTCGAGGTCGGGTCGGCGCTGGTGCAGCGCCGAGGTCAGCCGCTGCATCTCCAGGGCGAGGCCGGCGTCCTCCAGCGTCTGCGCGATGAGGGCGGCCAGCTCGGCGCGCTGCTCGGGCGTGAGCGAGGCGAGCAGCCGCTCGGTGGCGGCGGCCCGGCGGGCGAGGAGGTCGACGAGCTGCTCCAGGTCGCGCGGGTTCTCCGGGAAGAACTCGCCGTACTCGCGCATGAAGGCGTCGAAGTCCTCCTGGGTGTGCTCACCCCGGGCGTCCTTTTCCAGCATGTCGTTGAGCGCGGCCATCATGTCCTTGACGCGCTGCATCGCCGCCGGGTCGGGGTTGCTCAGCGCCTGCTTCATGCCGCGGAACCGCGCGTCGAGCACGTCGCGGCGCAGCAGGTCCTTCAGCTCCTCGAACGTCTGCCGCGCCTCCGGCGACCGCCAGTCGTACGACGCCAGGCGGCGCACCGCCTGCGCGGTGTCATCCGGCAGCGTGTCCAGCTCGGCCTCGCGCAGCCGCGCCTCGTCGCTCGGGTCCGGGAACAGCGCGGCCCGCTCCTGGCCGATGGCGCGGTCCAGCAGCGACCGCACCTGGTCGAGCGTGCCGTCGAGCCGGCCGCGCGAGCGCAGCTCCTGGCGGCGGGCGCGCACCTGGCGCAGCAGGTCGTCCAGGCCGCGGAGCCGCCGCTCGCCGGGCAGCCCGCGGCGCAGCAGGTCGCGCAGCGCGTCGGCGGGTCCGGCGCCCTCCAGCATCGCGTCGCCCATGGCGTCGAGCGCGGCCCGCACGTCGTACGGCGGGGCGAGCGGGTCCGGGCCCTCGTGGTACGGCCCGTACCGGTATCCGGCCACGGTGGCCTCCTCCCTCGCGGGTGCGGTCTTCGCCGGCCGCCTGGTGCGGCCGGGTGCGGTGTGCTTCGGATCGAGCGGTCGGCCGCGGTGCGGTCGGCTGCACTGCGGTCAGGTGCGGTACGTCGTCCTGCCGTCCGCGACGTCCTTGGACAGCCGGCGCATCAGGTAGAGGCCCTCCAGAGCGAACTCCAGCGCCGCCGCGGCGTGCCCCGGCGACTCGCCCTCCATGCCGAGCCCGTCCAGGATCCGCGACAAGCCCGGCACCGGCCCGATGCGGTGCAGCAACTCCGTCGCCGGCACCAGTTCGCCAGAGTCGACGGTGGCACCGCGGTCGAACCGCTCCAGCAGGCCGCTCAGGTCGACGGCGCCCAGGGCGCGCCGCCAGGTGTCGGCAGTGGCGCGGCGCAGCAGATGGGCGAGCACCTCCTGCTCGCGGCCCTCTTCGCTGACCTCGAACTCCACCTTGCCGAGCAGCGTCGGCACGATCGAGGGCAGGTCGCAGACCCGCGCGACCGGCGGCTCATCGCCGGCGATGGCCGAGCGTCGCATCGCCGACGCCGCGACCGTCTCGGTGGCCGCGATCGCGAACCGCGCGGACACGCCCGAGCGGGTGTCGACCGCGGGCGACTCGCGGACCAGCCGGGTGAATCGCGCGATCACCTCCATCAGGTGCACGGGCACCGCCGCCGACACCCGCGCCTCCTGGCCGATCAGCACCAGCTCGTCGTCGACCCCGAGCGGGTAGTGGGTGCGGATCTCCGCGCCGAAGCGGTCCTTCAGCGGCGTGATGATGCGGCCGCGATTGGTGTAGTCCTCTGGGTTCGCGCTGGCCACCAGCAGGATGTCGAGCGGCAGCCGCAGATTGTACCCGCGGATCTGCACGTCCCGCTCCTCGAGTACGTTCAGCAGCGACACCTGGATGCGCTCGGCCAGGTCGGGCAGCTCGTTGACGCAGAAGATGCCGCGGTTGGTGCGCGGCACCAGCCCGTAGTGGACCGTCTCCGGGTCGCCGAGGGTACGGCCCTCCGCCACCTTGATCGGGTCGATGTCGCCGATCAGGTCGCCGACGCTGGTGTCGGGCGTGGCCAGCTTCTCGCCGTAGCGGTCGTCACGGTGCTTCCACGTCACGGGCAGGTCGTCGCCCAGCTCCTCGCGCAGGCGGCGGCAGCGCACGCACACCGGCGCGTACGGGTGGTCGTTGATCTCACAGCCGGCGACGACCGGGGTCCACTCGTCCAGCAGCGCGGCCAGCGTGCGGATCAGCCGCGACTTGCCCTGCCCGCGCTCGCCGAGGAGCACGACGTCGTGCCCGGCGAGCAGGGCCCGTTCCAGGTGCGGCAGAACGGTCTCGTCGAACCCCACGATGCCGGGGAACCGCGGCTCGCCCGAGCGCAGGCGGGCCAGCAGATTGTGCTGGATCTCGGCCTTGACCGGCCGATGGACATGGCCACTGGCGCGGAGTTCACGGAGTGTCGTTGGTCCGGTGTTCACGTTTCTCCTCGCTCGCCCGGCGAACGCCGCCGGCGGCGCCCTCGGCGCGGGCCGCCGCCGGACAGCGGCGACCTCCGGCCGCCTGCGCCCGGCGCGTGCGGGCATGGGCCGTCGGCCGTGGCCGCCGGGTCGTTCGTGTCGTCCAGGCCGCTGGTGTCATCAACTGCGTTCGACCTTATGCCGGGATCTACACATCCGCATCCAACCGGGGCGCGCGTCGCCGTCCCGGCGGACTGCGGTCGGTGCCGGATGTCCGTTCCGGTCATCGCGATCATGGGTTCTGACGGATCGCTGTGGTAGACCGTAAGAAAGTCCGGCACGTTGCTGCGCTGGGAGGGCGATGACACGCTTCGGCGACGGGCTGGCGGTCGGCCCGAACCTCATCGCGGCGGCCGAATCCGCCGTGTCACAGGCCCTCACGGCCCTCGACGGCGCCCCCGACCTGGTCTTCGTATTCGTCTGCGCCCAGGACCCCGGCTGGGTCGAGCGCGCCGCGCGCCGTGCCATGGAGATCGCGGGCACGCCGAACGTCATCGGCTGCGGCGCGGCCGGCGTGATCGGCGGCAACCACGGCGTCGAGGAGTCCAGCGCCGTCAGCGCCTGGGCGGCGCGGCTGCCGGAGGTGCGCATCGAGCCGTTCCGGCTGGAGACGCTGCGGTTCCCCGACAACAATGCGGAGTCGATGCCGCGGCTGGCCGTCGTCGGCATGCCGCAGACCGGCGACGACGACGTGGTCGCGGTGCTGCTGGCCGATCCGTACAGCTTCCCGGTCGACGCCTTCGTCGAGCGGTCCGGGGAGGTGCTGCCCGATCTGCCGCTGGTCGGCGGCCTGGCCACCGGTCTGGGCGGGCGCGGTACCGCACGGCTGTTCGCCGACGGCGAGATCGTCGACTCCGGCGCGGTCGGGGTGCTGCTCGGCGGGTCGCTCATGGCCTCCGCGGTGGTCAGCCAGGGGGCGCGCCCGATCGGGCCCACCATGGTCGTCACCAAGTCCGAGGAGAACATCCTCTTTGAGCTGGCCGGCGTGCCGGCGCTCGCCAAGCTGGAGGAGATCGTCTCCGCGCTGTCCGCACGTGAGCGCGAACTGATCGAGGCCGGCCTGCTCATCGGCGTGGCCATGAACGAGTACGCCGACCGGCACGAGCGCGGCGACTTCCTCGTCCGCGGGGTGATCGGCGCCGACCCCGAGGCCGGCGCGATCGCGACCGGCGACGTCATCGACGTCGGCCGCACCGTGCGGTTCCACGTGCGCGACGCCTCGGCCGCCGACGAAGACCTCACCGCGCTGCTGGGCGGCCTCGATCTTGCCCCGGTCGAGGGCGCGCTGCTGTTCTCCTGCACCGGGCGGGGCCGCGCCATGTTCCCCAATTCCGACCATGACGTGCGCCTCGTGCGCACCATGCTGCACACCTCCGGGATCGGCGGGTTCTTCGCCGCCGGAGAGATCGGGCCGGTCGCCGGCCGCAACCACGTGCACGGGTTCAGCGCGTCGATCCTGGCGTTCGGGCCGGCCGGCCGGGGAGGCGGCACGTGAACGAGCGAAGCGAGCGAATCGAACGACACAGCGGCGTTTCGCTCGGCGGCCCGACGAGGGAGGGCCGGTGAGCGCCCCCGTCCTGGCCGTCGACGTCGGCGGTACGAAGCTGGCGGCCGCGCTGGTCGAGCCCGGGGGCCGGGTCGCCGCGTACGAGCGGATCGCCACGCCGGGGCCGTCGGACGTCGACGCCGACGGGCTGTGGCGCACGTTGACCGCCCTCATCGACAAGCTCCCCATCTCCCGGCTCGCCGGGGTGGGCGTCGGCTGCGGCGGGCCGATCACCCGGCCGGGCGGCGCCGTGTCGCCGCTGAACATCCCCGCCTGGCGCGGGTTCCCGCTGTGCGAGCGCCTCCAGGAGCGCTTCCCCGGCGTGCCGGTCCGCCTGCACGGCGACGCCGTCGCGGTGGCCGCGGGCGAGCACTGGCGCGGCGCGGGGCGCGGCCGCGCCGACATGCTCGGCATGGTCGTCTCGACGGGCGTCGGCGGCGGCCTGATCCTGGGCGGCCGGCTCGCCGAGGGCAGCAGCGGCAACGCCGGGCATATCGGCCACGTCATCGTCGACCCGGACGGGCCGGCCTGCACGTGCGGCGGGCGCGGTTGCCTGGAGTCGATCGCCGGTGCCGGGGCGCTGGTCGCCTGGGCACGCGAGCGCGGCTGGGCCGGCGAGACCGGCAAGGAGCTCGGCGACGACGCCGCGCGCGGGCATCCGGCCGCCGTCCGTGCGCTCGACCGCGCGGGCTGGGCGCTCGGCGTGGCGATCGCCTCGGCGACCCACCTGTGCGACCTGGAGGTCGTCGCCATCGGCGGGGGGCTGTCCCAGGCCGGCCCGCTGCTGTTCCGCCCGCTGGAGGACAGCTTCCGCGCACACGCGCGGATGGACTTCGCGCGACAGGTGCGGGTCGTTCCCGCCGCGCTGGGACAGATGGCGGGCCTGGTCGGCGCGGCGGCGTTCGTCTTCGCCGCCGACCGGTACTGGACCCGCGCGGACTAGCGCGTACCTCGGGGGCCGCAGGCTCCACGCTCCTCCGGCCGGTGCCGCTTGTCGTCCGATTTGCTGGTTCTGTGAACCTTTGCGGCGGATGAACAGTCCCACAGGACAAAGCGAACACGACCCAGGGCAGAGACGTCGTATGGCAGAAGCAGCCCGCTCCTGAGGACCCGACGGCGTTGCCGGACATGGTCGGGGGGAAGCCGCGTCGTTGTCGACAAACAGACTGGACAGGTACATGTCCGGCCGTTGCTCGATCCCGAGAGCGTCGCCGACCACTACCGTCGTGACAAGGCCACCGGCCGAACATGGCATTCGCGGGACCGCCGCACGGCCCGTGTCATCACGCGCGCAGAGCGCTTCCTGCCGAGTACGCGACCCTCTCCCAACACCGGATGGGGGCCAGCTCGGCCACCTCAACGCAATCCGCGCCACCTTGGCCCGAGTGAGAACTCTTACGCCATTGCACGGTGGTGTGTTCGCCCGCCATCGTCACTCCAGGTTCTCCAGCGCTTGATTGATCATCTTGAGGGATTCGCCGCGCGGACATGACTCTCCCATGACGAGGTCGAATCGGAGACGATACTCGTTCACTACCACCGGATCCTGCGTCAGCTGGCTAACGCCAGGTCCCTCATGGTAAGCGACCTCCGACCCGTCGGGGAGCGTTAGGATCACGAACATCCCGTCGAGACCAGCGTAGGTGACGGATTCGAACGGCACTATCCGTACGTGGATCGCTGCTGAGCTTGCGATGTCGCGCAGTTTGACCAACTGCACTCGCATGGTTTCTCTTCCGCCGACTGCACGGTGCAGGACCGCCTCGTCGAAGACGAACCATGCCTGTGGCGGCACCTCGCGATCAAAGACGGTCGCCTGCCTGTGCATACGACCGGCCACCCTTTCCTCGATCGCGCCTGGTCCCTGTTCCGGACTCATCAATGCTCGCATGTAGCCCTCGGTTTGGAGCAATCCGGACACGAGCTGCGGATTGAACGCCCGGATGAGCACCGCCTGCGCTTCGAAATCCAGATACTGCGGGAATCCTGGAAGAAGTGTGCGGTTTCGACGGTACTTTCTGATCTTCTGCCACTGGCGGTGGAAGAGGCCCGCCGTGTCGAAGAAGGTATCGAGGTCCTGCGCGAAGGCCTCAGACCCGGATCCGCGAGTAAGGACAGTGGTGGTGGCCTGAAA
>JBEHYF010000160.1:0-12376 GCA_048498315.1 Actinomycetota bacterium
ACCTGGAAGCTGCTTCCGGATGCCCCTGGCGGCTCCCCCCGCCGCGGGCATCCGGCCCTGTACCGGCCCCGTGCCGGCGCGGCCGCAGTCGCCGGCCGGCGTCCGCCGTCGCCGGCCTGGCCGGTGCGGTACCCCGGCATGATCACATCGATCAACCAGGATCGCCGCGGCGAACGACGCGAGCGCCACGAGGCGAAAGTCGGTTGTCGGCGGTCACGGGCGGCTGGCATGGTGCGGCGCGTGACGACCACTACGGTGCGGCTTCTGGATGTCGAGGACTGGCGCCTCTACCGGTCCCTGCGGCTGACCGCTCTCACCGACGCTCCGGAGGCGTTCGGTTCGACGCTCGACCGTGAGAGGGCGTTCACGGAGCAGGTGTGGCGGCAACGGCTCGCGGCGCGCAACACCTTCGTCGCCGAGGCCGGCGGGCGGGCGTGCGGCCTGGTCGCCGTCATCCCGGCCGGTCCGGGTGCCGCCGAACTCGTGGGCATGTGGGTCGGCCCGGATGCGCGGGGGAGCGGGGCGGGTGACCTCCTCGTGAGTGCCGTGCTGGCGTGGGCGGACGAGCGCGGCCTCTCCGAGGTCCGGCTGTGGGTGGCGGAGGGGAACCACCGTGCGGAGCGCCTCTATGCCCGGAACGGCTTCCGGCGGACGGGCGCGACGCAGGCCATCCGCGCCGGGGAGGACAGGCGGGAGTTCGCGATGGCGCGCGTCACGGCAGACGCCGCGGTCGAGCGCCGACCGACGTAGGCGAGGCCGGCCGGAAGCGGACCGCAACCGGGGTGGTTTCGAAGGAAATCTCGTCGGGTGCGGTTTCTGTTTTGTTCATTGACACGTCTTGCGTCCGCCACTTACGTTTCCTCGCAACCGAGGAAGCCCCGCGTAAGTTCAGGTGAAGCATGCCGGACATCGCCGAACACGAGCGGCAGCAGGAAGTGCTGCGCATGCTCGACGGCGCCGGCCGGGTGAGCGTCCAGGATCTCGCCGAGCGGTTCGGCGTGTCGGTGGTGACGGTCCGCAAGGACCTCGACGCGCTGGAGCGGCGCCGGCTGCTCCGGCGGGTCCGCGGCGGGGCGGTTGGGGTCGCGGGCGCCGACGAGGGCGCGTTCGAGATGCGGCTCCGGTACCGGTCGGCGGAGAAGTCGGCGATCGCCGGCGCCGCCGCGCGGATGGTGCACGATGGCGACGCGATCGTCCTCGACTGCAGCACGACCTGCTACTTCCTCGCCCAGCGCCTCCGCGACCGCAAGGGGCTGATCGTCGTCACGAACGGCCTGCGCACGGCGGAGGTGCTCGCCGACACCGCGACCGTGGTGCTGCCGGGCGGAACGCTGCGGCGTTCGTCGTGGTCGCTCGTCGGCGACATCGGGGACGCGTTGGTGGGTCGGGGCCGGGTGCGGCGCGGCTTCTTCGGCGTGCGGTCGCTGTCGCCCGAGGCCGGGCTGATGGAGCTGTCCCCGGAGGAGACCGCGGTCAAGCGGCGCCTGGCGTCGATGTGCGAGGAGGTCTACGGGCTGTTCGACTCGGGCAAGGTCGGGCGCTTCGCGCTGCACACCTTCGCCGAACCCGACCGCATCACCGGCCTGATCTGCGACGACGGCATGACCGACGCGGACGTCGCCGGGTGGCGGGCGGTCGGTGTCGACGTCCACCGTGTCCCGGTTCCGGCGGAGGCGGACTGATGGCGCGCACTCGTTCGGTGGTGGCCGCGGATCTCGGCGCGGAGAGCGGGCGGGTCGTCCTCGGCCGTTTCGACGGCGACCGCATCGCGCTGACCGAGGTGCACCGGTTCCCGAACGGGGCGGCCGAGGCGGGCGGCCGCCTGCGCTGGGACCTCGGGTACCTGTGGGGCCAGGTCCGCGCCGGGCTGGCGGCCGCGGGCGTCGCCGCCGGCCGCGTCGACTCGGTCGGCGTGGACACCTGGGGCCTGGACTTCGGCCTGCTCGACCGCGACGGCGTCCTGATCGCCGATCCGGTGAGCCACCGCGATCCCAGGACCGCCGGGATGCTCGCGGCGGCGATCGAACGCGTCGGCCGCGAGCGGTTGTACTCCGCGACCGGGACCCAGCTCCTCGAGGTCAACAGCGTCTACCAGTTGCTCGCCGCGAGCCGTTCGGGCGAGCTGGACGGCGCGTGGACGCTGCTGATGATGCCCGACCTGTTCCACCGCCTGCTGAGCGGCTCGGCCGTGGCCGAGTACACGGCGGTGAGCACGACCGGCGTCTTCGACATGGCACGCCGGGTGTGGGCCACGGAGCTGATGGACGACCTGGGGCTGCCGGCCGAGATCCTGCCCGAGGTCGTGGACGCCGGCACAGACCTCGGCCCGGTCAGGCCCGAGGCCGCCGACCATCCCGCGCTCGCGACCGCGCGGGTCATCGCACCGGCGAGCCACGACACCGCGAGCGCCGTGGTGAGCGTGCCGTTCGCCGACCCGGCGGCCGGGTACGTCTCGTCGGGCACCTGGTCGCTGGTCGGCGTCGAGACGGGCGGGCCGGTCATCACCGAGCGGGCGCGCCAGGCCAACATGACGAACGAGGGCGGCGCGTACGGCACCATCCGCCTGCTGCGCAACTGCATGGGCCTGTGGCTGCTGCAGGAGTGCCGGAGGCAGTGGGCGCGAGAGGGGCAGGACCTGACGTACGACGCGCTGGTGCGGCTGGCCGCGGACACGCCCGGCGGGCGCAGCGTCGTCAACCCCGACCACCCGGATTTCGTCCGGCCCGGTGACATGCCGGCGCGCATCCGCGCCTACTGCCGGCGCACGGGGCAGCCGGTGCCGGAGGGCGTCGCCGCGATGGTCCGCTGCGTGCTCGACAGCCTCGCCCTCGGGTACCGGGCCACGTTCGACGATATCGAGGCGGTCACCGGCGGGCCGGTGCCCGCGGTGCACATCGTCGGGGGCGGGGCGCGCAACGACCTGCTCAACCGGTTGACCGCGGACGCCGGCGGCCGCCCGGTCATCGTCGGCCCGGTCGAGGCCACGTCCCTGGGAAACGTGCTCGTCCAGCTGATCACGCTGGGTGAGCTGTCGGGCCTCGCGGAGGCCCGCGAACTGGTGCGCCGCAGCTACGGCTCGCGGACGGTGGAACCGTCCGCGGACGGACGCTGGGCGGACCTGTACGGCCGTTACCGCGCGTGGGTGGCGGCCGACCTGGCCACGGCCGGAATCAGGGAGACCCCCTTAGGGCTGCGGGTGAGCGAGAGCAGGCAGGTGTAGGCGCCCGCGCCAGCGGGCCCGGAGAAGAGGAGTCCGCATGCGGTTGCCCAGACCCGTGTTCGCGTGTACGGCGGCGATGCTGGCCGCGTCCGTCGCGATCAGCGGGTGCAGCAAGAAGAGCGGTGCGGCCGGATCGTCGTCCGGCGGCGCCAAGAAACTCACGATCGCCTTCGTCCCGAAGCTGCAGGGGATCCCCTACTTCGAGGCGATGAACACCGGCGGACAGCAGGCCGCCAAGGACCTCGGCGTGCAGTGGATCTACAAGGGGGCGACGACCGCCGACCCCGGCGCGCAGACCGACATCGTCAAGTCGCTGATCCAGCAGCACGTCGATGTGCTCGTCGTCGCGCCGAACGACCCCGATTCGATGGCGCCGATCCTCCAGGACGCCAAGAACCAGGGCATCCACGTGATGACCGCCGACACCGACGCGCCGAACTCCGTCCGTGAGCTGTTCGTGAACCAGGCCACGGCGCAGGGCCTCGGCCAGTCGATCACCGACGCGCTCATGAAGAAGATCGGCCCCAAGGGCAAGTACGCGATCGTGTCGTGCGGCCAGACCGCCGCGAACCTCAACTCCTGGATCGCCGTGCAGAAGCAGTACACGGCGCAGAAGTACCCGGGAGCCAAGATCGTCGGGACGGTCTACGCCGGTGAGGACGAGGCCAAGGCGACGTCCATGGCCAAGGACCTCATCAACGCCCACCCGGACCTGAACGGCCTGGTCGGCGAGTGCACGAGCTCGGCCCCCGCGGTCGCCAAGGCCGTCGAGGAGACGGGCAAGGTCGGCAAGATCTTCACCGTCGGGGTCGGCACCCCGCAGTCGATGAAGCCCTACCTCAAGGACGGGTCGTCGAGCGCGGCGATCCTGTGGGACGTCCAGCAGCTCGGCTACCTGACCGCCTGGGCGGCCGACCAGATCGGCACCGGCAAGCAGCTGCAGCCGGTCAACAAGGTCAACGCCCAGTTGCCGGCGGTGAAGTACTTCCCCCAGCAGAAGATGCTGCTGCTCGGCGAACCGCTGCAGATCACCACGGCCAACGTCGACAACTACAACTACTGACCACGGCGCTTCCTCCCCGGGGCCGCGGCCCCGGGGAGGGCGGTGAGGCGGAGCCATGACCGAGCGAACGACGCGAGCGTGCGGGCGCGGGGCGGGGCCGTCATGACGGAACCGCTGCTGGAGCTCGCCGGCGTGCACAAGCGGTACGGCGGCGTGCGCGCGCTGGGCGGTGTCGACTTGCGCGTCCTGCCCGGCGAGGTGCACGCCCTCGCCGGCGAGAACGGCGCCGGCAAGTCGACCCTGATCAAGATCATTTCCGGTGCCGAGACGGCCGACGAGGGCACGGTCACGATGAGCGGGCGCCGCCTGGCCGCCGGCAACACCCCGGCCGCGCTCGCCGCCGGGATCGCGACCGTCTACCAGGAACCCCAGCTGTTCCCGGAGCTGACCGTCGCCGAGAACGTGTTCATCGGCCGGGAGCTGCGCCGCGGCGGCCTGGTCGACCGGAGCGCCCAGCGGCGCAGGGCCATGGAGCTGCTCGACCGGCTCGGCCTCGATCCGCGGCTGGCCGACGTACGGGCCGCGGACCTGCCCGTGGCCGTGCAGCAGCTCGTGTCGATCGCGAAGGCGTTCGCGCACGAGGCGAAGGTGCTCATCCTCGACGAGCCGTCGGCGATCCTCACCGACCGCGAGATCAACACCCTCTTCGAGGTGATCCGTTCCCTCCGCGAGCACCGCGTGGGGATCCTGTACGTCAGCCACCGCCTGGACGAGCTGACCGTCATCTCCGACCGCGTCACGGTGCTGCGCGACGGGGCGGTGGTGGCGACGCGGCCGACGCGGGACCTGACGGTGCGCGCGATCGTGGAGCTGATGGTCGGCCACGCCCCGGCGGGGCGCGCGGCGGACCGGGAGGTTCCCGCCGGCCCGGCGGTGCTGGAGGTGAGCGGGCTGTCCCGGCGGGGTGCGTTCCGCGACGTCTCCTTCTCGGTGCGCTCCGGCGAGGTCGTCGCGCTGTACGGCCTGGTGGGCTCGGGCACCGGGCCGATCGCGCGCGCCCTCTTCGGCGTCGACCCGGCCGACGGCGGCACGATCCGGGTCGGCGGACGGGAGACGGCGCCGCGCCGTCCGCGCGACGCCGCGCGCGCCGGCATCGCCATGCTGCCCGGGGACCGCAAGGCCCAGGGCGTGTTCGCCTCCAAGACGATCGGTTTCAACGTCTCGATCGGCCGGCTGCGATCGCTGAGCCGGTTCGGGTTCTGGGTCGACCGGGCGCGGGAGCGGTCGGTCGCCGCCGACTTCATCGAGCGGATCGCGATCAAGGCGCCCGGCCCGTCCGCCGAGGTGGGCACGCTGTCCGGCGGCAACCAGCAGAAGGTGGTGCTGGCCCGCCAGCTCGTCGAGCGGCCGGAGGTACTCCTCCTCGAAGAGCCGACGCAGGGCGTCGACGTCGGGGCGAAGGAGGAGATCCACGACCTCATCCTCGGCCTGGCGGACCAGGGCACCGCCGCGCTGGTGGTCTCGTCCGACCTGCCCGAGGTGCTGCGCATCGCCGACCGGATCCTGGTCGTCCGCTCCGGCACGGTCACCGCCGAGTTCGGGCGCGGCGCCTCCCAGGCCGACGTGCTGGCCGCGGCAGCCGGCGACGAGAGCACGGCCGCCGGGAACGCGGGGGCCGCATCGACAGGCCAGGACGCGGGCGCATCCGCCGGGGAGGACGCGCCCGCCGGAGACGACGCGGCCACGGCCGCCGGCGAAGGGGCCGGGACCGCCACCGGAGACGACGGGGACGCGGCCGCCGGAACGGGCGCGGCGGGTGGCGCCGCTGCGGATGGGAAGGTGGAGCCCTCATGAGCGAGGCGCACGGCGCCGCGGGCGTGCTTCCGCGGGCCGGCCGGCAGCGGCGGGTCACGGCCCGCGCGATCGAGGGTCAGGAGCTGGTGCTGATCGGCGTCATCGCGGCGCTGTGGGCCGCGCTCGGCGCGTCGGTCGACACCTTCTTCACCGCCTCGAACCTGGAGAACATCCTCGACTCGGTGGCCCCGGTGACGATCATCGGGGTCGGCATGACGGCGGTGATCGTCACGGCGGGCATCGACGTGTCCGTCGGCAGCGCGCTCGCCGTCGTCATAGTGATCATCTCCCAGCAGGTCCGCGACAGCGGCCTCGGCTTCTTCCCCGCCATCGGGCTCGCGCTGGTCATCGGCGGCGTGCTCGGCCTGGTGAACGGCGTGCTCGTCGCGTACGGGCGGGTGCACTCGATCATCGTCACGTTCGGCACGCTGAACGTCTACCGGTTCGTCTCCCTGCAGATCTTCCACGGCAAGGAGGTCGCGGGGATTCCCGGCACGCTGCGGTTCCTCGGCGGCGGCGCGGCCGGCCGGACGTTCGGCGTGCCGCACGCGTGGATCCTGGCGATCATCGTCGCGGCGCTGGCGTGGGTGTACATGCGGTACACGCCCACCGGCCGGCACCTGTACGCGATCGGCGGCGACCAGGTGGCCGCCCGCCTGGCCGGAATCCGGGTCCGGCGGCGGCTGCTGGGCGTCTACACCGCCACCGGCGTGCTCGTCGGGCTGGCCGCCTGCTGCGTCATCGGCGAGGGCGGGCTGGTCGAGGAGAACGTCGGCACGGGCCTGGAACTCCAGGTGATCGCCGCCGTCGTCATCGGCGGCACGACGATCCTCGGCGGGCGGGGAACGGTGCTGGGCACCGTGCTCGGGGCGCTGCTCGTGGGCACCGTGACCAGCGGCGTGACGCTCCTGGGGTGGCGAAGCGAGCTGACCGCGCTGTTCATCGGGATCTTCATCCTGGTCGCGGTCGGCGCCGACCTGCTGCGCGAACGACGGAGGCGGTCCCTGTGACGACACCGACGATGACGCCACACACCGGGACCGAGCCGTCCGCCGGGCGCCGGGGACGGGCCGCCCGCCTGCTCCGCGCGCTGGTCACGGATCGGGTCGCCTTCCTGATCGCGATCACCGTGATCCTCGTCGTCTGGATGAAGATCCTCAGCAACGGCGGCTACCTGATCGCCCCGTACGACACCGCGTACATGGCGTCGGCGCTGGAGTCGTTCGTGCCGCTGTGCATCCTCGGGCTCGCCGAGCTGTTCGTCATCGTCTCCGGCCGCGGTGGCATCGACCTGTCGGTGGGGTCGATGGTCAGCCTGGTGGGGATGGCGTTCGGGTTCATGATCGGCAAATGGCACTGGCCGCTGGCCGCGGCCATCGTCGCGTCCCTGGCCGTGGCGGTGCTGCTCGGCGCGGTGAACGGCGTGCTCGTCGCGATGCTGCGCTTCCCGGCCCTCATCGCCACGCTGGCGACGTACTACGCCTACAGCTCGCTGGCCCTGCTGACCAACGACGACGCCCCCATCTCCACCAAGCCGGTGCAGCAGGTCCACGACATCACCAGCTACGTCACGCTGCCGGGCGGGCTGCCCGCCGTGCCGGAGCAGGTCTTCACGTTCCTGCTGCCGTGCGCGGTGCTCGCCTGGCTCCTGGTGAACCGCACGGCGTACGGGCGCAGGCTGTACGCCGTCGGCACGAACGAGGGCGCCGCGCGGTTCGCCGCGCTGGCGGTGGCCGGAGTGCGCTGCCGGGCGTACATCCTGTCCGGGCTGCTGTCCGGAGTCGTCGCGATCGTCACCGTCGGCCAGTTCGCCTCCGCCCGCCCCGACGCGGGAACGGTCGGCAACGGAATGGCGCTGCCCGCGATCACGATCGCGGTGCTCGGCGGGGTCGCCATCACCGGCGGCGTCGGCCGTGTCGGCGGCGTCATCGTCGCGGCGCTGTTCGTGGTGTGGCTGAACGCCGGGATCCTGCTCTACTTCGAAGGGTCGCAGGGCAGCCGGTACCAGTTGTTCGCGCTCGGCGCGGTCCTCATCGTCTCGGCCCTGATCAACGCGGTGACCCTGCGCCGCAGTCGCGGGAGGTCCGGATGAGCGTCGACCACCGGCCGGCGGACGTGCCGGCCGAGCTCGTGGACTTGACCCGGAGGCTCGGCGATCCCGCGGCCGACCTCGTCCTCCTCGCCGAGGGCAACACCTCCGCGCGCCTGCCGGACGGCACGTTCGCGATCAAGGCCAGCGGAGCGCGCATGGACGAGGCGACCGCGGACGACTTCGTGATCGCCGATCCCGAGCCGCTGCTGGCCGTCCTGTCCGACCCGATGGCCTCGCAGGAGGCGCTGACCGCGCTGCTCGACGCCGGGCCCGACGAGAGCGGCCGGCCGCGCCGCGCCTCGATCGAGACGCTCGTGCACCTCGTCGCGCTGGAGTACGGGCAGGCCACCTGGGTCGCGCACACGCACCCGACAGCCGTCGTCGGGCAGCTCGCCTCGGCGCGCGCGGAGGAGCTCTGGGCGGCGCCGCTGTTCCCCGACGAGGCCGTCGTCCTCGGCCCGCCCGCCTGGGTGCCCTACGCCGCGCCGGGGCTGGCCCTGGGCCGCGCGGTCGTCGCCTCCGTGACCGAGTACGCCGACCGGGAGGGACATCCGCCGCGGCTGATCCTGCTCGGCAACCACGGCATCGTCGCCCTCGGCGCCACCCCTGCGGAGACCGCGGCGATCACCATGATGTGCGTCAAGGCGGCGCGGGTGCGCGCGTTCGCGCTCGCCACCGGACGGCTCGCCTTCCTCGACGGCGGCCACGCGCGGGCGCTCGCGGGCCGTGGCGACGAGGCGGAGCGGCGCGCGCGGCTGGGAAGGATGCCCACGTGATGGCCTTCCGTCCGGTCGAGGCGGTGTTCTTCGACATCGGCGGCCCGCTCTACGACGACGCCAACTTCGCCGCGGCGGTGCTGGCCGCGCTCGACGAGATACGCCGTGAACGGCGGCGCCCGCCGGTCGACCGCGCCCGCTTCCACGAGATCTACGACGAGGTACGGCAGCGTCAGCACGGCTCCCTGCGCCGCGCGCTCGCCGCGGAGTTCCTCGGCGGTGAGCACGAACGCGCGCTGCTGCACGAGCGCACCCGCGCCCACTGGACGCATCCGCCGGGCACGCTGCACTCCGACGTGCTGCCCTGCCTGCGCGCCCTGCACGGCCGGGTGCGCACCGGCGTCGTCGCCAACCAGGAGGCCCACGTCGTGGATCTGCTCCGGCGCGACGGCGTGGCCGGTCTCATCGACGTCTGGGCGGTCTCCGCGCTGGTCGGCGTGGAGAAACCGGACCCGGAGCTGTTCGCCTGGGCGCTGCGCGAGGCCGGCATGCCCGCCGGGCACGCCGTGCACGTCGGCAACCGGCTCGACACCGACGTCCGGCCCGCGCGTGCCCTCGGACTCGGGACGGTGTGGGTGCTGCGCGGCGAGGCGCCGCCGCTCCCGACGCCCGAACAGCTCGCCGAGCCGGACGCCGCCGTCCCCGACCTGACCACGCTGCCCGACATCGTGTTCCGGCTTCCGATCCGCGGGATGCAGGCGTCGTCGTGACCGTCGTCATCGGGGTGGACGTCGCCACGCGCGGCATCCGGGCGGTGGCCGCGGACCCGGACGGCACCGTCGTCGCCGAGGCCGGCGGCGAGCTCACCGCCCCGATACGCCCGCGGCCGGGCTGGTCGGAGCAGGAACCGGCCTACGCCGAGGCGGCCTTCGCGGTGCTGCGCGAGGTGACCGGGGCGCTGGCCGGCCGGCCCGTGGCGGGCGTGGCGGTCAGCGCGACCTCCGGCACCATCGTGCCCTGCGACGAACGCGGCGTCCCCGCCGGTCCCGCACTGCTGTACGACGACCGGCGCGCGATCGGCGAGCCCGGCCTGGACGGCGTCTCCGCCGAGGCGCCCGCGCTCGCCCGCGCCGCCTGGCTGGCCCGCCACCGCCCGGCCGCCCGCTACCTGCACGTCAGCGACGTCGTGGTGGCGGCCCTGGCCGGGGAGATCCCGCCGACCGACGTGAGCCACGCGCTGAAGACCGGCGCCGACCCCGAACGGGTCGCCTGGCCGGACGGCCTGCTCGCCGCCGCCGGGATCCAGGCCGGTGCGCTCCCGTCACTCGCACTCCCCGGCACCGTCGTCACCGAGGTGGGCGCGGACGGCGCGCGGCGCAGCGGCCTGCCCGCCGGCACCCCGATCGTGCTCGGCATGACGGACGGGTGCACCGGCCAGATCGCGGCCGGGGCGGTGACGATCGGCGACTCGGTGGGCGTGCTCGGCACCACGCTCGTGCTCAAGGTCGTCACGGACCGGCGCCTGGACAGCCCCGACGGCGCCGTCTACAGCCATCGGGCGCCCGCTGGAGGCCCGGCGGCGTGGTGGCCCGGCGGGGCGAGCAACGCCGGAGCGGCCGCGCTCGGCGCCTACTTCCCGCACGCGGACCTTGCCGCCCTGGACGCGGCCGCCGGCCGCCGGGGACCGGCGGGCGTGGTCTGCTATCCGCTGGTGCTGGCGGGGGAGCGCTTCCCGTTCGCGCGGCCCGACGCGGAGGGCTTCCGCGTCGGCACGCCGGCCGATGAGGCGGAGGCCTACCGGGCCGTTCTCGAAGGGGTCGCGTTCACCGAACGCCTCGGGTTCGCCCAGCTCACGGCGGCCGGTGCGCCGGCCCGCGGCGTGCTGCGCGCCGTCGGCGGCGGCAGCCGCAGCCACGTCTGGCTGCGGATCCGCGCGACGGCGCACGGACGGCCGGTCGAGGTGCCGCGCCATCCGGCTAGCGGCTTCGGCGCCGCCGTGCTGGCCGCGGCCGCGACCGTGCACGACGGCCTCGCGGCGGCGGCGAGCGCCATGGTCCGCATCGCGGACCGCGTGGAACCCGACGAGGGTGAGCGGGATGCGCTGGAGGCCTCGTACGCGCGATTCGTCGCCGCGCTGACCGAACGAGGCTGGCTGACCCCTGACTGAGACGACCACCAGAGCGAACGCCTCCCAGCGTCGTGTCCTGCGCCGGTCGCGTACGCCTCCGGCCGGCGATGCCGCTCGGCCCGTCCCGATGAAGTGCGGCTCCTCCGGGACGGTGGGGACGTCACTCGTGCGGAACGCCGACGAGCGAGGCGATCTGCTCGGGGGCGAAGATCGTGTCGGCGAGCAGATGGGCGAGGCCGATGACGCCCGCGTGGAGGCCCAGCCGGCCGCGGGCGATCGCGATGGACCGCGTCGCCAGGGGCAGCGACCGCTGGTACACCATCTCCCTGATTCCGGCGAGCAGGTGCTGTTCGGCCGCGGCGAGCTGGCCGCCGACGAGCACGACCGAGGGGTTCAGCAGGCTGACGGCGTAGGCGATCGAGGCGCCGAGGATGCGGCCCGCGCGCCGGGTGAGCCGCACGGCGGCCGGGTCGCCGGCCGCGATGAGCGCGACGACGTCGTCGACGCCTTCGACGGTACGGCCGGCGGCGCGCAGGTCGCGGGCGAGCGCCCAGCCGCCCGCGTACGCCTCGACGCACCCGATGTTGCCGCAGCGGCACTCCGGCGGCGCCTCGGTGCCGGTGACCTCCACCCTGGTGTGGCCGATGTCGCCGGCCGCGCCCTGCGCCCCGCGCAGGATCTGCCCGCCGGCGACGATGCCGCAGCCGACGCCGGTGCCGACCTTCACCATGAGCAGGTGCGCGACGTCCGGGTGCTCGGCGCGGTACTCCCCGTACGCCATGGCGTTGACGTCGTTGTCGACGAGGACCGGGCAGGCGTACCGGTCGCGGAAGTGGCCGGGGATGTCGTAGCCGTCCCAGCCGGTCATGATGGGCGGGCTCACCACCCTCCCGGTCGCGAATTCCACCGGGCCGGGCACGCTTATCCCGATGCCGCGCACATCGGCGGGGTCGCGGCCCGCGTCTTTCAGCAGGCCGGTGAACAGCTCGCCGATGACGCCCAGCACGGCGGCGGGGCCGGCCGCCACGTCGATCGGAACGTCGCGCTCGTGGTCGATGCGGCCGGAGAGGTTGCAGACGGCCGTGCGCATCTCCGAGGCGCCGACGTCGGCGAGGAGCAGCACGCCGACCTCGGCGTCGAACGCGAACCGCTCCGGCCGGCGGCCGCCGGTCGAGGCGCTCTCACCGGCGGAGCGGATGAGGCCGGCATCCACGAGCGCGTCGAGCCGCTGGTTGACCGTCGAGCGGGCCAGGCCGGTGAGCTGCATGACCTCCGCTCTGGTCAGTGGGCCGCTCGCGCGGACGAGGCTCAGCAACTCTCCGAGCCCGCGCAATCTGACCTCGGTGGTCTCCGGCACCCCGCA
>JBEHYF010000161.1:0-12247 GCA_048498315.1 Actinomycetota bacterium
CTGCGGGCACGCGCTCGCCCACCCTGTGCCCGTCCACCCCGTACGCGCCCGCCTCGCGACTCGCCCGGCGCCCGCCTCGCGACTCGCCCGGCGCCCGCCGGTCTCGTGCTCGCCGGTGCGGCGCCGCGCTGAGGGATGCCGCCGCCGTCTGCGCCCGATGCCGCCGTCCGGCGCACCGGCCGGCGCACCGTCCGGCATCCGCGCCGCCCGTCCCGCGCACCTGCCATTCGGCCTGCCGTTCGCGCCTGCTGCCGGTCGGCGCGTACGCCGACCGGCCCACCACGCCCCGGCTCGCCCGGGCCGGGACCGGATGCCCGCAGGCCACTCCCGCTCGCCCGCCGGACCGAGCGGCACCCCGGGCGCGTGAGCGCCGTGCGCGGCCGAGCGCGTGTTCCGCGCGGTGGTGCGGGGACGTACCTTTGCGCTATGGCGGACACCCCCACGAAGACGCGCTCGCCCGGCGAGGCGCTCGCGCGCGGCGCCACCCGCGGGCTCGGCGCGGTGATCATCACCGTCTTTCTCCTCGGCGTGTGCTGGGCGGTGGAGGTGGTCAACTACGGCGGCGGGCTGGACCGCGAGTTCGGCATCCGACCGCACGACGTGCACGCGCTGTGGCACATCTTCACGGCACCGTTCCTGCACGCCAATCCCGACCACATCCTCGCCAACTCCGTGCCGTTGGCGATCTTCGGTTTCCTCACGGCGCTGCGCGGCCCGGCCCGTTTCGTCGCCGTCAGCCTCATCGTGATCGTGGTGAGCGGGCTCGGCGTGTGGTTCCTGGCCAGCCCGAACAGCGTCACCATCGGCGCGAGCGGTCTGATCTTCGGCTACTTCGGGTACCTGCTCGCCCGCGGGTTCTTCGAACGCCGCATCCTCGACATCCTCATCGGGGTGGCGATCGCCGTGCTGTGGGGTACGATGATCTTCGGCGTGCTGCCGGGGCAGCCGGGGATCTCCTGGCAGGCCCACCTGTTCGGGCTGATCGGCGGCATCATCGCCGCCCGCCTGACCCGCCGCCGCGACTGATCGGCGCTGTGCCCAAACAGGTCCTGTGCCAGACAGGCCCTGCGAAGGAACGGCCATGCGCCCGACAGGTCCTGCGCAGGACCGCTCACGGCAGATCGGTCCTGTGCCTGACCGTCCTGCGGTCGACCCGCCGCGGCCGAACGCGGCGCGTGACCGTTCCTGCGCTTGGCCGGCCATGCGGCTTCCGTCCCTTCGCCTGACCGGTTGCGAACGGCCATGCGGCTGACCGGCGCTGCGCGTGACCGTCCCTGTGCCTGATCGGCTGCGGCTGACCCGCGCCCGCGGCCGACCCCGCCGCCTGGGCGGTTCGCCGTCAGCCGCGCACGCTGACGTCGGTGACGACCGCGTCGTGCGGCGTTTGGAGTGCGTTCACGATCACGGTGGCGACCGTACGGGCGGACATGTACTCCGCCGGGTCGTACGCGCCGCCCTCCTGTTCCCGTACCTTGCGCTGCATCTCGCTGGCCGTACGCCCCGGGTACACCGACGTGACGCGCAGCTCGGGCTCTTCCGCACGCAGTGCGTCGGCGAGGGCGCGCAGGGCGTGCTTGCTCGCCGCGTACCCGCCCCAGCCGGCGCGGGCGCGCAGCCCCGAACCGGAGTTGACGAACACGACGTGCCCCCGCGCCGCGCGCAGCGCGGGCAGCAGCACCCGGGTCAGCTCCGCCGGTGCCGCGACGTTGACCGTGAGCTGGATCTGCCAGTCCGCGGGGTCGGCCTCGGCGACGGTGCCCAGCTCGACGACCCCGGCGCTGTGCACGACGCCGTCCAGCGACCGCAGCCCGACCGGCTCCAGCGCCGCCTCGATTCCCGCCGGGTCGGACAGGTCGAGCACGGCCGTGCGGATCCGGTCGCCGCCCAGCCGGCGGGCCAGCTCGTCCAGCCGTGTCGCGGACCGCCCGGACAGGATGAGGTCGTGGCCGGCCTCGTGCAGCAGCTCGGCGACGGCCGCGCCGATACCCCCGGTCGCACCGGTGATCAGGTAGGTGCCCACATCCCCATTGTCCCGGTGCGCCGGCGGTGGCGCACACCGCGTTCAGGAGCGGCGGAGGACGCGGGCGACGCCCGAGATGAGGGCGGTGGCCAGCAGCCATCCGGCCCCGGTCAGGCTCCAGGCCAGCCAGCGGGTCCAGCCGACCGGGTCCCAGGCGCTGCGCTGCCCGAACGTCTCGATCGGCAGCATCAGGTCCAGCGTGTAGATGAGCGCGTGGAAGAGCGGCCGTTCCTCGGGCTGCCGGAGCGTCCGCGGGTGGTGCAGGCTGAACACCGCCGTCCCGAGCGTGACGAGCAGCACGAGCCAGACCGCGGCGATCCAGGGCCGGTAGCCGTACCCGACGGTCCAGTCGAGCACGACGCCCCAGGCCCGGCCGAGCGGCCCGAGGGAACGGCGCCGCGCCCGCTGCTTGGCGAGCTGGCATCGGCGGGCCAGGTCGTCGCGGCCGATGCCGCGCAGCCAGGCGGCGAGCTGCTCGTACGGCTGCGGCCGGAAGCCCTGCGGGTCGCGGGCGACCCAGTCGAGCCGCTGCGCCTCTTCCCGCGAACCACGTAGCGTCTCGTACACCAGGCCGTTGAGCCGCAGCTCCGCCGGCCACACGTCCGGCCGGTCCAGGATCACGTCGATGCGCGAGTAGCCGAGGGTCACCATGCCCTGGATGGGCTCGCGCGGCGTGAGGATCAGCTCCTCGACCCGGGCGTGGCTGAGGTGCAGGGCCCGCAGGCCCGGCGCGCGGATCGCCGCCTGGTCGAAGGACAGCGTGCCGTTGACGCGGATACCGCGCAGGCGTACCGGCCCCTCGGCGGTGAAGCCGTTGCTGCACTCCAGACGGTCCTGGACGACCATGTTCTCGCCGTCCAGCACGTACGACCGGGCGTCCCGCAGCGTCGTCCCGTACATGAACAGCCCGCCGGTCATGCGCGCGCCGGTGAGCCGGACCGACCCGGTGATGTCGGAGTTGCGGATGAACGCGCCCGCGTCCACGGTGAGCCCGCCGCCGAAGATCGCGTATCCGCCCGGGTTCCGGACCCGGGCGTTGTTGAGCCGGAAGCCGCCGGACAGGACGGCGCGGGTCAGCCGGATCTCCCCGTCGATCAGCGACTCGGACAGGCTGAGGTACCCGTCGGCGCGCAGGCCGCCGCCGTCGATGCCGGGGAAGGCGCAGGCGTTGAACCGGGTCTGCCGGATGCGTGCGTTGGAGAAGTCCGGTGCCTCGTCGAGCACGCAGTTCTCCAGGCGCAGCTCGCAGCCGACCTCGCCGCCGGACACGTCGAGCCTCCCGGTGATGCGGGCGCCGCGCAGGCGTACGGCGGGCACGCGGCCGCGCCGGCCGTCCCGCGCCCCGAGCAGCAGGGCCGCGATGACCTCGGCGCGCACGGTACGGGCCGCGGGCGCGCCGTCGCCTGGCCGGTCGTCGCCCAGGACGACCCGTTCGCCGGTGGGGTAGGCGTTCCACAGCCGGCGCTCGGGTGCCGTCAGCTCGCGGCGCGCATCGCGGCGACGCCGCGCGACGAGGGAGTCCAGGGCGACCGACACAGCCGATCATCGTAGGACCGCGCCGTATGCGTCGAACATCTGAAACGCCGGTCGTGTCGGGCCGTGTTGGGCCAGCAGAGTCGGTTTTCTGTCCTCATATGTCCAGATGTCGGACAGGGTTTGTTCCCTCGGTTACTGGCGGGTAGCATCAGCGTGTTACTGGCTGGTATATCGTCCGGGCGTGACCCGCCCTCCCGAGACGGACGGGGTGTTCATGGGGCACTACAAGAGCAACCTACGTGACATCGAGTTCAACCTGTTCGAGGTCCTGGGCCGCCAGGAGATCCTGGGTTCGGGTCCGTTCGAGGAGGTCGACGAGGCGACGGCGCGCGGCGTCCTCGGCGAGGTCAACCGCCTGGCCACCGGCGTGCTCGCGGACTCCTTCGCGGACGCGGACCGCAACCCGCCGGTGTTCGACCCGGACACGAACTCGGTCACGATGCCGGAGAGCTTCAAGAAGTCCTTCCGGGCCTACTTCAACGACGCCGAGTGGTGGCGCCTGGAGCTGCCCACCGAGCTCGGCGGCATGAACGCTCCGCGCAGCCTGCACTGGGCCGTCGCCGAGCTGGTCCTCGGCGCCAACCCGGCCATCTGGATGTTCTCCAGCGGCCCGAGCTTCGCCCAGCTCCTGTGGCGGATCGGCACCCCCGAGCAGAAGAGGCTGGCGCAGCTCGCCATCGAGAACCACTGGGGTTCCACGATGGTGCTCACCGAGCCGGATGCCGGCTCCGACGTCGGCGCCGGACGCACGAAGGCCGTGCAGCAGCCCGACGGCACCTGGCACATCGAGGGCGTCAAGCGCTTCATCACCAGCGCCGAGCACGACATGACCGACAACATCCTGCACTACGTGCTGGCCCGCCCCGAGGGCGGCAAGCCCGGCACGAAGGGCCTGTCGATGTTCATCGTGCCCAAGTACCTCGTCGACGTCGAGACCGGCGAGCTGGGCGAGCGCAACGGCGTCTACGTCACGAACGTCGAGAAGAAGATGGGCCTGAAGGTCTCCACGACCTGCGAGCTCACCTTCGGCGCGAAGCACCCGGCCGTCGGCTACCTCGTGGGCGGCGTGCACGAGGGCATCAAGCAGATGTTCATGATCATCGAGCAGGCCCGCATGATGGTCGGCACCAAGGCGATCTCCACGCTGTCCACCGGCTACCTGAACGCGCTGGAGTTCGCCAAGGAGCGGGTGCAGGGCGCGGACCTGACCCAGATGGCCGACAAGACCGCCCCCCGCGTCACCATCACCCACCACCCCGACGTGCGCCGCATGCTCATGCTGCAGAAGGCCTACGCCGAGGGCATGCGGGCGCTGGTCCTGTACACCGCCACGTTCCAGGACAAGGCGCAGCTCGCCGAGGCCGCCGGGCAGCCGGATGAGCTCGCCGAGAAGGTCAATGACCTGCTGCTGCCGATCGTGAAAGGCGTCGGCTCCGAGCGCGCGTACGAGGTGCTGACCCAGTCGCTGCAGACCCTCGGCGGCTCCGGCTTCCTGCAGGACTACCCGATCGAGCAGTACATCCGGGACGCCAAGATCGACTCGCTGTACGAGGGCACCACGGCGATCCAGGGCATGGACTTCTTCTTCCGCAAGATCCTCCGGGACAACGGGGAGGCGCTGAAGTACCTCGCCGGGCAGATCAAGGAGTTCGCCGGCAGCGACGCCGGCAACGGCCGGCTCAAGCAGGAGCGCGCCCTGCTCGGCAAGGCGCTCGACGACGCCCAGGCCATCGTCAACGTCATGGCCGGCTGGGCGCTGTCCTCCATGGAGCAGCCGAAGGAGATCTACAAGGTCGGGCTGAACACGACCCGTCTGCTCATGGCCGTCGGCGACGTCGTCATCGCCTGGCTGCTGTGCCGCCAGGCCAAGGTCGCCCTGGAGAAGCTGGGCGGCGAGGTGTCCGAGGCCGACAAGTCGTTCTACATCGGCAAGGTGGCCGCCGCGCACTTCTTCTGCGCGACCCAGCTCCCCAAGGTCGCCGCCGAGCGCGCCATCGCCGAGACCACGACCACCGACCTGATGGACCTCCCCGAAGAGGTCTTCTGATCACCCCGGGCGTCCCTGCCTCCGGACGCCCTGACACCGCCGATGTCCCGCCGCTGCCGTCAGCGGCGGGACATCGGCGTTCCGAACGCCCGTCACCGCCGCCGAACGATCATGAGGGCCGACGTCCCTGGGGCCGGTCTCCGTGAGGGGGCTTCATGAGCGAGCGGTCTCGCCTTGACCGCATTATCGGTACGGCGGCTTCGCTTCGCCGATGTGTCAGCAAATACCTTACCGGCTCGTGTTTGTTATCGTCATGTCGCATGGGCGAGCCTTCAATGGACGATCTTCTCGGCACCTGAATTGTCCGGGACTGGGCGGAAGACGCGGGTGCTGGGCCGGATGCTGGCCCGGGCGCAGCCGACGGCCCTCCGGCGAGCAATCCGACGACCGGAGGAGCGACGGCAGATGGCGGTGCGGACGTCGCGTCGGCGGGCGACGAAGACCAGCCCGCGGCCGATGAGACAGAGGAATCGATCAGAAGCTGGCAGACAGCGACAGAGGAGCGATGAAATGGTCCAGCTGACCCCCGGCTTCAAGGTCAATCCACGCGAGATGGATCAGCTCTCTCGCTTCTTCACCACTGTCAGCAGCGAGTAGCGTAGTTCGCTGGCGCACGCTATCGCCATCCCCCGAGGAGGAAGTACTGGAATCGACCGCGCAATGGTGACGGTCCTTAAGGTGATCAATGAGATGCATACCGTCCTGTCCGAGGCGATCGGGCTGCACGGCGGTAAGCTGAATACCGCCGCGATCAACTTCATGGCGATCGAAGCGCAAACACATGACGCTGTGACTCAAGTCGGCAGGTTGGTCAAGGACGGAGCGTCGGTTTCTCGCGCCGAGTCGGTCGTGGTCGCTGAATATCTGGGTGGGCGTCCGCCGTTCTCGCAGTTGACGGCGAAGAAGAGCAAAGAGCAGATACTCCAGTATTTTCGAGATGCCATCGGCAGAACCGATGCGAACCAGAGGTTTGGACTGTTCGTGGCGTCGGCCCCGTACGACAGCACGGGCGTCGGCTCGTCCTCCGGGGGCTGGGTGCGGTGCTGTCAGGGGGGCGTGTCAGACATGGTTCCTATGAAACCAGACGGGCGTAACGTGCGAACGGCGGTTCGGTGCTCGTCCGTGCGAGTGCTCCCGTGTTCCGGACCTCGGAGTGACGCTGGGCAGCGATCGGCCCCGCAGTGGTACCGGTAGGGTGGTGCGCCGTCGCCCTCGGGTGTTTACTCGGGGTTGGGTTCCGGATCGGCCTGGGTCGGAGGCACGGTGGGGTTCGGCGTCAGCATCTTCTTGATCACCATTGGGGCGATCTTCAAGTGGGCGATCAAGGCGCACGTCACCGGCCTTGACCTGCCCGCCCTCGGCGTCATTCTGATGGCGGTCGGAGCGGCGTCGTTCGTCCTCCAGATCGTCCTGATGAACCGCCAGCCCAAGGCCCCCGTACCACCGGACCTCTACAACGGCCCCGGCGCCGAGCAGCGCCGCAACGACGCTCCCACCCCGCGCGACTGATCCGCGTCCAGCTCGCTGGACGGCCCGGTCGGCGACGATGACCTGGACGTCCCACGAGCGAGAACGTGCCGACCGGACCAGTTCGGGCGACAGGGACGATCAGGTGCCGTGCCCGTCTCTCGCCCGACTCGATGGCTGGCGGCCGGGTCGGCACTGCGCGCGGGTCGACACCTTCATGGAGCTCGACCCCACGCTGACCTCGGTGATCCGTACGTTGGTCGGGCCGAAGAACGTCTGATGGGCATTCCCGTCCCACATCCTGGCCCCGATCGCCCGAGCCTCCGCCAGATGCTCACGGGCCGCGGCGCGATCCTCCATGAGGGCGCTGGCGATCGCGGCGTAGGGTCGCGGTCCTTCATCGGCGCGACCTTCGCGGTCGGCCCGACCACCTCGCACCAGAAGTAGTCGCCCTTTAGCAGAATGCCGATCTTGCCCTGCGCGATCCGCTGGAACGACTCGTCGCGGCCGTGCGGGCTCTGCTGCAGCTTCGGGTCGCCCACCCCGGTGGAGTACACGGTCGCCGAGGCCTGCGCCATGCGCCTGGACGTCCGTCGTTGACGGAAGGGGCCGGCATGGGCGACGTCGCCGGTCGTTGAAGGCGAGACTTGAATGGGATGGGCGATGCGGCCGGACGGCGCGCACGCGGTGTCCAAGCCCCAACCCGCGCGGCGACGACGGCATCGACGCTGGTCACCAGGGCGACGCTGATCGTCCAGCCGGCATTGCGGCCGGACGATCAGCGGGTGGTTGATGCTCGGCCTTGTCAGGACCAGGCGAGCATGTGGATGGGGTCTTCGAGCATGGCGCCGACGTCGTGGAGGACCTTGGAGCCGAGCTCGCCGTCGACGATGCGGTGGTCGAATGACAGCGCCAGCGTCGTCACCTTGCGGACCTTGACCTCGCCCTCGTGCACCCACGGCATGTCGCGCACCTGGCCGAAGGCGAGGATCGCCGACTCGCCGGGCGTGAGGATCGGGGTGCCGGCGTCGACGCCGAAGACGCCGACGTTCGTGATCGTGATCGTGCCGCCGGCCATGTCCTGCGGCGGCGTCTTGCCGGCGCGGGCCGTCGCGGCCAGGTCGGCGAGCGCCCGCGCCAGGTCCGGCAGGGACAGCTCGTGGGCGTCCTTGACGTTCGGCACGATCAGGCCGCGTTCGGTCGCCGCCGCGATGCCCAGGTTCACGTAGTGCTTGACCACGATCTCCTGGGCCTGCTCGTCCCACGAGGAGTTGATGAGCGGGTGCCGCCGCACCGCGAGCAGCAGCGCGCGGGCGACGAGCAGCAGCGGCGAGACCTTGATTCCCGCGAAGTCGGGCATCTCCCGCAGCCGCCGCACCGCGTCCATCGTCTCGGTGACGTCGACCTGGAGCCATTCGGTGACGTGCGGCGCGGTGAAGGCGGACTGCACCATCGCCGCCGCCATGTGCTTGCGCACGCCCTTGATCGGGATGCGCTCCTCACGGAGGCCCTCGGTCCGTACGGGCGACGGCGCCGGCCGCGTGGCCGGGGCGGCGGCCGCGCGCTGCACGTCGTCGCGCGTGATCGAGCCCTGTGGGCCGGTGCCGACGACCGTGGTCAGGTCGACGCCGAGGTCTTTGGCCATCTTGCGGACCGGCGGCTTGGCGAGTACGGCGATCCGTGCGGGCCGCCCGCCCGGCGCGCCTCCCGGACCCGGAACCGGCGCGGCAGGCGCCGATACGGCGGCCGCCGGGCGAGCGGGCTCCGGCCCCGGGTGGGCGGTCGCGGCCGTCGCCGTGCCGCCTCCTGCGGCCGTGCCCGCCGTGCGCGTGCCCGCCGTGGCGCCCGTGCCGGCCGGGACGGGCACGGTGCCGGGCTTGCGTGGCCGGCGTTTGGTCGCGCCCGGCTTGACGCCGTACCCGACGAGGACCGGCACGCGCTTCTGCTCCGGCGCGGACGGATCGGCCATCGGCGCGGGGCTGCCCTCCATGCCGGGCTCGCGCGCGGCCTCGGCCGGCGGCGCGGACACGGCGGTGTCCCGGACCGGGGCGCCGGGCTCGCCCGACGGGGCCGCACCGCCGACGTCCACCGTGATGATCGGTACGCCGACGTCGACGGTGGTGCCCTCCTCGACCAGCAGCTCGGCGACCGTGCCCTCGAACGGGCAGGGCAGCTCGACCATGGCCTTGGCGGTCTCGATCTCCACGATCGTCTGGTTGACCTCGACGGTGTCGCCGGGCCGTACGTGCCACTTGACGATGTCGGCCTCGGTCAGGCCCTCGCCGACGTCCGGCAGCTTGAACGTTCTCAGCTCGCCCATGCTCACCACGCGAAGGTCCGGTCGACCGTGTCGAGGACGCGGTCGAGGTCGGGCAGGTAGTGCTCCTCCAGCCGGGACGGCGGGTACGGCGTGGCGAACCCGCCGACGCGCAGCACCGGCGCCTCCAGGTGGTAGAAGCATTTCTCGGTGATGCGGGCGGCCAGCTCGGCGCCGAATCCGCTGAACACCGGCGCTTCGTGGGCGACCACGCAGCGCCCGGTGCGGCGTACCGACGCGAGGATCGTCTCCTCGTCGAGCGGGTTGAGCGAGCGGACGTCGATGACCTCGATCGAGCGCTCCTCGTCGGCCTGCGCCGCCTCCAGCGCGGTCTTCACCATCGGCCCGTACGCCAGCAGGGTGACGTCGTCGCCGGGGCGGGCGACGACCGCGCGGTCCATCGGCACCGCGTTCGCCAGGTCGAGGTCGACCGGGGCCTTGTCCCAGTAGCGCCGCTTGGGCTCGAAGAAGATGACCGGGTCGGGGCAGGCGATGGCCTGCTGGATCATCGTGTACGCGTCGGACGGGTTGGAGCAGGCCATGACCCGCAGCCCGCCGGTGTGCGTGAAGTACGCCTCGGGGGACTCGCTGTGGTGCTCGACGGCGCCGATGCCGCCGCCGCAGGGGATGCGGATGACGACCGGCAGCTCCAGCGTGCCGAGCGAGCGCATCCGCATCTTGGCGAGCTGGGTGGTGATCTGGTTGAACGCCGGGAACACGAACCCGTCGAACTGGATCTCGCAGACCGGGCGGTAACCGCGCAGCGCCAGGCCGATCGCGGTGCCGACGATGCCGGACTCGGCGAGCGGCGTGTCGATGACGCGGGCCTCGCCGAAGTCCTTCTGCAGGCCGTCGGTCACGCGGAACACGCCGCCGAGCTTGCCGACGTCCTCGCCCATGATCACGACCTTCGGGTCGTTCTCCAGCGCCTTGCGCAGGCCCTCGTTGAGCGCCTTGACCAGCGGCAGGGTCTCAGTGCTCACCGTCGTGCTCCCCTCTCGGCGGTACGGGCCGGTGGCCGGTGCATCGGCTCATCGGGACACCTCCGCGAACGACTCGAGGTAGGAGGTGAACCCGGCGCGTTCTTCGGCCAGCAGGGGATGGTCGGTGGCATACACGTTCTCCCAGATCGCCGTCGGCTCGGGGTCGGGCAATTCTAGACACCGTTTACGCAGGTCGGAGCCGACATCCTTGGCCTCCTCGTCGATCGACTCGAAGAAGGCACGGTCGGCCATCTGACTTTTCACCAGGTACGCCTTGACCCGTTCGATCGGATCCTTGAGCTTCCAGGCCTCCAGTTCCGCCTGCAGGCGGTACCGGGTCGGGTCGTCGGTCGTGGTGTGCGCGCCCATGCGGTAGGTGAACGCCTCGATCAGCGTCGGGCCCTGGCCGCTGCGCGCGTTGTCGAGTGCCTTCTTCGTCACCGCCATACAGGCGAACACGTCATTGCCGTCCACCCGGATGCCGGGGAAGCCGAATCCCTCGGCGCGGCGGTACAGCGGAATGCGCGACTGCCGCTCCAGCGGCTCGGAGATGGCCCACTGGTTGTTCTGGCAGAAGAAGACGATCGGCGCGTTCTGCGCCGCCGACCAGACGAAAGACTCGTTGACGTCGCCCTGGCTGGTCGCACCGTCGCCGAAGTACACGATCGCGGCGTCCTCGCCGCCATCCCGCTGGATGCCCATCGCGTAGCCGGTGGCGTGCAGGGTCTGGCTGCCGATGACGATCGTGTAGAGGTGGAAGTTGTGCTCCTTGGGGTTCCAGCCGGCATTGCTCACGCCGCGGAACAGCCCGAGGATCTTGATCGGATCGACGTCGCGGCACCAGGCGACGCCGTGCTCCCGGTAGCTCGGGAACGCCATGTCGGTCGGGCGCAGAGCGCGCGCGGAGCCGACCTGCGCGGCCTCCTGGCCGAGGAGCGAGGCCCAGATGCCCAGCTCGCCCTGGCGGGTCAGCGCGACCGCTTCGGTGTCGATCCGGCGGATGATCACCAGGTCGCGGTACAGGCCACGGATCTGCTCGGCGGTCAGGTCAACGTCGTAGTCCGGGTGCTCGACGCGCTCACCCTCGGGCGTGAGCAACTGGACGAGTTCGGGTGGGGATTGTGCGCCGGTGCCCGGGGGCGCACCGCGCGCGGCGTCTACGATCACGTGCCACTCCTCGTGCGTTCAGGGCCGCTTGCGGGATCACCGCGGGCGGCCTGGTTGCGCGTCACCCTTCCCGCGGGTCCCGGCGAGTACGGGAGACGTGTTCGACATCGTGACAGACGTCACGTACCAGGGCGCAAGCCATGCGTCCTACCGGAAACGTACCCCCAAGGTTGTGCCCTGGCACCAAGGCCACGCGCCGCCGAGTCGGATAGAGAGGACCCGCGTCGGGCAGAGAGGGCCCGCGTCGGATGGATCGGGCGGAGGGATCCGCGTCGGGTGGAGAGGACCCGCGCCCGCCCGCGACGGCGGCGGTACGCGTGGCCGATCATGGGACAGGCCGAGGCTCGGCTGGGAGGCGAGCACGGGCGGGGCGAGCCGGTGAGGCGGTGCGGGAGGGCCGGCTGCCGGACGGCGAACGCCGGTGGCCGCACGTGGTCACGGCGAAGTCGCCGTTCGGGGCAAGCGTGATGGACGGCCGCGTTGCGGTCCGGCGCATCGGCCGCGTAGCGGCCGGGGTACGGTCGGTCGTGTAGCGCTGGGATGCGGTCGGCCGCGAAACGCAGGCACTGGACGCGAAACGCAGGCACTGGACGCGAAACGCAGGTGCCGGGCGCGGAACGCAGGCGCCGGGCGCGGAATGCGGGAGTCAGTCGCGGGACAGCACGCGGGTGATGCCGGCCGCGACCGTCAGGCCGAGGATGAAGCCCATC
>JBEHYF010000162.1:0-12087 GCA_048498315.1 Actinomycetota bacterium
GGTTCGTGTCCGAGGGGGGACTTGAACCCCCATGCCCTGTGAAGGGCACTAGCACCTCAAGCTAGCGCGTCTGCCTATTCCGCCACCCGGACGTGCGCCGCGGTCTTCCGCGTCGGCTGCCACACGATAGCAAATCCCCGATGATGCCGCGAAGTCTAAGCCGGGCGGTGGAGGACGAAGTGATCGCGGGGCAGGCTTGGGGGAGGATGGGCCAACAACCAGGGCGAACCGAGCGGGGCCGGCCGGACGACCGGCCCCGCCGCGACGGGTCGGCGGCCTCGCGTCACGGCGCGGGACGGTGGACCGTGGTCCGCGGCCCGTCCGGTCCGCTCCGGCAGGCGAGGAGGCAACGTGAGCAACCCTTCGGCGGAAGACGAGGTCGTCGAGCTGTGCGCCGACCTGATCCGCATCGACACCTCGAACCCGGGTGACCACAGCGGGCCGGGGGAGCGTGCGGCGGCGGAATACGTCGCGGGCCGTCTCGCGGAGGTCGGCCTCGAGCCGGAGATTTACGAGTCGCATCCGCGGCGGGCGAGCGTGGTGGCGCGCATCGAGGGCACCGATCCGCACCGTGACGCGCTGCTCATCCACGGCCATCTCGACGTGGTCCCCGCGCGCAAGGAGGACTGGACGCGCGACCCCTTCACCGGGGAGATCGCCGACGGCTGCGTGTGGGGGCGCGGGGCCGTCGACATGAAGGACATGGACGCGATGGTGCTCGCGGTGGTCCGCGAACGGCTGCGGCAGGGCCGCCGCCCCAACCGTGACATCGTGCTGGCGTTCCTCGCCGACGAGGAGGCCGGGGGCACATGGGGCGCGCACTGGCTGGTGGACAACCACCCGGAGCTGTTCGAGGGCTGCACTGAGGCGATCGGCGAGGTCGGCGGGTTCAGTCTGACGCTGCCGGGCGACCAGCGCCTGTACCTGATCGAGACGGCCGAGAAGGGCATCGGGTGGATGCGCCTGATCGCCGAGGGCACGGCCGGGCACGGCTCGATGATCCACCCGGACAACGCGGTGACGGAGCTCGCGGCGGCCGTCGCCCGCCTCGGCCGGCACGAGTTCCCGGTACGGCTGACGAAGACCGTCCGCGCATTTCTGGAAGAGCTGTGCGACGCCCTCGGCGTCGAATTCCGCCCTGACGACATCGAACGCACGCTCCGCGAGCTCGGCCCGGCGTCCCGGATGATCGGCGCGACGCTGCGGAACACCCTGAATCCGAGCGTTCTGGAGGCCGGCTACAAGACGAACGTCATTCCGCAAACCGCGGTCGCGGAGGTGGACGGGCGGTTCCTGCCAGGCTACGAGGAGGAATTCTTCGCGACGGTCGACGAGCTTCTGGGTGACCGGGTGCGCCGGGAGTTCGTGCACCATGACGTCGCTGTCGAGACGGAGTTCGACGGTCCGCTCGTGGCGGCCATGTCGGCGGCGCTGAAGGCGCACGACCCCCAGGCGCGGCCGGTGCCGTACTGCCTTTCGGGCGGCACGGACGCCAAGTCGTTCGCCACTCTCGGCATGCGATGCTTCGGATTCGCCCCCCTGAAATTGCCGAAAGATCTGGACTTTTCCGGAATGTTCCATGGCGTGGACGAACGTGTCCCGCTCGACGGGCTCCGGTTCGGCGTTCGGGTGCTCGATCATTTTCTCGACCACGCATGAAAAATCGCGGCGGGATTGTCGAATCGATGCGCTCCGTGGTAGTAGTGTTACCCGGTGTACGGGGCGTCTTTGCGCCCCGGCAGACGAACGACGCCGGGAGGTTCGGGTGTCCATGCGGTCGCGATCGCGGGGGCGTGCCTCCGCCATCGCGGGCCGCTTAGCTCTCCTCGCCCCGCTTGCGCGGCCGGCCGCCCGGCGGCTGCTCACCATGGCGGGCATCGCGGCGACCGCCATGCTGCCGGGCGCCACGGCCCACGGAGGGGCCGTTCCCGTGGCGGCAGCGGCTCCGTCCCGCCCGCAGGCGACCACCGTGAGTGCCCGATCCACCACAGCGCCGGCCGCGGCCAAGGTCTCCTCCTTTCGCGCGAGATCTCCCACGCCCTCCGGACCACCCGCCGATGGGCGCACGTCCGTGCGCGATGCCCTGCCATCGCCCACGGCTTCGTCGTGTTCGGAGTGGGCCTTTGCTGAGGACGGGCTCGCCTTCAGGGAGCTCGCCTTCAGGAAAGGCTCCTTCAGGGAATCGGTACGGTCCCGCGTGTCGGCCAGGTCCGTACCGGCGGTTCCGCCGGTGCCCCTGCCGCGGCCGCTGCCGCGTCGGCTCAAGGCGCTCCCGCCCTCGTCCAGCCCGGCCGGCGACCCGCCGGTCTTCCGGCACCCCGCGGGCGCCGAGATCCGGCCTCTTCGGCCCGCCATTCCTGCGGCCCCGCGTGCGCTGCCCCTCCCCGCAGGCGGCGCGACCGGCGAGCTGTCCTTTTCGCCTGACTGACTCCCCCACCGGCGGCCGACCGCCCGCCGTGCCGGGGCGCCCCTGCCCTTCAGGGCCGCGCCGCACTCCCGAAGTCCCTTCAGCGAATGTCCAGAGGAGCACATCAATGCTTGAGTGGGCGAAAGGCACGACGCGTGCCACCCTGCTCGCCGCGAGCATCTTCGCTCTGGCAGCCGACTCAGCCGCGGCCGGCGCCACCCAGGGGGCCCGCCCTCCGCAGGGCGGCACCCGGCTGAGGGCGCAGGCGCCCGCCGGCACCGCAGCGATCGCCCTCGACGGCCGGCCCCCGGCGGCCGCCGGCGCCGCCCCGGTCGGGGCCGCCCGTACCCGAGCGCGCGAAGGGACCGCCCACGGCGCCCCCGGAGACCTGACGAGCGACACCGTGACCGGGAAGGAGCGTACGGAAGACGGCGCCCGGTCCGGCGGGGCGGCGCCGGGTGCGCACGGGACGGTCACGTCCGCCGATCACGGAAAGGGAGGCGGTGACCGGGCCGCGGCCCCGTACGCCGGACCGACGAGCGTCTGCGGGCGTACGGGGGATTTCGGCAGGGCGGTGGCCGGGTGCGAGGGCGGGGCGCCGGCCGATCCAGCCGGCACCCGCCGGGACTCAGCTGCAGGAGACCGTGGTTCGGGCGGCGGCCATCCACCGTCGACGCACCGGGCGCGGGGCGGCGATCCTGCCCGGACGCGCCAGAGCCATCCGGCCGGGGTGCAGGCGGACGCCCTCACCGCAGACTGCGGCCGCGGTCCACGCGACATCGCCGGCCCCGCGGCGGGCCGGGCGGCCGCCGACATGACCGATAAGGCGACCGGCGACGCTGCCGCCGGCATGACCGGACACGCGGGCGGTCACACTGCCGCCCATGCTGCCGGTGACGCATCGGACGGCACGCCCGACGACCTGGCCGACGTCGCCGCCGGGGACGCGGCGGGGACCGCCGATGGCGCGGACGCCGGCGGCACCGGCGCCGGGTGCGCCGCCGGGGTACGGGCCGATCGTCTTCTTCCGGCGGCCGGTCCCGGGCGCGTCCCCGATCTCGGCGGCGTCGGCGGCGATCCCGCCGTCCCTTCCATCAGCGGAGCGACGAACACCTGCGGCAGCCCCGCCGCGGTCCTCGGCGACGCGGCGGCCGGCTGCGCGAACATGATCTTCCCAGCCCGCCGCGGGGCTCCGGCCCGCCTTGCGGCGGACAGCGGTGCCGCGGGCGGTGGGCCAGATGGTGCCGCGGCCGCCACGATCGATTTCTGCCGCGGCGCCACCACCGCCTTCGCACGCCCGCGGACCGGCTGCGAGCGGCACTGCGCCCACCCGCACGGCGTCGGCGCGGCGCGGCAGCTGAGCGAACTGCCGCAGCTTCCGGCCGACGCGGCGGTCTCGCCGGCCGAAGCCGTGCAGGCCAACCCGGGGGCGTTGCCCGCCCTGCCGCGGCTGCACGTCCGGCCCCGGCGGTTCGCGTACCGGCCTGCCGGCCTGGCCGGGCCCGCCGGTTCGCCGGTGACGGCGCCCGGCGAGAGCGGCACGAGCGAGGTGACGGCGCGGACGGTCCCGGGTACGCCGGGCGTCACGCGGCCGGGCACGGAATCCGCACCGGAGCCGCCAGGGCGGACGGCCGCCGGATCGGGGGCTCCGGCCGGGGACGGTCCCGCCACGGCCGGGGGCGGTTCCGCCGCGCCCGGCGGCGGAACCGGGACGCTTTCCGACGGCGTCCCCCGCGCCGCGGCGCGGTCAGGCGCCACGTCGGCGGGAATCTCGGGGGCAAGTGCCACGCCGGCGGGGCGTGGCCCGGCTGATCTGCCGGAACGGCTGCCCGGCACGCTGCCGGACCTGCCGCCCATGGTGTTCGGCCATCCGTGGCATCCGCCGGCCCGCCCTGCCGCACGGTCGCTGCCGGACCTGCCCGGCGTGCCTGTGGTCATGCCGGTCCCGCAGGCCGGCAGCGTGCTTCCCGTCCACCGCCACGGGGCCCCGCCGCCCGTGGGCGGGCCGCCGAAGCCCTTCCCGCCCCTGTGGGAGGCGGCGGCGCAGCCGCGATCGCGGGTGGAGAGCGGCGCGCTGGGCGCGCTGGCCCTCGCCGGGCTGCTCGCCGCGACCTCCGGGGCGATCTCGACGGTGCGCCGGCTGCGCGAGCGCTGACGCCGTACGCCGCTACGGCTGGCTGATGGCCGGGCGGGCTGAGTAGCCGAGCCGGCTGGATGGCCCCGCGAGGTGGGAGAGTCCTGCGGGGCTGGATGGCCCGCCGGGGGTGGAAGCGTCCGGCGGTGGGAGCGTCGGGCGGGCGATGTACGGTGCCGGAGGTGGCGGCCGTCACCCCGCCCGCGTCGCCGCGCGAGGGCGACGAGCGCGGTGCCCGTACGACGGTGCGATACCGGACGATGGCGGCCATTGAATCCGGAAAGTTCCCGTCAACGAACGCCCTATGCTCACGCGGCGGGAACATTGCTGTAGCGTCGAAGAGGTCAAGGAGTGGCGGGCATCACATGGTGCGGGTCACCCGAATCACCTTGCGGCGGAGCTGGATTCGGCGGCTGCCATCGGGGTACACCCGCACCCGGACGAGCTCCCACCCGCCACGCTCGGCGTGCTCGACCAGGATTTGCCTGGCGGCATCACGTGTCGTGCCATGCGGCAGACGCAGTACGAGGTAGGAGTACTCGAGCATTGGCCTTATTCTGCTCCGTCTAGGGGTCCGCGCGGGGAGCGTGTGATCCTCTTCCCGCGGAACCGGTCTACCGCATCGATCGTTGACCGGCTTCGGGGTGGCGCGTGATGACTCCCGCCCGAGTCGAGAATTTGCGAGGTCCGAACACCGTGCCCGACAGCAACGGCACAGCGAAGTCCAGCGGCAACCGCCTGGTGATCGTCGAGTCGCCCGCGAAGGCGAAGACGATCGCGGGCTATCTCGGCCGTGGGTACGTTGTCGAGTCCAGTATCGGCCACATCCGTGATTTGCCGGAGAAAGCGGCTGATATTCCCCCCAAGTACAAGGGTGAGGCGTGGGCCCGGCTCGGGGTGAACGTCGATCGTGACTTCGAGCCGCTGTACATCGTCAACGCCGACAAGAAACAGCAGGTCGCCAAGCTCAAGAAGCTTCTGCAGGACGCCGATGAGCTCTACCTCGCCACCGATGAGGACCGCGAGGGCGAGGCGATCGCGTGGCATTTGCGCGAGGTGCTGAAGCCGAAGGTGCCGGTGCACCGCATGGTGTTCAACGAGATCACCCCCGACGCGATCCGCGCCGCCGCACGCAACCCCCGTGACCTGGACCTGAAGCTCGTCGACGCCCAGGAGACCCGCCGCATCCTCGACCGTCTGTACGGCTACGAGGTCAGCCCGGTGCTGTGGAAGAAGGTCATGCCGAAGCTGTCGGCGGGCCGAGTGCAGAGCGTCGCGACCCGCCTGGTGGTCGAGCGCGAGCGGGAGCGCATCGCCTTCGTGTCGGCGCACTACTGGGACCTGTCGGCCACCTTCGACACCGGCAGGCCGGAAGAGCCGTCCGCCTTCGTGGCCACCCTGGTCTCGCTCGACGGCAAGCGGGTCGCACAGGGCCGCGACTTTTCTGCACAGGGGGCGCTGAAGGCCGAGGACCTGCTGCACCTGGACGAAGAGGCCGCGCGGGGCCTGGCCGAGCGCCTGCGCGACCGCCCGTACACGGTGAGCTCGGTGGAGCGCAAGCCGTACCGCCGCAGCCCGTACGCGCCGTTCCGCACGACGACGCTGCAGCAGGAGGCCAGCCGCAAGCTCGGCTTCTCCGCCAAGTACACGATGCAGGTCGCCCAGCGGCTGTACGAGAACGGCTTCATCACCTACATGCGGACCGACAGCATCACGCTGTCGGAGACGGCGATCAATGCCGCTCGCCGGCAGGCCGAGGTGCTGTACGGCGCCGACCACGTGCCGGACAAGCCGCGCGTCTACCAGAGCAAGGTGAAGAACGCCCAGGAGGCGCACGAGGCGATCCGCCCGGCCGGCGACACCTTCCGCACGCCGGGCGAGACCGGCCTGTCCGGCGACCAGTTCCGGCTGTACGAGCTGATCTGGAAGCGCACCGTCGCCAGCCAGATGAAGGACGCCACCGGCCAGTCGGTGTCGGTGCGGGTGACCGGCGAGTCGACGTCCGGGGAGCGCGCGGAGTTCGGCGCCTCCGGAAAGATCATTACCTTCTACGGCTTCCTGAAGGCCTACGTCGAGGGCGCGGACGACCCGTCGTCCGATCGCGACGACCAGGAGCGCCGGCTGCCGAGGCTGGAGGAGGACGACCCGCTCACCGCGACCGATGTCACCGCCGAGGGCCACTCCACCCGGCCGCCGGCCCGCTACACCGAGGCCAGCCTGGTCAAGGAGCTGGAAGATCGCGAGATCGGCCGCCCGTCGACGTACGCCAGCATCATCGGCACGATCCTCGATCGCGGGTACGTGTTCAAGAAGGGCACCGCGCTGGTGCCGTCGTTCCTGGCGTTCGCCGTGGTCAACCTGCTGGAGAAGCACTTCGGCAACCTGGTCGACTACGACTTCACCGCGCACATGGAGGACGGCCTCGACGACATCGCCCGTGGCGAGGCGGAGCGGGTGCGCTGGCTGCACCGTTTCTACTTCGGTGAGAACGGCAACGAGGGGCTGAAGGAGCTGGTCAGCGACCTGGGCGAGATCGACGCCAAGGAGATCAGCTCGTTCCGGATCCCCGGCAGCGACATCGTGATCCGGGTCGGCCGGTACGGCCCGTACCTCGACCGGAACGGCGAGCGGGTGAACATCCCCGAAGACATCGCGCCGGACGAGCTGACGAAGGAGAAGGCCGAGGAGCTGTTCGCGCAGCCGAGCGGCGACCGCGAACTGGGCATCGACCCGGAGACCGGCCACCCGATCGTCGCCAAGACCGGGCGGTTCGGCCCGTACGTCACCGAGATCCTCCCCGACGACGCGCCCAAGTCGGCCAAGCCGCGCACGGCGTCGCTGTTCAAGAGCATGACGCTGGACACGGTGACGCTCGGCGACGCGCTGAACCTGCTGTCGCTGCCGCGCACGCTCGGGGAACTCGATGGCGAGCCCGTCACCGCGCAGAACGGGCGTTTCGGGCCATACTTGAAGAAAGGCACCGACAGTCGGTCGCTGCAGAGCGAAGAGCAGCTCTTCACGGTCACGCTGGAGGAGGCCAAGGAGATCTTCGCCCAGCCCAAGCAGCGCGGGCGCGGCCGGGCCGCCGCGGCGCCGCCGCTGCGGGAGCTCGGCGACGATCCCACCAGCGGCAAGAAGATCGTCGTGAAGGAGGGCCGGTTCGGCCCGTACGTCACCGACGGCGAGACCAACGCGAGTCTGCGCAAGGGCGACCAGGTCGAGTCGATCACGATCCAGCGGGCCGTCGAACTCCTCGCCGAACGCCGCGAGAAGGTGGCGGCGGGCGGCGGGAAGAAGACCACGAGACGGCGAACCGCGAAGTCGCGGTCCTGATCAGTCCGGGGTGGATACTCTGACACAATGACCAGAACGGGCAGCCCTCCGGGCGTGCTGTCGATCAAGCCGTTCCGGCGGCTGTGGATCGCCCTGTCGTTGTCCAGTTTCGGCGATTGGCTGAGCATTCTGGCGCTGACCGCGCTGGCCGGCTCCCTGACAAAAGGCGTCGCGCAGAACTACGCGATCGGCGGCGTCCTCGTCGTCAAGCTGCTGCCCGCGCTGATCTTCGGCCCGCTCGCCGGCGCGGTCGCCGACCGCTTCGACCGCCGCATCACGATGGTGGTCGCCGACATCTTCCGGTTCAGCCTGTTCCTGTCGATCCCGCTGGTCGGCAGGCTCGACTGGCTGTTCATCGCGACGTTCCTCGTCGAGGTCGTCACGCTGTTCTGGATCCCGGCCAAGGAGGCCACGGTCCCGAACCTCGTGCCCAAGGAACGGCTCGAGCGGGCCAACCAGCTCAGCCTCACCTCCACGTACGGGTCGGCCCCGGTGGCGGCGGCGGTGTTCTCCGTCCTGGCCCTGATCTCCGGCGCGCTGTTCGACACCCCGCGGCAGCAGGCCAACCTCGCCCTGTACATCAACGCGGCGACCTTCCTCGTCTCCGCGGCGACGATCTTCTCGCTACGCGAGATCCCCAAGCAGCGCGGCCGGGTGTCGGTCCCCTCGATCCTCAAGCAGATCGTCGCGGGCTGGCGGTTCGTCGGCTCCACCTCCATGGTGCGCGGCCTGGCCGTCGGGATCACTGGCGCATTCGCGGCCGGCGGCGCGGTGATCGGCATCGCCAAGGTCTACGTCAAGCAGCTCGGCGGCGGCAACGCGGCGTACGGCGTCGTGTTCGGCATGGTGTTCGTCGGCATGGCCGTCGGGATGTTCCTGGCGCCGCGCATCCTGAAGGCCTTCAGCCGCCGGCGGCTGTTCGGCCTGGCCATCATCGGCGCGGGCGTGTCGCTGCTGCTGATCGCGCTCGTGCCCAACCTCGTCATCGTGTCGCTGCTGACAGCGGTGCTCGGCACCGGCGCCGGCATCGCCTGGGTGATCGGCTACACGCTCATCGGCCTGGAGGTCGACGACAGCGTGCGCGGCCGCACGTGGGCGTTCCTGCAGTCGCTCGTCCGGGTCGCGCTGCTCCTGACCGTCGCCGTGGTGCCGTTCATCGCCGGTGCGGTCGGCGAGCACCGCATCACCCTCACCGATGACAACCTCTACCGCTTCGACGGCACCAACGCGGTGCTCGTCCTCGCGGCGGTCGTCGCCGTCATCGTCGGGCTGGCCGCCTACCGGCAGATGGACGACCGCAAGGGCATCCCGCTCACCCGCGACCTGCTGGCGGCGCTGCGCGGCGAGGAGTACCGCCCGGAGGAGCCGGGCCGCGAGCACGGCGTGTTCATCGCGGTCGAGGGCGGCGAGGGCGCCGGCAAGACCACCCAGGCGCGGCTGCTCGCCATCTGGCTGCGCGACCAGGGCTACGACGTCGTCACCACCCGTGAGCCGGGCGCCACCAAGATCGGTATGCGGCTGCGCGCGCTGCTGCTCGACAAGGAGACCACCGGCCTGTCGCCGCGGGCCGAGGCGCTGCTGTACGCCGCCGACCGCGCCCAGCACGTCGCCGAGGTGATCGGGCCGGCGCTGCGGCGCGGCGCGATCGTCATCACCGACCGCTACATCGACTCCTCGCTGGCGTACCAGGGCGGCGGCCGCGATCTGAAGGTGAGCGAGATCGCCGACGTCAACCGCTGGGCCACCGGCGGCCTCACCCCCGACCTGACGATCATCCTGGACGTGCCCGCCCACGTGGGGCTGGGCCGGTTCGCCTCGCCGGCCGACCGCATGGAGTCCGAGCCGCTCGACTTCCACGAGCGGGTGCGGCGCGGCTTCCGTGCGCTGGCCGACGCCGACCCGAACCGCTACCTGGTGATCGACGGCACGCGGCCGCAGGAGGAGATCAGCCGGGAGATCCACGACCGGGTCCGCGCGATCCTGCCCGACCCCGTCCCCGCCACCGCGGAGGCCGTCACCCACACGATGCCCGCCATCACCGACTGATCCGGACTGATCCGGCCGCCGCGGCGGCATGCGTTCGCGGCGGCCGCGCCCAGTGGTGGCGTCCTGTGGCCCGCGCCCTGTGGTGACGCGGCGCGGGAGCCGAGGCGGCCACGGGCCCCGTGCTCGCCCCGCGGCGTCGGCCATGAGGCGGCCGCGGGCCTTCTGCGCGGGCCGCGGCGTCCGGGCCATGAGCCGGCCGGGCATGCGTCACCGGCGAGGCGGGCCGCCGTGACGACCCCGTGCTCGGTGGCGGGCCGGAACGCGCGCCCGATCGTCGTACGTTCGTTGTGGCCCGGCGTCCGGGGCGCCGCACGCGAGATCGACGGCGGCGGTCACGTCGCCGCCGCCCCGCGGGGATGGCGGAAACGGCGGGGCGGCGCGGATGACGTAATAGCATCGGGCGCGTGCCCGGCGGCCGGGAGCCGTGGGCTGAGGGGATCTTTCGGGTGACGGTCTACGACGATCTGGTGGGGCAGGAGCCCGTCGTGGAGCAACTGCGGGCGGCCGTGGCGGCCGGCGCGCAGGCCCTGGCCGGCGCGGGCGGCGGCGGCATGACGCACGCCTGGCTGTTCACCGGGCCGCCCGGCTCGGGCCGCTCGGTGGCCGCCCGCGCGTTCGCGGCGGCGCTGCTGTGCCCCGACCAGGGCTGCGGGCACTGCGCGTCGTGCCACCAGGTGCTGTCCGGCACGCACGCCGACGTCGAGGTCGTACGCCCGGCCGGCCTGTCGTACGGCGTCCGCGAGACCCGGGAGCTGGTGCTGCGGGCGGCCTCGTCGCCGACCGGCGGCCGGTGGCGGATCGTCCTGTTCGAGGACGCCGACCGGTCGACCGAGCAGGCCGCGAACGCGCTGCTGAAGGCCATCGAGGAGCCGCCCGCCCGTACGGTGTGGCTGCTGTGCGCGCCGTCGCCCGACGACCTGGTGATCACCATCCGGTCCCGGTGCCGGCTGGTGATGCTGCGCACCCCGCCGGCCCGCACGGTCGCCGACGTGCTGGTCCGCCGCGACGGCATCGACCCGGACGTCGCCGCGGAGGCGGCGCGCGCCGCGCAGGGCCACATCGGCCGGGCCCGGCGGCTGGCGACGGATGAGGAGGCGCGGCGGCGGCGGTCTGAGGTGCTGGCCGTTCCGGGGCGGCTCACCGGCGTCGGGCCGGCGGTCGAGGCGGCCGAGGTGCTGGTCAAGGCGGCGGAGGCGGAGGCCAAGGCGCTCAGCGAGCAGGTCGACGCGGCCGAGACCGCGGCGCTGCGGCAGGCGCTCGGCGAGAGCGCCAAGGGCCGCATGCCGCGCGGCACCGCCGGGGCGCTGAAGGAGCTGGAGGACCGCCAGAAGTCGCGGGCGACGCGGGCCAAGCGCGACGCGCTCGACCGCGCCCTCCTCGACCTGGCCTCCTATTACCGCGACCTGCTCGTGATGCAGCTCGGCGCCGACGTGGAACTGGTCAACGCCGACCGTGCCCGCGAGCTGCGCGCCGCCGCAGGGAAGCCCGCCACCGGAACGCCCGAGGCCACCCTCCGCCGCCTGGAGGCGATCATGCAGTGCCGCGAGCGCCTGGAGGCCAACGTCAACCCGCAGCTCGCGGTCGAGGCCATGGCCATGGCCCTGCGCACCGGCTGACCGTCGGCGCGTCGTCGGCTTGTCGCGGAGCACGGTCGCGCCGGGCCGGCCGCCACAGGTGCGCCCGGCCGGCGCGGGCTGAGCGGCCCGATCGGCCTGGCCCGCCGCACCGGGGCCACGCCACGCGCATGCCGTGCCCCACGGTCGCCGTACGCGGGGCCGGCCCCGCGAACTCGGGCCGGCCGACCCCGCGAACCCGTGCCCGCCGCCGCGACGATGTCCGTGTCGATCGAGCCGGCATCGTCGTTCGCGGTGATGGCGCGTTCCCACAGCGCCCGGCCGGTGGTCAGGTCGACGGCCGCCACCCGGTCGCAGGGGTGGTCCTCGGCGCCGTGCTCGATCAGGCCGATGCCGTCGGTGGCCGTACGGCCTATGGCGCACAGGACGTCGAGCCCCGGAACCGTGCAGGTCCAGCGCGCCGTCCGAGATGCCGTACTTTCAACCGCCGGGTAATGTCCCCGCGCCATGGGCTGCCGGCTTTCCCCCGATCACGGCCCGTCCCGGGGGGGGGGGGGGGGAGGGGGGGGGGGGGGGTGGGGGGGGTGGTGGGT
>JBEHYF010000163.1:0-11995 GCA_048498315.1 Actinomycetota bacterium
GAGGGGCCAGGTCGAGGCGCATTTTGGCCGGCACCCGGACGCTGAGGTCATCCTCAGCCAGCCCGGCCTCGGCGTCGTCCTCGGCGCCCGGGTGCTCGCGGCGATCAGACGGCGCGTTCGCCGACCCACGGTTCGGTGGCGCGAGCGAGGGGGCCGCGCAGGTCGCGGCGCACCCTGTCGGCGAGCCGCCCGGTGGCCGTGTGGTTGAGAGCCCCGCCGGCGACGGCACCGGTGAGGAAGGGACCCATGGTGGTGAGGTTGCGGCCGAGCGTGCGCATGAGGCGCTTGCGCAGGCCCGCCTTGGCCGCGACACCGAGAGCCGCGGTGACGCTCCCGGGCTTGAGCGGGTCGAACCCGCGCTGCTGCGCCCAGGACTGAAGGAAGATCGCGCCGCGCGTCGTGCCGCTGCCCGGCACCTTCACCCCGTAGACCTCGTGCAGCTCGGCGATGAGCTTGACCTCGATCGCGGCGACGACCACCGTCTCGGCGACGATCTGGGCGGGCGCGGACAGCAGGAGCGGCGGCGCGCTGAACTCCGCGGCGGCCAGCGCCCCGCCCGCCGCACCGACCGCCGCGGTGGCCCGCTGCGCGGTGCGCACGAGCGAGTCGGCCAGCGCCTCCCCGGTCAGCCCATTGTGGTGGCGGCTGAGGGTCGCCACGTCGCGCACCGGGATGCGTGGCGCGATGTCCGCGACGATGTCGGCCAGCCAGCGCCCCCGTCCGGCACCCGCGGCCCGGCCACGGCGCGCGCTCGCGGCCAGCAGGCGCGCGAGCCGGCCGAGCAGGCGGCCGCGGGTGCGGCGGTCCATGTCATCGTCGGTGGACAGCCGTTCGACGAGCTCGGCCATTTCCTGGCCGAGCCGGTCGCGATCGTCATCCCAGCGGGCGAGCTCTCCCTCTGACATGGGCGGACCCCGGCGTCAGGCTGCGCACTCGCGGCAGATCAACTGTCCGTTGTTCTCTTCCGCGAGCTGGCTCCTGTGGTGTACCAGGAAGCAGCGGCCGCAGGTGAACTCGTCCGCCTGACGCGGCAGAACGCGAAGGCTCAGCTCCTCGTTCGAAAGATCCGCGCCCGGCAGCTCGGTCACCTCGCCGGCGTCGAGGTCCTCGTCGATGACGCCCGTGCTCTTGTCAGCCCGGCGCGCCTGCAGCTCCTGCAGGCTGTCCTCGCCGAGGTCGTCATCGGTCTTGCGTGGGCTGTCGTAGTCGGTGGCCATCTTCTATCTCCATCCCCCTCGGTCCTTAGTTATGCGCCCCGTCGCGCGGGTCTAACGCTCGGGAGGCCCGTCTTGTGCCCGATCCGGGCGGGAAATTCTGTCACGGGATTTGACCCCGAACGCGCAAGGCGCGGCGTACCCACCGGTTGACTCCCTCCCCCGCTCCCGGGATGTCCGATGTGCCACAAATCACACTACATAGCGTGACCGCATGCCTGCGCCGGCCATGAACCGGATAAGGACGACGAGCGTCACAGGTATCGCGATATCGTTCCCGCCTGACGGACCTGGCGGGTGCACAGGATAAGGGTTGTCGGGAAGGGGCCACGCATGCCGGATGCCGCTCCGCTGGAGCCGGGCGATCCGGCCGCGCTCGGGCAGTACCAGGTGGTCGGAAGGCTGGGGGCCGGCGGCCAGGGCGCCGTCTATCTCGGCCGGTCGCCGTCGGGCGATCCTGTCGCGATCAAGCTGTTGCACGATCAGATGAACACCGACTCGTCTGCCCGCACGCGGTTCGCGCGGGAGGTCGAGGCCGCCCAGAAGGTCTCGCCGTTCTGCACCGCACGGGTGCTCGACCACGACCTGAACGGCCGGCCGCCCTACATCATCAGCGAGTTCATCGACGGCCCCCCGCTGTACGACGTCGTGCTGCAGGAGGGCCCGTTCAGCGGCGGCGCGCTCGAACGCCTCGCCATCGGCACCGCCACCGCGCTGGCCGCCATCCACGAGGCCGGCATCGTCCACCGCGACTTCAAGCCCAACAACGTGCTGCTCGCCGCCGACGGCCCGCGGGTGGTCGACTTCGGCATCGCCCGTTCGGTCGACTCCGACCAGAGCTCGGTCACCGCGACCGGCATGGTGGTGGGCACGCCCGGCTATCTCGCGCCCGAGCAGCTCACCGGCGAGCCGCTGACGCCCGCCGTGGACATCTTCGCGTGGGGCGCGACGATGGTGTTCGCCGCGACCGGCCGGTCGCCGTTCGAGGCCGAGACGCTGCCGGTGATCATCAACCGCATCCTCAACGAGGAGCCGGACCTGTCCCGGCTGACCGGCATCATGCGCGAGATGGTCGGCGCGGCCCTGGAGAAGAACCCGCGGCGCAGGCCGGCCGCGCACCAGATCCTGCTGCGCCTGCTCGGGCACGTCGGCGCCGCCCCAGGGCCGTCCGCCGACCGCGACGACCTGCTCGGCAAGGGCACCCAGATCGCGGCCCAGCTACCGCCTCCGCCGCCGATCGTGACCCCGCCGCCGCAGCTTCGGCCGGTGACGCCGACGCCGATGATGAGCCAGGGTCCGGCCGCGCCGAACCCGGTCACGCCGAACCCGCCGATGATGATGCCCGGCCCGGGCCCGCAGACGCCGCCGCAGTGGCAGCAGGGCCGCCCGGTGCCGCCGCCGGCGTACACGCCGCCACCTCCGCGGCGCAGGTCGGGCAATGCGCCGCTCTTCGTGGGCGTCGGCTGCGTCGTGGCGCTGATCCTGGTCATCGGGGTGCCGATCGCGATCGCCGCGGGCCTGCTGCACAAGACCCGCAACGACTACCGGCTCGGCGTGCCGGAGAGCTACGCCGGCACCTGGAAGGGCACCGGCCACAACATCGGCGCCGGCACCGGCTCGGGCACGCTCAGCATCACGATCACGCTGAAAGCCCGCTCCGTCAGCGGCACCGCCGACTACGGCAGCTGCTCCGGGTCCCTGGTAGAGGAGATCACCTCCTCCAGCGACAGCAAGCTCGTCTTCAGCCAGTTCCTGTCCGGCTCGGCCTCGTGCCCGTCGATGAGCTACATCACGATGTCGCTGCAGGGTTCGTCCATGAGCTGGACGATGAGCCAGACGGTGGGCGGCGCGGCGGTCGCCACCGGCACCCTCTCCAAGGAGTGACGGCCCGCGACGGCCGGCCCCGGGCCGCACCGCGCCGCGCACGGCCGTTCCAAGGGGTGACGGCCCGGTGCGACGGCCGGCCCGGCCCGCACCGGCCCCGCGCGCCGTCGTGGCCCCGCCGCGAGGCTGCCACGGGCCGGCCGCAGTGGGCTCAGCCCTGGGGCAGGCGCACGGTCAGGATGAGGCCGCCGTTCTCGCGCGGGGTCGCCACCACCGACCCGCCGTGCGCGCGGGCCACCGAGCGCACGATCGACAGGCCCAGGCCGGCGCCCTTGGACGACTCGATCCGGTCCGTGTTGAGCCGGCGGAACGGCTCGAAGAGGCTCTGCACCTCGTACGCGGGCACGACCGGGCCGGTGTTCTCGACCTGGCAGGCGGCCCAGCCGTCGAGGATGCCGGTGCGCACGATGACCGTGCCGTCGTCCACGTTGTGCCGTACAGCGTTGTCGACGAGGTTCGACACCAGGTGCTCCAGCAGCACCGGGTCGCCGACCGTGGGCGCCGCGGCCAGCTCGCTCTTGATCTGGATGTCCGGCCGGTCCGACCGGTCCGTCATCTTGAGCACCGTGGCGGCGACCTCGCCGAGGTCGACCGCCGTGCGGGTGGTCAGCTCCCGGTCGCTGCGGGCCAGCAGGAGCAGGCCCTCGATGAGCCGCTCGTGCCGGGCGTTGTTGGCCAGCAGGGTCCGCCCGACCGTGCGCAGGTCCTCCGACGCGCCCGGGTCGGCGAGCGCGACCTCCAGCAGGGTGCGGTTGATCGCCAGCGGCGTGCGCAGCTCGTGTGAGGCGTTGCCGACGAACCGCCGCTGCGCGTCGAAGGCCTGGTTGAGGCGTTCGAGCATGGCATCGAAGGTGTCGGCCAGCTCCTTGATCTCGTCTTCGGGGCCCTGCAGCGCGATCCGCTCGTGCAGGGTGCTCTCCGACAGCCGGCGGGCCGTGGCCGTCACCTTCTGCAGCGGGGCCAGCGCCCGGTCGGCCACGAACCAGCCCAGCGCCAGCGCGATCAGACCGACACCCAGCAGGGCGAACGCCGACTGCCAGAGCAGCCGGTGCTGCACCCAGTCGATGAATGCGCGGCGGATCTCGTCCACCTGCTGCTGCGTCAGCCCACCCGGGTCGGTCGGCTGCACGGCGAACGGCAGGTTCTCCAGGATGTTGGTGACCAGCACGTACGCGACGGTCAGCAGCAGGAATCCGGCGGCGAAGAACAGCCCGCCGTACAACAGGGTGAGTCGCAGCCGCACCGTCATCCGGCGTGGCAGGGGCGCGCCCGGCGAGGTGATCAAAGGCGGTACCCGGCACCGGGCACGGTCTCGATGATCGGCGGATCGCCGAGCTTCTTGCGCAGCGTCATCATCGTCACCCGGACGACGTTGGTGAACGGGTCGATGTTCTCGTCCCAGGCCTTCTCCAGCAGCTGCTCGGCGCTGACCACGGTGCCCTGGGCTCGCATCAGCACCTCCAGGACCGCGAACTCCTTCGGTGTCAGGTCGACCGGCCTGCCGTCACGGGTGACCGCGCGGCGCGCCGGGTCGAGACGGAGGCCGCCGCGCTCCAGAACGGGCGGCAGCGGCGGTACGGAGCGCCGGCCCAGCGCGCGGATACGGGCGATGAGCTCCGCGAAGGCGAACGGCTTGGCGAGGTAGTCGTCGGCACCGATCGACAACCCCTCCACCTTGTCGTCCAACTCCCCCGCCGCGGTCAGCATGAGGACGCGGGCGCTGGCCCCATCGGCGACGAGGCTCCGGCAGACCTCGTCGCCGTGGACCCGCGGCAGGTCGCGGTCCAGCACGACCACGTCGTAGTCGTTGACGCTGGTCCGCTCCAGCGCGCTGGCGCCGTCGTATGCCACGTCGACGGCCATCGCCTCGCGCCGCAGCCCGGTGGCGATGGTGTCGGCGAGCACGCGCTCATCCTCGACGACCAGGACTCTCACCCGTTCCACCCCCTGGAAGCCGCGCGCTGGACCGGCAAGGTCAGTTATGCCACAGCGCGTGTAAGCCGCCCGTAAGCGAATCCAGGATATTCAGCGGATCCGTCAGGTTTGCCGAACCGGCCGGCATGGGTAAAAGCATCGGACGACCTGTCGAAAGGAGACCGCGTGGGCGAGTTGAGGGCCACGATCCAGCAGCGCCTGTCCGATGCTTACGAATCGCTCCGGGCGGCGCACGACATGGGCGATGACCTCCTGGCCCAGGCGCAGGAGGACGAGATCCACGACCTGCGGCGCATCGCCGCGGACCACGGCATCGACCTGCCGAACCGCTGACCACCGCGGGTTCGACCCGCGCGACGGGACATACGGGGGCCTCGCACCCGGGGGGTGCGGGGCCCTCGCGCGTCCCCCGGCGCCGCCCCGGCGGCGCGGAATCGCCGCGGGCGCGCACGCGGTGCTCCGTGAGGGATGCCCGTACGCGGCCGGCGCCGCCGGCGGCCGGGCCGGCGGCGGCCGCAGCCACCGGGGGAGGGTGCGCCGGTGAACCCGTTCGCCCGCGAGACGCCGGAGTCGTTCACCATCTGGCGCCATCCGGCCGCGGACGGGCGATCCGCCGCCGCCCGCGCGCCTGGGGCCGGCGACTCAGTCGTGGTCGGCGCCGAGTTCGGCGAGCAGATCGTGCAGCGCGTCGAACAGCCCCGGTCCGGCGGCGATCGTCAGCTCGGGGCTGCGCGGCAAACCGCGCAGCCCGCCGACTGCGCCGCCGGCCTCCTCCACCACCAGCGCGCCCGCGGCGACGTCCCACTCCTGCGGGCCGCGCTCGTAGTAGGCGTCGACCTGCCCGGAGGCCACCGAGCACAGGTCGAGGGCCGCCGAGCCGCGCCGGCGGATGTCGCGCACGCGCGGGAGAAGGCCCAGCAGCACCCGGGCCTGGCCCGACCGGCGCGGCACCTCGTACCCGAAGCCGGTGGCGACCAGCGCGCGGTCCAGAGGGACGTCGACGTTGCAGCGCAGCTCGCGCTCGGTCCCGTCCTGGCGCAGCAGCCGCGCGCCCTGCCCGCGCACCGCCACGTACACCTCGCCGCGGATCGGAGCCACGACGGCGCCGACCACGACCTCGCCGTCGACCTCGGCGGCGATGCTCACCGACCAGTCCGGCAGGCCGTACAGGTAGTTGACGGTACCGTCGATGGGGTCGACGATCCAGCGCACGCCGGTGGAGCCGGTGCTCTCCCCGTGCTCCTCGCCGAGGAACGCGTCGCCGGGCCGGGCCGCCCGGATCCGCTCGACGATCAGCTTCTCGGCCGCGTCGTCCATCTCGGTGACGACGTCGGTCGGGCTGGTCTTGGTGTAGGCGACGCCCAGGTCGGCCGGCCGCTTGTCGACGAGCATGACGCCGGCCACCTCGGCCGTGCTGATCGCCAGTTCGAGCAGATCCTCCACGCTTCCCCCCAGAGAGCTTCGGTACGCTTCCCCGCCGGCTACAGACCCGCCGGCCCGCCGACACGCCGGTGACCGGCCGCCGGGACCGCCGCGACGGCCGCGGGCGGGCCGACGACGGCCTCAGGCCGGGCGGCGGCAGCAGGTCGCGGCGCACGCGTCCGGACGCGGCCCGAGCGTGCCGAGCGCGGGCCGGTCGCCGCCCTCGCGTTCGAGCACCAGCTCGCGGACCATCGCCACGAACCGCGGATGCAGACCCGGGGTAGCCGCGCGCTCCATGCGCAGGCCGAGCCGGGCGGCCAGCTCCGCCGCCTCGACGTCCAGGTCGTACTTGACCTCCATGTGGTCGGAGACGAACCCGATCGGCACGACGACGACCACGCGGACGCCCTCGGCGTGCAGCTTCGCCAGGTGGTCTCCGATGTCCGGCTCCAGCCACGGCACGCTCGGCGGGCCGCTGCGGCTCTGGTACACCAGGTCCCACGGACGGCCCTCGGCGACGACGGCGGAGACGTCGTTCAGCTCCGCGACGTACGCCTCGCGGCCCGGCTGGGCCAGCGGCACGCTGTGCGCGGTGAACACCAGCCGCGCGCCGTCGCGCAGGTCGGCGGGCAGCCGGCCGAGCGCGGCGCGGGTGTTCTCGATCATCGGCTCGATGAAGCCGGGATGGTTGCAGTAGGTCCGCAGCTTGTCGATCTCGGGCGCGCCCGCGACCTCGGCACGGGCCCGGTCGATGTCGTCGAGGTACTGGCGGCAGCAGGAGTACCCGCTGTAGGCGGAGGTGACGAACGCCGCCGCCCGGCGCACGCCGTCGGCCTTCATCTGACGCAGCGTGTCGGCCAGGAACGGGTGCCAGTTGCGGTTTCCCCAGTAGACCGGCAGGTCCAGGCCGTGGGCGGCGAAGTCCGCCTCGATCGCGGCCTTGAGGTCGCGGCAGTGCTGGTTGATCGGGCTGACGCCGCCGAAGTGGTGATAGTGCTCGGCCACGCTCTCCAACCGGGCGCGTGGCACTCCCCTGCCCCGCGTGACGTTCTCCAGGAACGGCATGACGTCCTCCGGCCGTTCCGGCCCGCCGAAGGACAACAGGAGCAACGCGTCGTACGGCATGCCTCCATCCAACCAGCCGCGGGCACGTACGCGGACGCGGGATCCGCGGCGCGCCCGTCCGCTGCGCGCGCCCGTCCGCTGCGCGCGCCCGTCGGCGACGCGCCGCGGTGCGCGGGCCACGGTGCGCGAGCCGCAGTGCGCACGCGGCGGTGCGCGCGCCGGCGAGGAGACGCCGCAGTGGGCGGCGAGGCGGGGCGTCAGGAGTACCGGCGGGCGTAGGCGCGGGCCAGGGCCAGCACGTCGTTCACGTACACCTGGGAATGGTTGTAGGCGAATATGGCCCGCGACAGGCCGGCGGCGCCGCGGCCGGCGCCGCTGGCGCACAGGTACTTGGCCGCGGCGGGCACGGCATCGTACGGGTCCATGATGTCGGCCTTGCCGTCACCGTCGCCGTCCACGCCGTAGATGCGCCAGGTCGCCGGCAGGAACTGCATGGGGCCGAGCGCCCCGGCGCTGGACGGGCCGGGGTTGCGGCCGTGGTCGCTCTCGATCTGCCCGATCGCGGCGAGCACGGTCCACGACAGGCCGGGGCAGAGGGTGGCCGCCTGCTGGTACAGCGCCAGGTAAGTGCCGGCGCGGGCGTGGCCCTGCTGGGGAAGCGCGTTCTGCTGCCGGTGCAGGTTGATGACCTGGCTTTCCGCGCCGATCACCTTGTGCAGGCTGGAGTCGAGGGCGTTCAGGTCGGCGCCGGGGGCGTTGACGAGGAGCGCGATGTTCTGGACGAGCCCGATCCTCCGGCCGATGGTGCGGCCGACCAGCACGTTGATGCCGGGAAGGCCGAGCGAGCCGGCGCCGCCCATCGTGACCATCAGCTGGCTGCGGCCGAGCACGGGGTACTGCATGCCCGCGCGCAGGCCGAGCTGCTGCTGCACCTCCCCGGAGACGACGAACTGGTCGTGGGCGAGCGCGGTCCACAGCGCGTCGTTCTTCGCCGTGCCGGGCGGTGTCCAGGAGCGGAACCGCGAGGGGTCGACGGCGAACATGTTCACCCGCCCGCCCTGGAGCTGGACCGCGCCCGCGTCGGCGGTGATGACGTCGCGGACGTTCGTCAGGTGCGCGACCTTCGACAGCCGCTTGGCGGTGACCGGCCGCGTCGCGATGACGAGGAAGTCGGGCGGCACGATCCGCTTGAGCGCGGCCGGCTCGTCGTTCGCGGGTACGACGTTCGTCACCGGCCCGCTCGCCGGCCCGCGCGGCGGCGTGGCCGTCCCGCCCGAGACCGAGGCGCCGGTGGTCATGATGTACGCCGCGCCGCCGGCGACGGTACCTGCGGCGACGAGCGCGGCGACCGCGGCGGCGGTGATTCCCTTGCGCACGATGCGTCTCATCAATGAACCTCAACGAACGGACCCGGACGGTAGTTACCCACATGCCGAGCGAACCCGCCGATGCGCTGTTCACGGCCGCCGTGCATCGTACGGCCGCCGGCACGACGCCCGGGTGGTGCGGCGGATGCGCGACGATCGGGCTCCGGCACTCCGGCATACGACGGAGGGTTGCCACCATCAGCGACAACGTGAGTAAATCTCATGTTATGCCCCCCGCAGCACAGCACACCTGGCGGAACTGGGCCGGCAACCAGCAGGCCGCCCCGCGCCGCGTCGTGACCCCGCGCACCACCGGGGACGTCGTCTCCGCGGTCCGCGCGGCCGCCTCCGCCGGTCTCACGGTCCGGATGGCCGGGACCGGTCACTCGTTCACCGCGGCCGCCGCCACCGAGGGCGTGCTGCTGCGCCCCGACCGCTTGAACGAGCTGCGCTCGGTGGACACCGCCACCGGCCTGGTCACCGCCGACGCGGGCATGCGCCTGCGGGCGTTCAACGAGCGGCTCGCCGAACACGGTCTCGCCCTGGCCAACATGGGCGACATCCAGGAGCAGACGCTCGCCGGGGCGATCCAGACCGCGACCCACGGCACCGGCCGCGACGTCGCCGGGCTCGTCTCGCAGGTCGAGGGCCTGGAGCTGGTGCTGGCCGACGGCCGGGTCGTCACCTGCTCGCGCGCGGAGCGGCCCGACCTGTTCGACGCGGCCCGCGCCGGCCTCGGCGCGCTCGGCGTCATCACCGCGATCACCTGGCGGGCCGTCCCGGCGTTCCTGCTCCAGGCGCGCGAGGAGCCGATGCGCTGGGACGAGGTGCTCGTGCGCCTCGACGAGCTGGCCGCCGGCAACGAGCACTTCGAGTTCTACTGGTTCCCGCATACCGACGGCTGCCTGACCAAGCGCAACAACCGGATGCCGGGCCCGGCCCGCCCGCTCGGCCGCCTGCGCCGCTGGTGGGACGACGAGTTCCTGTCCAACTCGGTGTTCGAGGTGGCCAACCGGATCGGCCACCGGTTCCCCGGCGCCATCACCGCCATCAACCAGGTGTCCGTCCGCGCGCTCGGCGCCCGCACCTACACCGACACTTCCTACAAGGTGTTCACCAGCCCGCGCCGCGTCCGGTTCAAGGAGCAGGAGTACGCGATCCCGCGCGAGGAGCTGCCCGGGGCGCTGCGCGAGGTACGCGCGCTCATCGAGCGGAACGACTGGCGCATCGGCTTCCCGATCGAGGTGCGCCTGCTGCCCGCCGAAGACGCCTGGCTGTCGATGGCGTACGGCCGCGCCAGCGCGTTCATCGCCATTCACGTCTTCCACGCCGATCGCCACGAGGAGTACTTCCGCGGCGTCGAGGAGATCATGACCGCGCTCGGCGGGCGCCCGCACTGGGGAAAACTGCACACGCGCGACGCGTCCTACCTCGAAGGCGTCTACCCTCGGTTCGGGAACTTCCTCGTCCTCCGCGACCGTCTCGACCCCGACCGTCTGTTCGCCAACGCCTACACCACCCGCGTCTTCGGCAAATGAACCGTCCGGCCCGATGCCATCGATCACCGCGCCGGCCATGACCGGGAAAAGGATCCACAAGAAACGTTAAGCTCCGCGCCGTCGCCGGCCCCGACCCGGCAAGCTGGGACGCCGCTGCGGGAAGTTGACCAGGAACCACGTCGCGACGGCGGCGATGTTCGGACATGCCGGGTACGGTGCTGGCGGGCAGGCGCGTCCTGACGCGAGACTGGTGAGACCGGGGGAAGGGCACGCATGCGCCCTGAGCCGCGTCGGACAGGCACGAAAGGACACGCATGCAGGAGCTGCGCCTCGTCGCGGTCAGCGAGGACGGTTCGTACCTCGTCCTCGCCACCGCGGGCCGGGGCACCCGGTTCACGCTGCCCATCGACGACCGGCTGCGCGCCGTGGTCCGTGGGCACTTCTCCCGCCTCGGCCAGTACGAGATCGAAGTGGAGAGTCCCTTGCGTCCCAAGGAGATCCAGGCTCGCATCCGCGCTGGAGAGACCGCGGAGGAGATCGCCGAAACGGCCGGCATCCCGGTGGAGCGCGTCCGCTGGTTCGAGGGGCCGGTTCTCCAGGAGCGCGAGTACATGGCCCAGCAGGCGCAGCGCGTGACCATCCGGCGTCCCGGCGAGTCGTCGCCGGGTCCCGCCCTCGGCGAGATCGTCGAGGAGCGTCTCGGCAAGCGCGGCATCGACCTGGAAGAGGTCGAGTGGGACTCCCGCAAGTGCGAGGACTCCACCTGGCGGGTCAGCCTCGTCTTCTGCTACGACGGGCGGCCGTACGCCGCCGAATGGTCCTACGACCCGCGCCGCCGCCACATCACGGCGGTCAACGACGAGGCCGCCCGGCTGTCATCGCTCGACCTCGACGAGACGGTCGACGACACCGTGACCCCGTTCCTACCGCGCCGCGCCATGAAGGTCGTCGTCGACCAGCCACGCGAGGAGCCGCCCGCGCCGCCGGCCCCGGCGCCGCTGCGCAAGGAGCCGCCTTCCGCCGAGCCGTCCCTCGTCCGCGAACCCCCGTCCGGCGCCCGTCCCCGCGAGGGCGTGCCGCCGCGCGAGGCGACCGCGCTCCGCGAGGCGCCCGGCCCACGGGACGCGACCGCACCGCGCGAAGCGGCCGGCCCGCGCGAGGAGATCGGCGGTCCGCGCCCCGGGTCCGGCACCGGCGTGGCCGATCGGCCGCCGGCCGGGCCACGGCCCGCCGCCGCGCCCGCCGCGGACACGCCGGCCGCCGACCGGCCCGAGCCGGCCGCCGAACGCCCGGCCGCCGACCGCGATCCGGCCGCCGTCCACGTTCCCGCGCCGGAGCAGGCCGAGGAGCCGGCGCTGGAACGCACGGCCGCGGAAGCGGCGGCCGCGCGCCGCGAGGAGACCAGGCCGGCCGCGGCCACGCCGGCCGCATCCAAGCCGGCCGCGGCCGGGCCCGCCACGCCGAAACCGGCGCCGCCGCGGCACCCCGCCGCCCAGCGCAAGCCGGCCGACCGTGGACCCGGGCCCGCCGAGCAGCCGGCCGAGACCGTCGCCGAGCGCCCGGCCGCGGTCGGCGCGTTTGGCGCGGGTCAGGTCGGCTTCCTCGATCA
>JBEHYF010000164.1:0-11890 GCA_048498315.1 Actinomycetota bacterium
GTCAGATCCCGAGGTCCTGGCCGAGTGCTGAGAGCTCATCGGCGGCGGCTCGCCGTTTCTGGTCATCGCGTCGCTTGTATTCGACCAGCGCTTCGGCGGTGATCCGGCGATGCTTGCCCACCATGCGATACGGAATCTTTCCTGACTCAAGCAGCCCGATCAGAAATGGCCGGGACACATTGAGCATGTCCGCGGCCTGTTGCGTGGTCAGTTCGGCGTGTGACGGGATGACCGACACGCCTCGCCCGTCGGCTGCCTGGGTCAGGATGTAGGCGAGCAGGCTCACCGCATCGCGAGGAAGGACAAGCGCCTCGTCGGTGCCGATCTCGCCGGCGATAGGGATGGACTCTTCGTCCGGATGTCACATGAGGTAGTCCTTGATGCGCCTCACCGCGCGCGCCGCTACCTGGGCATCGATCGAACCCGGCTCGATCGAGCGTTTGATGTGGATCCCGACCATGGTCGCCTTCTTCCTAATCGCAATATGTGCAACATTCGAAATAAACGCAAGCGCCTGGCGTTGTGCTTTGGACGGACAACGAGGGCGATGACCGCGGTCGACGCCGGCGTGCGTCAACGTGCGTCGGGTGAGGCATCGGTCGGTGGGACGACGGCGGCGAGGGTGCCGATCAGCTTGCGGAAGCGTGCGACAGGTTCGGCGTCTCCGGTGATGGTGATGTCGTCGTCCGGCCGACCGAAGATCAGCCCGGCGAGGGATCCGGTTGTCCCGGTGATCACCACGTCGGCGGGTGCGGAGGCGGCATCGGTGGTGAGCGACCACCCGCGACCGTCGCTTTCTACCACGTAGTTCGCGTCGTCGAGGCGGAAGAGCCAGCGGGCCGGCTCGTGGTCGCCGGTGGCGAGGTCGATGGCCTGGACGGCGGTGCGCAGCAGGTGCTCGGCGTGCAGCGGCTCACCGGGCCGTGGCGGCCGCCAGGCGTGCCGTAGCCCCCACCAGTTGAGCGCGTCGATGGCGGGGGCGAGCTCGGCGCCGGCCGGCGTGAGGCGGTACCGGACCTCCCGCCGGCCCGGCTCGCGGTCGGCGGTGAGAATTCCGGCGCTCTCCAAGTCGCGCAGGCGCTGGCTGAGCGTCTTGGGCGTGATCCCGCCGAGGCGGTCCATGAGGTCGGTGAACCTCTTGGCGCCGGTGAGCAGGTCGCGGATCAGCAGCAGGCTCCACCGGTCGCCGACGCGCTCCAGGGTGCGGGCGACCAGGCAGAAGTGGTCATAGGTGTGAACGTTCCGCGTCACGTTCGACATTTTACTAGCTCAAAGTTACTATCTTCTATATAGTATCTTAAAGATACTGATCGAAGGAGGCTGTCATGTACGATCCCCCTGCCTACGTGTGGGCGGTCACGATCGCCGGAGTCGCCGCCATCCCGGCCGCGACCTGCGCGGTGCTTTACCTCGGCGCGGAACGCGCCGGGCTGGGACGGGTGCGCGCCATGCTGATCGCCGCGGTCGCGGCCGTGCTGTTCGGCGGCTGGTTCACCGCCAGCAGCGTGATTGCGCGCTACGGCGGATACCACACCGAACCGGGCCGCCCGATGCCGTGGCTGCCGATCGCGGTCGTCGGCTTCCTGGGGACGCTGCTGGCCCTCAGCCGGATTCCGATGGTGGCGCGTGCCCTGACCGCGCCCGGCATGGCGGCGCGCCTCATGCTTCCGCACTCGTTCCGCATCGCCGGAGTGGTCTTCCTGATCACCATGGCCCTCGGCCACCTGCCCGCGGTGTTCGCCCTGCCCGCTGGCCTGGGCGACATCGCCACCGGGATCGCCGCGCCGCTGGCCGCGCGAAGGCTCGCGCGCGGCACGGGCCGTCGCGCCGCCCTGTGGTTCAACGCGTTCGGCATCGCCGACCTGGTCGTCGCCCTGACCCTCGGTGGCCTCTCCGGATTCGGACTGCTCAACGTCACGCCGCCCGTTGATGCGATCGGCGCTCTTCCGTTCGCGCTCATTCCGACGGCGGCCGTGCCGCTGATGCTCGTCCTCCACATCACGTCCGTGTCCGCGCTCGGCAAGGCCCGGCGAGCGCCGCTGCCCACCTCCGGCCCGCCCATCGCCGAAGCGACACCGGGCATCGCCGGAGCGCCGACCTCCGCGTCGCCCACGCGATGACGAACCCGGCCACAAGGAAGAAGACGATGCAGCTCGAAATCGACGCCCTCAAGACCGAAGCGCTGAAACAGGCGGCGGCCTGGCCGAACGCCGACCGGCGCACCCTCGTCGTGCTCGCGCACCAGCTCATGGCCGACGAGCGCCACCAGGATGGCTTCGACTTTTTCGCCGCCCGCGCGGACGGCTCACCCGCCCAGGCGCTCTCGCTGGCGATCGCCGGAGCGTTCGAGTCCCGTCTCGACGGCCGCGCGGAGGAGGCGATCGCCAAGCTGGACGCGGCCGCCGACCTGGATCTCGGCCTGCCGCAGTACTTCCGCGGGACCTCGCGGCCCGGCTCCCCGGGTGCGCGGGCCGCGCGAACACCGTCGTCGCCGACCTCGAAGCGGCCAGGCCGTACAGTTCGGTCGCGGCCGCCGCGGTCAGGCCGGCGAGCGCGCTGACCAGCAGGATCGGGCGGGCAGGGGCGGCGGAACACGGCTGCGCGGTCGTCGAGACGGACATTACGCTTCTCCTTCAGGGTTCGGTTGCGTTGACAACCGATGGTCGGAGCCGACCGGGCGGCTTCGACATCCGGCCGAGAATTCTCGGCCGTGATCTGGATACGGCCGGCCGCCTCCGACCGAGAGTGACAGCGCCGCATCGGCGCGCCGGCCCGGAAGGGATGTACGAGATGAAGTACCTGCTGCTGATCTACGGTAACCAGGAGAAGTGGGACTCTTTTCCGGCCGAGGCGTGGCCGGAGGCGATCGCCAAGCAGGAGGCGTTCAACGCCAAGTACCGGCAGACCGGCGAACTGCTCGGCTCCTACGGCCTCGCCGACGCGGTCAACGCCAAGCTGGTACGGCGAAGCGACGACGGAGCGCCCATGGTCACCGACGGTCCGTACCTGGAGACCAAGGAGTACCTGGCCAGCCTGTGGCTGCTGGACTGCGAGAGCGAGGAGCGTGCCCTGGAGATCGCCGCGGACATGCCGTTCGCCGGCCAGGATCCGGTCGAGCTGTGGCCGATCCTGCACGAGTCCGCCGGCGAGCCGTGAACGAGACCGGGAACGGGGGCTCCGGCCGGGCGGGCGGCGCCACGCTGGAGATCGAGGGCCTGCTGCGGGACCTGCTGCCGCAGGTCCTCGGCGCGCTCGTGCGCCGCCACGGTCAGTTCGACGCCTGCGAGGACGCCGTACAGGAGGCGCTGCTCGCCGCCGCCACGCAGTGGCCGGTCGAGGGCACGCCGGGGAATCCACGCGGCTGGCTGGTGACCGTGGCGTCGCGCCGGCTGCTCGACCTCATGCGCAGCGAACAGTCACGCCGGCATCGGGAGTACGCGGTCGTGGCGGCCACCCCGCAGTCCGAACTGCTGGACGGGCCCGCCGACGCGGATCCGGGTACCGACCGGGATGATTCGCTGGCCCTGCTGTTCGGCTGCTGCCATCCGGCGCTGTCGGTGCCGAGCCAGATCATGCTGACGCTGCGCGCCGTGGGGGGCCTGTCCACGGCCCAGATCGCGGCGGCGTTCCTGCTTCCGGAGGCGACCGTGGCCCAGCGGATCAGCCGGGCCAAGCGAACCATCAGGTCGGACGGCCTGCCGTTCACCGTTCCGCCGGAGCACGAGTGGGCGGATCGGCTGCGCGCGGTCCTGCACGTGCTGTACCTGGTGTTCAACGAGGGGTACACGACGAGCGGCGGCAGCGAATTGACCGCGCCCTCGCTGTCGGCCGAGGCGATACGGCTCACCCGCTGGCTGCACCGGCTGCTGCCCGATGACGCGGAGGTCGCCGGCCTGCTCGCGCTCATGCTGCTCACCGACGCACGGCGGCCGGCGCGCGTCGGCCCGGACGGCGGCCTGGTTCCGCTGGCCGAGCAGGACCGCGGCCGCTGGGACCGGGACCGCATCGCCGAGGGCGTGGCGCTGGTCTCCGACGCGCTGCGGCGCGGAGCGGTCGGGCCCTACCAGCTCCAGGCCGCCATCGCGGCCGTCCACGACGAGGCCGAAGACTTGGACTCGACCGACTGGCCGCAGATCCTGGCCCTGTACGACCTGCTGGAACAGGTCGCGCCCGGCCCGATGGTCACGCTCAACCGGGCGGTGGCCGTCGCGATGGTGCAGGGACCCTCCGCCGGGCTGGACCTGATCGCCACGCTTTCGGGCGACAAGCGCATGGCTCATCACCACCGGCTGTTCGCCACGCGCGCGCATCTGCGCGAACTCGCCGGCCAGGCGGACGCCGCGGCGGCCGACTACCGGGAGGCGGCGCGGCGTACCACCAGCCTGCCGGAGCGGCGGTACCTCATGGCACGCGCGGCTCGTGCCCTCGCAGCCGACGGCTGACCCGCGAGCCGGCGGCATGCGCCGGGGACGCCACCCGTGAACGCGGATCCCGCCTGCGGTGGCCGACCGGAACCGTTCGCGGTCGCCGCCCGGGGGCCGGTTCCCCGGGACGTGGAAGGCCGCCGGCGACGCGCGAGCCCGCCACCGCCCAGTGGCATGGATCGGCCCGCCGGCCGCCGGCCACGGGACGGCGACTCCCGACGGCCGGCGGCTTTCGACGGCCGGCGGGCCGTCATCCGCCGGGCCGCCAGGAGCCGCTTCACGTATCGTGGCGGCCGGCCGCGCCGGCCAGGAGGCCGGCCAGGCCGGCAGGTCCGGTCACCGCACCTCGTAGCGCAGGTGGACCGCGCCCTCACCCTGGATCGTCTCGACGCAGTGCAGATCCGCCCGGGCGGTGTCGAACAGCCGCAGCCCGCGGCCGAGCAACACCGGCGTGACGTGCAGCACGACCTCGTCGACCAGCCCGGCGGCCAGCGCCTGCCGGCCGATGCCGACACCACCGGCCACGAGTACGTCCTTGCCGTCCGCCACCGCGCGGGCCTGCTCGACGGCGGCCTTGACGCCGCCGGTCACGAACGTGTAGCTGGTGCCGCCGCTCTTGTCGATCCGCTCCTGGCCGCGGTGGGTCACGACGAAGACGGGGGCGTGGAACGGCGGGTTCTCCCCCCAGTGCGGGTAGCCGTGGTCGAACATCCGGCGGCCGACGATCTGCGGGCCGAACCGGTCGAAGTTGCTCGCCCACACCCGGGAGTCCACCGAGTCCTCCCCGCCTTCCTGCCCTTGCTGCTCGCGCCAGCTCCGCAGGGGGAACTGCCAGCCCAGGATGGCGGCGAAAACGGCCATGCCGTCCTCATCCGCGGACTCGGGACCCGCGATCCCGTCCAGCGACATCGACATGCCCAGCACGATCTTGGTCATCTCCGGCTCCTTCCGGTCGGGCGCCCGGTGCGCCATCTGACCCTTGGTCGGAGCGGGTCGCCGGTTCTCTACATCGCCGGCACGGTTTTTCCTTCTCCGGCGAGCCGGGCCGTGTGTCGTCCCGCCGCACGGGACGGCTCGGGGTGCGGCGTGCGGTCTCTTGACGGCCGCCTTCCCCGGTTACCGGTCGTTGCCAGGCCGGCCGGCTTCCTCGTCGACGGCGCGCAGGGTCCGCTGCGCGGCGGCGAAGGCGACCGGGCCCGTCGGTGGGGTGCCGGGATCGCACGGCAGGCGGCCCGGGGATCGGCGTGCTGCGGCCGACTCGCTCCGCTGGATCCGCGCGGTGGCGCGGCGAGCCGCCGCCTGCGCGCTAGAGGCGGGCGACTCGCGTGAGTGTTGCGGCGCCACCGACGCGGATCCGCGGGCCGGCGTCGCCCTGCCGCGCGGTGGCGGTGATGTGGAGGGGTTTGCGAGGGCGTCGCCGCTATCGACGGCGATGTCCCGTCACGCCCCTGCCGGCCAGCCGCCGCGATCGCCCCCGCGCCGATGAGCCGGCGGACGTCCGGATACGGCTCTTAGGAGAACAATTCCTGATTCGCGTCATAACTGGCCGTTCGTGGCTATTTGGCGCGCGGCCGGGCGTCCGTCCGGTGCCTCGTTGATTTCCGCCGAATAACGGACAATCACTGGTACCTGAATGAGGACCGCCGGTACTCTGGGCCGCGAGCCCGATCGCGGCGCGTTCCCCGTCGCCCGCCGGTTCCGCCGACAGCGTCGTCGGCTGTCGTCGCCACGCGGTGGCGCCGTTCACGAACGACTTCGGACGAATGACACGGGTGCGACTACATCCGGAGAATCCTCCGCGGCCGGGGAGCCGATCTACGTCCATGCCGAGTCCGAGGACGCCCGGATGCGGGTCGTCGTCGGCGACAGCGGGCTCGTGGACGCCCTCGATATCGACCCGCGCGCGCTGAGCAAGGTGCCGGCGCAGAACCTCGACGACTTGTGCTCCCGCTCAAGAAGGTCGGAGCCGCACTCCTCGGCCTGGCCACCGCCATCGATGCCTGCCGATGGCTCGCGGCCGAGCCGGCTGGCCACCCTGAAAACGCGACCTGGACGATAACCAGAAATGGGCCTGGCCGCCGTGGGCCGACGACGAGAAGATCGACCAGAACGCCCGTGCCTCGTGGCGGCTTTCGACGGTGCGATGGCCGAGTCGCGGACGAAGGTGGACGCCGCCATCGCGCAGTGCACCCAGGTCTTCAATGACGCCACCCGGCAGTACGCGGACATCAGCCGGAATGTCACCCCCGATACGACCGCCGAGATGGAGAAGTTCGTCAGGTTCGTCGAGTCGTAACGGATCCCGCCTTCCCGGCATCGCACCGGCGAACGCCGAGTCCCTCGCGTTCGGCGAGGTCACCAGGCCGGAGGATCCTGACCGTAGGTGTGCAGGTGCTGCGGCCAGGCCAGGGCATGGTCGCCGAAGGCGCCCGGCGGGGCGACGGTCACGACCGGCCCCGCGTCGGAGTCCAACGTCGTCACATAGGCGCCGTCCGGCGCCACGGTGCCCGGCGCGGCGGTATCGGGCACCGTGCTGACGGACGGCGGCCTGGCCGCCGCGGGCCGCCGTCCGCGCAGGAGCCACGCGGCGGTCGCGGCGAGGGACAGTTCGAACACGTGCGTGCCGCCCGCAGCGGATTGCCGGCGTACGCCCTCCAGGGCGGCCGCGGCCGCCAGGTAGCCCGTGCCGTGGTCGAGGAGCTGGCAGGGCAGCCGGCCGGGCGGCTCCCCGTCCGGCGACTCGGCCATCGCGATGCCGCACGCGGCCTGGACGATGCTGTCGAACCCGCGCCGGTCCGCCCACGGGCCGGGGCCTCCCCACGCCGACAGAGACACCACGACGAGTCCAGGGTGGCGTTCGGCCAGCGAACCGGAATCGAGACCGAACGCGGCGAGGGCGCCCGGCCGGTAGCCGTGGACGACGACGTCGGCGCCGTCGAGCAGTTCGTGCAGCCGGTCCAGACCCTCGGGCGTGCGGGCGTCCAGGAGCGTGCTGCGCTTCCCGGGCAGCCCGTCGTAGCGATGCAACGGCAGCTCCGGCCGGTGCGGCGGATCGACGCGGAGCACGTCGGCGCCGAGTGCGGCAAGGTACCGGGTGGCGACCGGCCCGGCGATGACGCGGGTGAGGTCGAGGACGCGCACCCCGGCGGCCGGCAGGACGGCGGGCGGGTGGCGGCGCGGCGGGGCGTCGCCGGTGGACAGGCCGGCGACCAGCGGCCGGCCGGCGCACGAGCGCCCGTGCGGGTGCCGCCGCCACTGCTCGGCGGTGCGAACCGCCGCGGCGACGCCGCCCTCGGCGACCACGGCCGCCTCGACGGTCTCCGCCGGAAGCCCGCCGATCGCCGCCCCCACGGCGTCCGGCTCGGCGGCCGTGCCGAGCGCCCGCAGCAGCGCCTCCCGGTGCCACGGGTAGTTGGCATGCGTCCGCACCCACCCGTCGGCGGCCCGCCAGAACCGCGACAGGGGCGCGAAAGCATCACCGAAACCGCGCCCGCCGACCTGGACGTACGCCTCGCTGCGGACGGCGGCCGCCACATGCGCGGCGTCGAGCCGGACCACCCCGCGCGGTCCGCCGCGCCGCGCCCACAGGCCCGCCGCGGCCGCCAGGGCGGTCGCGACGCACGCGACCGCCGCGTCGCCGACCGGCAGCCGCGACGGCGGCCCGGCCACGCGACCGGCGACCCGCACCGGCTCCGGCGAGCACTCCAGGAACCCGGCGGCCTCGGTGAACAACGGCCGCCATCCCGCGCCGGTCACGGCAGGGTGGCCTGGACGGCCCGCCAGGCGGGGGCGCTGATGAGGGTCCGCCACGACGCGAACAGGGCGCGAAGCTCCGGCCCGAGCCGGGCGCGAAAGCCGGGGTCGGCCCGCACGAGGTCCAGCTCGTTCGCGACCGTCAACTCGGCGAAGTCGCGCCGCAGCCGCAGCGGCGGGCAGGACACGGCACCGGTGAAGCGGTCCTTGAACGGCCCCGCGGGCTCGGCCAGGTGAGGGTAGGAGAAGCGGCGGTCGCCGCAGGCATAGAAGTGGACGAGCCGTTCGGCCTCCGCACCGATCACGGCGGCCGGCCTCGCGCGGTCGGCGATATCCCCCAGTGCGGTGGGGAAACCGTCGGTGCCGTAGTAGGCATGGCACAGGCCGGCGAGCCGGAGGGCCGGCCTGGCGCCCCACTCGTCCAGCAGCGCGTGCACCCGCCGCAGATGCGCCGACAGGGTGCCGCCCGGGTGCGGGATCTCCTCTGCGCCGAGCGAGGCCAGCCACGCGGCCACGGTCTCGATCCGGGGCCGCCCGCGGGGGGCGGCGTGCGGGGGGACGGCCGGGCCGGGGCGGTCGATGCCAGGCCGGCCATCCGGCGCGCCGGTCGCCCCGCCCGGATCCCGGCTCGGCCTCTTCGGTTCGCGACGGTCCGTGACCACCGGCGCCTCCTCATCCGCGGGTCGGGTCGGCACCCGCCCGCGATGCTGCTCCGGCGTCCGCGCCGTACGTCCCGGGGTCGTCGGACGGCGCCGGTCCGAGCGCCGGGAGCGGGTTGCCGCCAAGGGCCGGAGCCATGGGGCCCGGCCGCAGTCGACATCCTGAAAGCCCAGGCGACCCAAGTCAATCCGCAGATTTTATGAGATCTCCCTAAGCGATGACTTAGGGAGCCGTGACCCTGGACGACCTGCGCGTGTTCATCGCCGTGTGCGAGACGGGCAACCTCAGCGCCGTCGCCCGTACCCTGTCGTGCACCCAGTCCGCGGTGAGCCAGCACGTCAAACGGCTCGAACGGGAGACCGGCCTGACGCTGATCGAACGCCGGCCCCGCGGCGTCGTCCCGACGCGGGCGGGGCGGATCCTGTACCAGGCGGCGCTCGGCGGCATCGGTACGCTCGACTCCGCGCTACGCCGGCTCGGCGAGCTCCGTGACGGCCACGGCGGCACGGTCAGCATCACGACCGGCGGCGTCACCGTACGGCACTTCATGGCCGACGCGATCGTCGCCTTCCGCCGCCGCCGTCCGGACGTCACCCTGGAGTTCCGCTCGGCGCACTCGACCCGGCGCTGCGTCGAGTTGCTGCACAGCGGCCGGGCGGACCTGGCCTGGCTCACCCTCGGCCGGCCGCTGCCCCAGGTCGAGCAGCGGCCCGTCGCCGACCTTCCGTGGGTGCTGGTCGTCCACCGTGACGACTCGCTGGCGGCGCGGGACTCGATCGCCCCCGCCGACTTGGCGGCCATCCGCTACATCGCGCACCCGGAGAACTCCGCTTCCCGGCAGCGCCTGGAGGATGATTTCGGCCGCCTCGGCATCACCGCACCGGCCCCGGTCGGCGTGGCCGACTGGGACACCGCGATCCTGCTCGCCGAGCTCGGCGTCGGCCACGCCATCCTCCCGGCCCTGCCCCGCCTCCTCCTCCCGCCCGGCAGCCCGCTCCGGACCGTGCCCATTCCCGCCCTCTCGCCGCTTACCGTCGGCTGGGCCACCCGCCGGTGGCACGGGCTCAGCCCGCTCGCCACCGAGTTCGCCGAACTCGTCGCCGCCTACCACTGACATCGGCCGCCACGCCTGACCGGCCCCGGCCGTGCTCGTCCCCGCCGCTCAGACGGGCCGGCTCCGCACGCGCGACGGCTCGCTGATCGAACGAGGGGGGACACGGCACGGTCGACGCGGCCTGCCACGTGGTACCGCGGGCACCGTCCGGACACGACGGACGAGATCCCGGTCGCACCGGCCCGCATGCCGGGCTGGACGCCGGGCCGCGCCCGCCCGGCGACGGGCGGCCGCGACCGTGCCAGGCCCGGCACCGGATGCCGGGGCGCCTCCGATCGTGACGCGCGATGTCTACGCGGGCCGCCCGTTGACCTCGAGGGTGACGCCCGGCTTCTCGGCCCAGAAGGCGAGCAGCCGCGCCACCTGCGCGACCCTTGGGAACGGCTCCGGGTAGGACCACACCACGTCCTCGGCCACACCGTCGCCGGTGTCCACCGACCAGTAGACGGCGTCGCCCTTGAACGGGCAGTGCGACGTCGTCGCCGACGGCCGGAGCAGGTCCGTGTTCACGTCCTCCCGCGGCAGGTAGTACCGCGCGGGGCAGCCGGTCTCGGTCAGGACGACCGGCCGCGATGACGCCGCGACGACGGTGTCCTTGACCCGTACGACGACCTGGTCCGTTCCGGGCGTGACCTGGATTTCGTGCGCCTTCGTACTCATAGAACGATCCCATCAGACATTTCCGGCGGTGGCCAGCCCGCAGCGGTTCCGGAGGGAGCCGCCGTCCTGCGCTTTCCGCCGCGGCCCGCCGCTGTCAACGCCGCCCTGCTTCGCCGCTCTCTTCCGCCGTCCGCCGCCGCTCGCCGCGGGAGCCGGAAGGTCCCGGACGGCGGTCGTCCGGGACCTTCCGGTCGGCGCCGGCGTCACCATGGCCGGGTGCGCGGGCCGGCGACGCCTCGCCTGCGACGCGCGGACCGGCGAGGCGCGGACCGGCAAGGCGTCCCCGCACTCGACGCGCCGGGGCGAGGCCTCGTATGCGATGTGCGGGAGATCACGGCCGCTCCGCGTCGCCGGATCAGCCGAGGCGCCAGTGCTGCTCGTGCTGCGAGCCGCACTCCCACTGGACGGCGGCGGCGCCGTTCTGGGTCTTGTCGCCGGACAGGGACAGGCACTTGCCGCTGTGCCGGGCGACGACGGAGAAATAGCCGTCATCCCGCTGGACGAGCTTCCACTGCTGGTTGTCGCGGGTGCCGCAGTCCCACTGGATGACGGCGGCGCCGTTGCCCGTGCTCGCGTCCGAGACCGACAGACACTTGCCGCTGTTGACGGCGCGGACGCGGTAGTACCCGCTGTCGGTGGCGGTCAGGTTCCACTGCTGGTTGGTCTGTGTGCCGCAGGTCCACTGCAGCATGCGGGCGCCGTTGTCGGCCCTGGCGCCGTCGACCGAAAGGCACATGTCGCTGTAGCGGTTGACGAGGTTTGCGGTGAACACCGACCGGATCGGCGTACGTGCCGGTGCGGCGAACGCGCTCGCGGTGGGCGCGGCGGCCATGGATGCGGTGAGCGCCACGGCCACTAATGCGCGGTCGGTACGGGGGAATGCCATCGCGACTCCTAGGGAGAGCTGTGGCTGGATTTGACGTTTCCTTATGTCCCCACGAGTAGCTGTTACCATACGTAACGATACGGTCACGCATCGGATCTTCGTCGGCCGGTGTGTGCACGCCCGCCGTGATGCGTCCCCGACGGCTCCGGCCGCCGCGGTCATCTGCGACGATGGCGCGAGAACGACCGGAGGAAGGCTCATGGCATCGACCGGTGAAGCGAGCACGGTGCGGCACCCGATATTCGCGCGTCTCTACGCCCGTCTGAGCCCGGCCATGGACCGCGGTGGCCTCGCGGAGCACCGCGCGGCCCTGGTGGCGGACGCCGCGGGGCGGGTCATGGAGGTCGGCGCCGGCGTCGGCGACAACCTCCCTCCCTCCCCGTCGCCGGTCCC
>JBEHYF010000165.1:0-11814 GCA_048498315.1 Actinomycetota bacterium
CCTGTAAACCCCGAGGACACCGGCGACGCACCCCCGACGTCGGCGAGGAGCCGGTCGAACGCCTGGCGCGACGGTTCCCCGGGCGGCGCCGCCATCCAGGGTTCCTCCCGGAGCCGCCGCAGGTCGACCGTGACCGCCGGGTCGGCGGCCCAGTGGCCGGACGGCACCACGAGCACGAGCGGGTCGCGCATGAGCAGGGTGAACCGGAGGCTGCCGCCGCCGCGCGCCGGCAGCAGGCCGGTCCAGTCGTCGACGAGCGCGACGTCGACCTCGCCCGCGCGGACCTGCCGCAGGCCGTCACCGAGGCGGGTCTGGCGGAGCTGGAAGGTCAGGCCGGTGTGGCGGCGCAGGCTGTGCGCGAGGGCGGGCGCGAACGCCACGGCGGCGGTGGGGAACGCGGTGAGCACGACATGGCCGGCCGGCTCGTCCTCGGCCATGTCGGCCTCGGCGAACTCGATCATCCGGAGGATGCGCTCGGCGTGGCGGACCAGGCGCCGACCGGCATCGGTGAGCTCGGCGCTGCGGGCGGTGCGGTCGAGCAGGCTGGTGCCGACCTCGCGTTCGAGCACGGCGAGCTGCTGGGAGACGGCCGAGGCGGTGTAGCCGAGCGCCTTGGCGGTCGCCGCGATGCTGCCGCGGTCGGCGAACTCCCGCAGCAGCCTCAGCCGTCTGACATCGAGCATAAGCCAAGCTTATGCATACCAGCGGAAAGCTTCGCTTGTCCTGACGCATCGCAGCGTTGAACGATTGGGGGGTGCCAGACCACGGCGCACCACCATCCCCCAGCCGCTACAGGGAGATTCGAACATGCCTGTCGCAATGTCCGCGACGCTCGCCGCCAATGAGGCTCTCGACCACCGACGCCGGGCCGGCCTCCCGGTCCTCCCGCTCGCCTTCGGGGAGGCCGGGCTGCCGGTCCACGAGGCGCTGGAACGCGAGCTCGGGGCGGCGGCGGGCCAGGGGGCGTACGGGCCCGTCGCGGGCAGCGCCGACCTGCGGGAGGCCGCGGCGGGCTACTGGCGCAGGCGCGGCCTGCCCGCCGATCCTGCCTACGTGATCGCCGGTCCGGGCAGCAAGCCGCTGCTGTACGGGCTGCTGCTGGCGATCGGCGGCAGCGTCGTCGTGCCCCGGCCGAGCTGGGTCAGCTATGCCGCGCAGACCCGGCTCATGGGCAGCGAGCCGGTGTTCGTGCCGACCCTGCCCGGCGACGGCGGGGTGCCCGATCCAGACGCGCTCGCCGAGGCGGTCGCTCGCGTCCGCGCGGCCGGGCGGACCGTCCGCAGCCTCGTCGTGACGCTGCCGGACAACCCGACCGGCACTCTGGCCCGCACCGGCACGGTGCGGCGGCTGTGCGAGACCGCCCGCGAGCTGGACCTCGTGATCATCGCCGACGAGATCTACCGCGATCTCGTGTTCGACCAGGGTGCCGAGTTCCCGTGCCCGTCGCGGTTCGCGCCCGAGCGCACGGTGGTCACCACCGCGCTGAGCAAGACCCTCGCGCTGGGCGGCTGGCGGATCGGGGTGGCGCTGCTGCCCCCGGAGCTGCGCGGCGTACGTGACCGGCTCGCCGGGGTGGCCAGCGAGATCTGGTCCAGTGCCTCCGGGCCGATCCAGAAGGCCGCGGCGTACGCGTTCGCCGAGCCGCCGGAGCTCGTCGCACGGGTCGCGGCCAGCCGCCGGCTGCACGAGACGGTCGCGCGGGCGATGGCCGAGCGGTTCCGCGCCGCCGGCGCGGCGGTGGCCGATCCTCAGGGCGGCTTCTACTGCTACCCGGACTTCTCCGAGCTGCGCCCGGTGCTCGGCGTCGCCACCTCCGCCGAGCTGGCCGAGCTGCTGCTGGACGAGCACGGCGTCGGCGTGCTGCCGGGCAGCGCGTTCGGCGACCCGCCCGAGGCCCTGCGGATCCGCGTCGCCACCAGCCTGCTGTACGGCGAGACCGACGAGCAGCGCGAGACGGCGCTGAGCGCCGCCGACCCGACGACGCTCCCGTGGATCGCCGGTGCCCTGGACCGGGCCGCGGAGGTGCTCGCGAAGCTGACCTCCGCCATCGGCAGTCCCGTCGCGGTCTCCGCCTGAGGCGATATCCGGGGCGATATCCGGGACGTTCACGTCGCGCGTGGTGGCCTCCGGATGGCCACCGGATGGGGCGCGGGACGCCGGAGACCGCCGGTGCCTACGGCATCCGTTCCAGGGCGATTCATCGTGCCCGCACCCCCGGTTCGGGACCGTCCGCCGGGGCAGGTGGGCTGCTCGTCGCGAGTCAGGCGCGGCGGCGCAGGAGGGACAGGAACATCGCGTCGGTGCCGTGCCGGTGCGGCCAGAAGCGCGCGTACGGGCCGTCCGCGACGTCGGGGACCTCGGGCAGGTACGACGGGGCGTCCAGCCGCTCGACGTCGTCGCGGCCCTTCAGCACGTCGTCCACCACCACCCGCGTCTCGGCCAGGTGCGGCGAGCAGGTGACGTATGCGACGACGCCGCCCGGCCGTACCGACTCCAGGGCGGAGGCCAGCAGCCGCCGCTGGAGCGGCCGGAGCTCGGCCAGGGACTCCGGGCCACGCCGCCAGCGCGCCTCCGGGCGGCGGCGCAGCGCGCCCAGGCCCGTGCACGGTGCGTCGACGAGCACCCGGTCGAAGGAGCCCGGCCGCCACGCGGGCCGCGTGCCGTCCGCGACGGCGACCGCGCCCGCCGCGTCGACGCTCGCGGCGACCAGCTTCGCCCGGTGCTGCTGGACGTCGCAGGCGAGCAGGCGCGCGCCACGCTCGCCGGCCAGCCCGGACAGCAGGCCCGCCTTGCCGCCGGGCCCCGCGCACAGGTCGAGCCAGCGGAGGTCCGGCCCGCCGACCTCGACGCGGGTCAGCGCGACGGCGACGAGCTGGCTCGCCTCGTCCTGCACCGCGGCACGCCCCTCGGCGACGGCCGGCACCGCGCCCGGGTCGCCCTCCGGCAGGTACGCCCCGTACGGGGAGTACGCGGCGGGCTGCCCGCCCAGCTCCGCGACGGTGGCGCGCCCGGGCCTGGCGACCAGGGTGACCCCGGGCCGGTCGTTGTCGGCGGCGAGCAGCGCCTCGATCTCGGCGGGGCCGACGGCGTCCCGCAGCGCGTTCACGATCCAGCGCGGATGGCTGTAGGCGACGGCGAGCCGTGCGGTCTCGTCACCGGACGCCACGATCTCCAGCCAGGCGTCGAGACCGCGGGCCGCCACCTTACGCAGTACCGCGTTGGCGAACCTGGCCTGCCCCGGTCCGGCGACCGAGCGGGCCAGGTCGACGGCGGTGCCGACGGCGGCGTGCGGCGGGATGCGGGTGCGCAGGAGCTGGTGCGCGCCGAGCCGCAGCACGTCGAGCAGCGGCGCGTCGATCTTGGCGACGGGCCTGTCGCTGCACACGTCGAGCACCGCGTCGTAGGTGCCGCGGCCGCGCAGGGTGCCGTAGGTCAGCTCGGTCGCCAGCGCCGCGTCGCGGCCGGTCAGGCCGCGCTCGCGCAGCAACGCGGGCAGCAGCAGGTTGGCGTACGCGTCGCGCTCGTCGACCGCCCGCAGGACGTCGTAGGCGGTGCGCCGGACCGGGTCGCGGGGCCGCCGCCCGGCCCGCCGGTTCGTGTGGGGTGCGGGGCGCCGCCCGTGGCCGCGGCGCGCGGGGCGGGACGGCATCAGGCCAGCTCGTCGTCGCCGGACGGCCGGACGCCGCGCGCCCACGCCGCCGCGTCCATGCGCTGCTTGCCCTGCGGCTGGACCTCGCCGAGGAGCACCGGATGCGTGCCGGTACCGGCCAGGACCTCCCGCTTGGTGACCCGCAGCCGCCCCGGGAGCAGCGGCTCGGCGTCGGGCGCCGTACGGACCGGGCCGAGCTTGAGCCGCTCGCCGCGGAAGGTCGTCCACGCGCCCGGCGCCGGCGTGCAGGCGCGGACGAGCCGGTCGATGTGCAGGGCGGGCTTGTTCCAGTCGACCCGCGCGTCGTCCGGGGTCAGCTTCGCGGCGTACGAGACGCCCTCGGACGGCTGCGGGCGGGGTTCGAGCGTGCCGTCCTCGATGCCGTCCATCGTGGCGACGAGCAGGTGCGCGCCGGCCTCGGCCAGCCGGCCCAGCAGGTCGCCGCTGGTGTCTTCGGGCCGGATCGGCGCGGTCACCACGCCGTAGACCGGCCCGGTGTCGAGGTCCTCTTCGATCTGGAACGTGGCCGCGCCGGTGATGCCGTCGCCGTGCAGGATCGCGTGCTGCACCGGCGCCGCGCCGCGCCACGCGGGCAGCAGCGAGAAGTGCAGGTTCACCCAGCCGTGCCGGGGGATGTCGAGCGCCGACCGCGGGATCAGCGCGCCGTACGCGACGACCGGGCAGCAGTCGGGCGCGATCGCGCGCAGGCGGTCGAGGAACTCCGGGTCGCGGACCTTGGCGGGCTTCAGCACCTCGATGCCGGCCTCGGCCGCCCGCCGCCCGACCGGGCTGGGCGTCAGCCTGCGCCCCCGCCCGGCCAGGGCGTCCGGCCGCGTGATCGCGGCGACGACCTCGTGCCGGGACTTCAGCAGCGCGTCGAGCGCCGGGACGGCGGTCTCCGGCGTGCCGGCGAAGACGAGGCGCACCCTACAGGGCCTTCCCGAACGTACGGTGCGGGGACTGCTTGACGACCGGCGCAGGCTCGCCGAACCACTCGGCCTCTCGGATCGCCTTCATCGCGGCCTTGCGCTGTTCGGGGTCGAGCCGGTCGATGAAGATGATCCCGTCGAGATGGTCGGTCTCGTGCTGCACGCAGCGGGCCAGCAGGTGGGTGCCCTCCAGCGTGATCGGCTCGCCGTACATGTTGAAGCCCTTGGCCACGACGCCCACCGCCCGCTTCGTCGGGAAGGTCAGGCCGGGCAGCGAGAGGCAGCCCTCATCGCCCTCCTCCTGCTCGTCGGACAGGTCGAGCGTCGGGTTCACGAGGTGGCCGAGCTGCTCGTCGACGTAGTAGGTGAACACGCGCAGGCCGACGCCGAGCTGCGGCGCGGCCAGCCCGACGCCCGGGGCGTCGAGCATGGTGTCGGACAGGTCCTTGACCAGGGTGCGCAGCTCCTTGTCGAAGTCGGTGACCGGCTCCGCCGGGGTACGCAGCACCGGATCACCGAAGAGGCGGATGGGCTTGACGGCCACGTACGACTCCGTTCGACGTTCTCGATCGAGGGCTGAGAGTCCAGTCTACGGACCGCACGCACCGGTCGCCGCCCGCGCGGCCGCAAGCGCGCCGATCCGCGGTCACCGCCATGGGCGGGCCGTTCGCCGCCACGGACGGACGCGGCCGGCCGCGCGGCGTCCCCGGACGGCGACGCGATCGCGCGCCGGTCAGATCAGCTCCAGCGGGTCGACCTGGACGCGGACGACGTCGGCCGTCTTGCGGGCGCTGCGGGCCGCCTGGGCGGCCTTGAGGCAGCGGGCGAGCGGCACACCGCGGGCCCGCTCCACGCGGACCAGCGCCCTCTCGTGGCCGTCGCCGACCTCCACCGGACCGAGCACCTCGGCGCCGACAGGCAGCTCGGCCGCCGCCACCACCTCGCGGACCGCCTGCGGCGTGCCGGTCAGCGACGCCATCCGGACGGCGGGCGGGAAGCCGAGCTGGCGGCGTTCGGCCAGCTCACGCTCGGCGTAGGTGACCGGGTCCCAGCGGATCAGCGCCTGGACGGGCGCGAGGGCGCCGTCGGCGAGCACGACCACCGGCGCGCCCGGGCGCGCCAGCGCCGCGGCGTTCACCCAGCGGCGCAGCGCCTCCTCCCCCGCCCGCAGGTCGGCCCGGCCGAGCAGCACCCAGCCGTCGAGCAGGAGCGCCGCGGCGTACCCCTCGTCGGGCACCGGCTCGGCGCCCGGCGTGGCCACCACGAGCGCCGGCTCGGCGCCGACCGACGCCAGCACGCCGTCGCGGCCGGACGTGCGGACCGGCACGCCCGGGAACGCCCGGCCCAGCTCCTCGGCGGTGCGCCGGGCGCCGACCACCACCGCGCGCACCTGCCCGCCCCCGCACTCGGGGCACCGCCAGGCGCCCGCGATCCGGCCGCACCAGCGGCAGTGGGGCGCGGCGTGGCCGGATGTGAGCGCGAGCGGGCCCTCGCACTCCGGGCAGCGCGCCGGCCCCCGGCAGCGGGCGCACGCCAGCGCGGGCACGTAGCCGCGCCTGGGAACCTGCACGAGCACGGGGCCGCGTTCCAGGCCCTGGCGCGCCGCGCGGAACGCCAGGTGCGGCAGCCGCGCGCTGCGCGCGGCCTCGTCCCTGGCCAGCTGGGCGTCGTCCCCGGCCGGCCGCACGAACGGCATCGTGGCGCGCAGCCGCCCGCGGTCGGGGACCAGCGGGTGCGCCCAGCCGGTCTCGACGAGCTGCGTGGCGTCGGTCGTGCGGGCGAAGCCGCCGATCAGCGCGCCGGCGCCCACCCGGTGCGCGCGCAGCGCGAGGACCTCCCGCGGATGCGGGTACGGCGCGAGCGGCTCGGCGTGCACGTCATCGCCGTCGTCCCACAGCACCACCAGGCCGAGGTCGCGCACGGGCGCGAACATCGCGGCGCGGGTGCCGACGACGACGTTCACGCCGCCGCGCAGCACCGTGAGCCAGCGGCGGTAGCGCTCCGCCGTGCCGAGCTCGGCGGTGAGCGCGACGTGGCGGCCCGGCCCGAGCTCCGCGGCCAGCGCGGCGTCGATACGGGTCACCTCGCGCCCGGCCGCCGCGACGACCACGGCGCCACGGCCGGACGCCAGCGTGGCGCCGACGGCGCGCGCGATGGCGCGCGGCCACTCCGGCCCCGGCAGCGCCGTCCAGACCGCCCGCGGCCCGCGCCCGTCCGCCAGCGCCGCCAGGAACGAGGGGCCGGCGGGATAGGCGGCCCACGGCCCGGGCTCCGGCGGGGCGTGACCGCGATCGTCCACGACGGTCTCACCGCCCGAACCCACCGGCGACGTCCCGGTTGCCGAGGAGCCCTCCTCGCCGGCCGACTCGGCACGCTCCTCCACGGCGGCCTTGCCCGCCGAGGTCACCGGCGACGTCGTTCCGCCCGTGGTGTCCCCCACCTCGGCCGGCCGCACGCGATCGTCCGCAGCGGTCCGCGCCCCCGATCCCACCGGCGACATCGCGCGCCCCGGGGCGCCCACCAGCCCGGCCGGCTCGGCGGGCGTGCCCGTCGCGGAGGGGCTCGGCGGCCCGCCGCGCGCCGGCGAGGCACCGATACCGGGATCGTTCTCGGTGCGGGCGTGGCGCGGAGGGATGGCCAGGCGGAGCACGTCGGCGAGCGTGCCCGCGTACCGGTCGGCGACCTCGCGAGCGAGCGCGGCGATCTCCGGGGTCAGGACCGGCTCGGACGAGGTCACGCGTTCAAGGAAGGCCAGGCGTCCGGGATGGTCGCTACGGTCGGCGCGCTCGACCAGGAACCCGTCCACGAGCTGCCCGGCGAACCGCACGCGCACCCGGCAGCCCGGCACGGCCGACTCATCCAGGTCGGCGGGGACGAGGTAGTCGAAGAGCCGGTCCAGGTGCGGCAGGGACACGTCGACGGCGACGCGTGCGACCTTGAGCCGTTCCGCGGCGCGGCGGGCCGCCTTCGTGCCCCTCCCCGACCCCTTTTTCACCGCGACCTTGCCCGGCCGCGCCCCGGGCCCGCCGGGATCACCGGAGCCGCCGGACCGCGCCCCGGATCCGCTGGACCCGCGGAGGCCGCCGGACCGGTCGGCGGTGGCGGCCCGGCCGGTCCTCCGCACCCCGCCGGCGGGCTGGTCACCGCCGGGCTCGCGGGCGGCCGCCCGGTCGACGCGGGCGCCGAGCGGCAGCTCGCCCATGCCCGGGATCAGCTCGGTGCCCCCGCCGTCATTCGCCACGGTCCCGTACTACCAGACCGCGGCGACCGCCCGCTGACACCGAACCCGGCCGTGTGGACACCGAACCGGGGGCCGGGCTGGGCGAGCGCCGGCCGGGGCACGCGCCGCAGCACGGCCACCGCGAGCCTGCGACATGCCAGGGGCGTCGGGACATGTCCGGCCACGGCGCGTAGGGGCCTGCGGGACCTGCCGGGCGTCCGAGGTGCGCGCGGCCGTCACCCGCTCCGGCACGACCATGCGCCACGCGTCAACGACGAATTCGCATCTCCGCCTGGCCGGGCGCGGCTATCCGGGCCACCACCCGGTTGAAACGCCGGCCGGAGACCCGGGGCATGCGGACCCCGGCCGGCTCGGCCCCGGCGAGCGCCGTGCGTTCCCCCTTCGGAACGGCGAGCCCCATGAACTCCGCGTCCTTGGACATCGCGATGCACACGATTCACCCGACACGGAATTCGACACGGTCCCTGAATCAGATGTTCTTCGGTACACGGCAGGGACGCGCGAGCCGTCGAACGGCCGTCACCATCGGCCGTCCGCCTTTCCCGGCGCGGTTCAGCCACCGGCCACTCAGCCGGCGACCGGGTCCTCCTGTGCCGATGACTCCGATTCGCCCGACGCCGCCGACGGCGCGGCCGCGCTCTCGCGCGCCCGCGTGCGGCCCGGCGGCCCGTCCGAAGCGTGGCGGCGTTCCAGCCGTGCGGCGACCGCGAGGGCGCGCAGGGACCGCGACCTGACCGGACGGTGCTCGGAGTATTCGGCGGTGGTACGGCGGGAAGGAATGCTGCTGCTCATCCGTGCGTCCTCCGGGAACGATGTGACGTTCGGTGGCCTTGGGCCGCCTTCAAGTGATACTCCACAGCACAAGATCAGTCGGCGATATTCCGGCGATCCTTCGCGGTGGCCGGTGTCGCTGCGCCACCGGCCGTCCCCCCGGGCCCGCGTGTGCTTTTCGGGCATGCGTAAACAGTCCGGATCGGCCACTCGGACGCGGGGACACCGGCGCAGGAAACACATTACGGCGCTATTGCCGTGAATGTGCGTTAAATCCTCTTTACGCGTCGTTCGCGGGATCAATCAGGTGTCTCCCGCTCGACCGTCCCCGGCATATCGGAATGGCCGAAGACGGCTGTCCGGGCGGGTCAGACGGCGTGAAGGTGACCGGCAACCGCACGGGACCGCGCAGGCCGACGGCCGGACGCCGCAGCTCGGCGTACGGCAGGACGGGCGCCAGGCCGGGAAGCCGGCGCAGCACGGAACCGATCGCGATCCGGCCCTCCAGGCGGGCGAGCGGCGCACCGAGGCAATAGTGCGCGCCGTGCCCGAACGCCAGGTGCGGATTGTCCGGCCTGGTGACATCCAGGCGGTCGGGATCGGGGAACTCCGCCGGGTCGCGGTCGGCGATCGCGGTGGCGATGACGACGGTCGCACCCCGGGGGATCGGCCGGCCGCCGATCTCCAGGTCCTCGGCGGCGACCCGGACGACGCCCGGGTTCACCGGCCCGTCGTACCGCAGGAACTCCTCGATCGCGTTCGGCAGCAGCCGGGGGTCGTCGCGCAGCAGCTTCAGCTGGTCGGGATGGGCGAGCAGCGCCGCGATGCCGTTGCCGATCAGGTGGACGGTCGTGACGTAGCCGGCGACGAGCAGCAGGAACGCCATCGCGACCAGCTCCTCCTCGTCCAGCCGGCCCTCGTCGTCACGGGCGGCGATCAGGGCGCTGAGCAGGTCGCCGGCGGGCCGGTGCCGCTTGGCGGCAAGCAGTCCCTCGAGATAGGTCCACATGTGCCGCCACGCTCGTTCGGCCGCCGGGTCGGGACGGTCCGGACTCTGGGCGAGCATGACATCCGCCCATTCCTGGAAGCCGCCGCGGTCGTCCGCCGGCACCCCGAGCAGCTCGCCGATCACCGTGACCGGCAGGGGCAGCGCGAGGTCCTCGATCAGGTCGGCGCGGCCGAGGGGCACGATGGCGTCGAGCAGCCGGTCGGTGATCTGCTGCACGCGCGGTGCGAGCCCGGCGACGCGCCGCGCGGTGAACGCCTTCGACACCAGGCGGCGCAGCCGCGCGTGGTCGGGCGTGTCGACGCGGATCATGCTGCGCAGCACGCTCCGGCGGCCGGCCGGCACCTGGTCCAGCAGCCGCGTGTCGTCCGCCTCGCGAAGGTCGCTGGTCAGCCGCGGATCGGCGAACGCCTCCAGCGCGTCTTCGTACCGGGTGACCAGATACGCCTGGATCCCGCGCGCCATCACGACGCGGCGGACGGGACCGTCCTCGCGCAGCCGCCGGTAGAACGGGAACGGATCGGCCTCGAAGGCCGGATTCCCGTAGGGAAACGCGATCGGCTCGCCCATCCGGCACCCCCCGTACGCCGGTGCGGCACCCCGCGGCACGTGATCGCCCGCTGCAGGGGTTGCGCCTGCCCCCGGACATCCCTGGGTGTGCCCCGCCGACCGGCGTGCGAAGCATCGACGCTGCGGGGCCGCCCGGAACGCCTTGCATCCCGGGCGGCCCCGGAGCTCACGTCATGAGCCATCCGCGGGCGTCGGACCGCCGCGCCCATGCCGGCGCGGGCCTTACCCGCCGGGACACTCTCAGAGGCCGACGGCCTCGCGCAGCGCGTCAGCGCGGTACGTGGTCTCCCACGAGAAGTCGGGCTCCTCACGGCCGAAGTGGCCGTAGGCGGCGGTCTGGGAGTAGATCGGGCGGAGCAGGTCGAGGTCGCGGATGATCGCGGCCGGCCGCAGGTCGAACACCTGGAGCACGGCCTCCCTGATCTTCTCGGCCGGAACCTTCTCGGTGCCGAAGGCCTCGATGAACAGGCCGACCGGGTGCGCCTTGCCGATCGCGTACGCGACCTGGGCCTCGCAGCGGTCAGCGAGCCCGGCGGCGACGACGTTCTTGGCGACCCAGCGCATGGCGTAGGCGGCCGAGCGGTCGACCTTGGAGGGGTCCTTGCCGGAGAAGGCGCCCCCGCCGTGCCGGGCCATGCCGCCATAGGTGTCGACGATGATCTTGCGGCCGGTCAGGCCCGCGTCGCCCATCGGGCCGCCGATCTCGAAGCGCCCGGTGGGGTTCACGAGGAGCTTGTAGCCGTCGCTGTCGATCTCCAGCTCCTTCAGGACCGGATCGACGACATGCTCCTTGATGTCGGGGGTGAGCAGGTCGCTCAGGCTGATGTCGGGGGCGTGCTGGGACGAGACGACGACGGTGTCGAGCCGCACCGGGCGGTCGCCGTCGTACTCGATCGTGACCTGGGTCTTGCCGTCGGGCCGCAGGTACGGCACGACGCCGTCGTTGCGCACCGCCGACAGGCGGCGGGCCAGCCGGTGCGCGATGGTGATCGGCAGCGGCATCAGCTCCGGCGTCTCGCGGCAGGCGTAGCCGAACATCATGCCCTGGTCGCCGGCGCCCTGGCGGTCGAGTTCGTCGGCGATCTGGCCGGCACGCGCCTCGTACGCGTCGTCGACGCCCTGTGCGATGTCGGGCGACTGCGCCCCGATCGAGACGGACACGCCGCACGAGTGCCCGTCGAAGCCCTTGCTGGAGGAGTCGTAACCGATGTCGAGGATCTTCTCCCGGATGACGCCGGGGATGTCGACGTAGGTCTCGGTGGTCACCTCACCCGCGACGTGCACCTGACCGGTCGTGATCATCGTTTCGACGGCGACGCGGCTGCGCGCGTCGTCCTTGAGCATCGCGTCGAGAATCGCGTCGCTGATCTGGTCGGCGATCTTGTCGGGGTGACCTTCGGTCACTGACTCTGAGGTGAACAGGCGACGAGACACGTACGTGGACTCCTTGCAGCGGCTGCTGACTGACGTAGCAGGACGGACTAGCGGCTTTTCGGTGGCGCAGTCTAGCGGGCAGGTGCCGGCGCACATGCCGACGTACGCCGAGTGACTTTACTTTAGCCGCACGGCCACCTGATCCCATACGACGTCGGCCAGCGCCTCCTTGGTGTCGCGAGGGACCTCGACCCCCGCCCCACCGCGGGTGAGG
>JBEHYF010000166.1:0-11807 GCA_048498315.1 Actinomycetota bacterium
GTCGATCAGGCGTCGGCGAGCCGGTCGAGCAGGGCGGCGTGCCATCACCTGCGCCGTGACGGCTCGGACTTGATCGCGATGTTCCCTCATCTCCGTCCGGCTTTGGACGGCGAACAGTATCGTGATCCGCGGTCAGCATTCGATGACGTTGACGGCGAGGCCGCCGCGGGATGTCTCCTTGTACTTGTCGAGCATGTCGCGGCCGGTGTCGCGCATGGTCTTGATCGCGCGGTCGAGCGGGACGAAGTGCCGGCCGTCGCCGCGCAGCGCGATGCGGGCGGCGCTGATCGCCTTGATCGACGCCACCGCGTTGCGCTCGATGCAGGGAATCTGCACGAGCCCGCCGATCGGGTCGCAGGTGAGGCCGAGGTTGTGCTCGATGCCGATCTCGGCGGCGTTCTCCACCTGCTCGGGCGTGCCGCCGAGAACCTCGGTGAGCCCGGCCGCGGCCATCGCGCAGGCGGAGCCGACCTCGCCCTGGCAGCCGACCTCGGCGCCGGAGATCGAGGCGTTCTCCTTGATCACCACGCCCATGGCGCCCGCGGTGAGCAGGAAGCGCACGACGCCGTCGTCGCCGGCGCCCGGAACGAACCGGTGGTAGTAGTGCAGCACGGCCGGGACGATCCCGGCGGCGCCGTTCGTCGGCGCGGTGACGATACGGCCGCCCGCGGCGTTCTCCTCGTTGACGGCGAGGGCGTACAGCGTGATCCAGTCCATCGCGTGCAGCGGGTCGGCGGCGCTCTCGGCGGTCAGCTTGCGGTGCAGGTGCGGGGCGCGACGGCGCACCTTCAGGCCGCCCGGCAGCAGGCCCTCGCGCGTGCAGCCGCGCTCGACGCTCTCCCGCATGATGCGCCAGATCTCCAGCAGCCGTGCACGGATCTCCGCCTCGTCCCGGCCGAACGCCCGCTCGTTCTCCAGCATGAGCGCGGAGATCGACAGGCCGGTCTCGCGGGTGTGCGCGAGCAGCTCGGCGCCGGTCGCGAACGGGTACGGCACGCGGGTGTCGTCGGGTTTGATGCGGTCGGCGCCGGTGGCGTCCTCGTCGACGACGAAGCCGCCGCCGACCGAGTAGTACACCTTCTCCCGCAGCTCGCGGCCGTCGGCGTCGGCAGCGGTGAACCGCATGCCGTTCGGGTGGTGCGGCAGCGACTCTGCGCGCTCGAAGACCAGGTGGTCGCCGACGGCGAAGGGGATCTCGCGCTCGCCGCACAGCCGGATGCGGCCGTTCTCGCGGGCCACCGCGACCCGCGCGTCGGCGGTCTCGGCGTCGACCAGCTCCGGCGTGTCGCCTTCGAGGCCCAGGATGACGGCCTTGTCGCTGCCGTGGCCCTCGCCGGTCAGCCCGAGCGAGCCGTACAGCACGACCCGGACGGTCGCGGTCTTCTCCAGCAGGCCGTCTTCGGCCAGGCCGCGCGCGAAACGGTTCGCGGCCACCATCGGCCCGCCCGTGTGCGAGCTGGACGGGCCGATACCGATCTTGAACAGGTCGAAGACGCTGATCGCCATCGCGCTACACGTCGCGCGCCGCGATGGCCCGCTGGTAGAGCCGCCCGGCGCGGTAGCTGGAGCGCACCAGCGGGCCGGACATGACGCCGGCGAAGCCGATCTGCTCCGCCTCGGCGGCCAGCTCGACGAACTCCTCCGGCTTGACCCAGCGATCCACCGGGTGGTGGAGCGGCGAGGGGCGCAGGTACTGCGTGATGGTGACCAGCTCGCAGCCGGCCTCGTACAGGTCGCGCAGCGCGGCGGAGACCTCCTCGCGCGTCTCGCCCATGCCCAGGATGAGGTTGGACTTGGTGACCAGCCCGGCCTCGCGGGCCGCGGTGAGCACGCTCAGCGAGCGGTCGTACCGGAAGCCGGGCCGGATCCGCTTGAAGATGCGCGGCACGGTCTCCAGGTTGTGCGCCAGCACCTCCGGGCGCGCGGAGAACACCTCGGCGAGCAGGTGCGGCTCGGCGTTGAAGTCCGGGATCAGCAGCTCGACCCCGCAGCCGGGGATCCGCTCGTGGATCTGCCGGACCGTCTCGGCGTACAGCCAGGCACCGCCGTCGGGCAGGTCGTCGCGGGTGACGCCGGTGACCGTCGCGTACTTCAGGCCCATCTTCTGGACCGACTCGGCGACCCGGCGCGGCTCGTCCGGGTCGTAGGCGGCCGGCCTGCCGGTCTTGATCTGGCAGAAGTCGCAGCGCCGCGTGCACTGGTCGCCGCCGATGAGGAACGTCGCCTCGCGGTCCTCCCAGCACTCATAGATGTTCGGGCAGCCCGCCTCCTGGCAGACGGTGTGCAGGCCCTCGGAGCGGACCAGGTCGGTCAGCTCGCGGTACTGCGGGCCCATCGACAGCCGGGTCTTGATCCACGGCGGCTTGCGCTCGATCGGGGTGGCGGCGTTGCGTGCCTCCACCCGCAGGAGCTTGCGGCCCTCAGGAGCGACGGTCATGGGATCCCCCGATCATAGGCTGGGGTAGAGCGGATACCTGCCGGCCAGGTCCCTCACCCGGGCCGACAGCGCCGCCGGGTCGAACGACGGCTGCAGCGCGAGCGCGATGACGTCGGCGACCTCGGCGAAGTCGGCGGCCTGGAAGCCGCGCGTGGCGAGGGCGGGAGTGCCGATGCGCAGCCCCGACGTCACCATCGGCGGGCGCGGGTCGTTCGGCACCGCGTTGCGGTTGACGGTGATGCCGATGTCGTGCAGGCGGTCTTCGGCGTCGCGGCCGGTCAGCTCGGCGTCGACCAGGTCGACCAGCACGAGGTGCACGTCCGTCCCCCCCGTCAGCACCGTGACCCCGGCCTTGGCGGCGTCGTCGCGCATCAGCCGCTCGGCGAGGATCCTGGCGCCTTCCAGCGTACGCCGCTGCCGCTCCGCGAACTCCTCCGACGCCGCGATCTTGAGGGCGACGGCCTTGGCCGCGATCACGTGCTCCAGCGGGCCGCCCTGCGTGCCGGGGAACACCGCCGAGTTGATCTTCTTGGCGTACTCCTCGCGGCACAGGATGAGCCCGCCGCGCGGCCCGCACAGCGTCTTGTGCGTCGTCGTGGTCACCACGTCGGCGTACGGCACCGGGGACGGGTGCAGGCCCGCCGCGACCAGGCCGGCGAAGTGCGCCATGTCCACCATGAGCAGCGCGCCCACCTCGTCGGCGACCTTGCGGAACGCGGCGAAGTCGAGCTGCCGCGGGTACGCCGACCAGCCGGCGACGATCATCTTCGGGCGGTGCTCACGGGCCAGCCGCGCGACCTCGTCCATGTCGACGTAGCCGTCCGGTCCGACGTGGTAGGCGGCGACGTCGAACATCTTGCCCGAGTAGTTGATCTTCATGCCGTGGGTCAGGTGCCCGCCGTGCGCCAGGTCCAGGCCCAGAATCGTGTCGCCGGGCTGCAGGAGCGCGAAGTAGACGGCGATGTTGGCCTGCGCGCCCGAGTGCGGCTGCACGTTCGCGTGGTCGGCGCCGAACAGCGCCTTGGCCCGGTCGATCGCGAGCCGCTCGGTGACGTCGACGAACTCGCAGCCGCCGTAGTAGCGGCGGCCCGGGTACCCCTCGGCGTACTTGTTGGTCAGCACCGAGCCCTGCGCCTCGAGCACGCCGAGCGGCGCGAAGTTCTCCGAGGCGATCATCTCCAGCGTCGACCGCTGCCGCCGCAGCTCGCCGGCGATCGCCTCGGCGACCTCGGGGTCGACCTCGGCGAGCGCCATGGCCGACAGGTCCATCTCAGGCCTCCTCGATCAACTTGGAGTACGCCTGGGCGTCCAGCAGGTCGGCGGTGTCGTCCTCGGTGCGCACCTTGAACAGCCAGCCCTCGCCGTACGGGTCGGCGTTGATCACCGCCGGGTCCTCCTCGACCGCGCCGTTGACCGCGACCACCTCGCCGGTCACCGGCGAGTACACGTCGCTCACCGACTTGGTCGACTCGGCCTCGCCGCACGGCTCGCCGGCCTCCACCGTCGCACCCTCCTGCGGCAGCGACACGTACACGATGTCGCCCAGCGCGTCGGCCGCGTACGCCGTGATGCCGACCGTCACCACGCCGTCGGACGGCTCGGTGACCCACTCGTGCTCCTGCGTGTAGGAAAGCGTCTCGGGGATCGTGCTCACGAAGTCCTCCTGTAGAACGGCAACGTCACCTTGTCGACCGGCTCGTGCCGGCCGCGGATGTCCACGGCGAGCTCGGCGTCGCCGGCGTGGCCCGCGTCGACGTAGGCCATGGCGATCGGCCTGCCCAGCGTCGGCGAGGGCGCGCCGCTGGTCACCACCCCGCACGGGACGCCGTCCGGTGTCACCACGTCGTACCCATGACGCGGCACCCGACGCCCACGCGCGACCAGCCCGACGAGGACGCGGCGGGGCGGGGCGTCGGCCGCCGCGGCCAGCGCGGCGCGGCCGACGAAGTCTCCCGGCTTGTCGAACTTCACCGTGCGGCCCAGGCCCGCGTCGAACGGCGTCGTCTCCGTGGTCAGCTCGTTGCCGTACAGCGGCATGCCGGCCTCCAGCCGCAGCGTGTCGCGGGCCGACAGCCCGGCGGGGCGCAGGACATCGCCGCCGGCCTCGGCGACCGCGCGCCACAGCGCCACGGCGTCGCCGGAGGAGCAGAACAGCTCGAAGCCGTCCTCGCCGGTGTAGCCGGTGCGGGCGATCAGGGTGTCGACGCCGGCGACCCGGCCGGGCAGGACCGCGTAGTACCTCAGCTCGGCCAGCGGCGCGTCGGTGAGCTTCTCCAGGATCTCCTGGGCCTTGGGGCCCTGCACGGCGATCAGCGCGTACGCGGCGGATCGGTCGTCGACGGCGACCCTGTCGAACCGGCTCGCGCGCTCGGCGAGCGCGGCGCGGACGGTGGCGGTGTTCGCGGCGTTCGCGACGACCATGTACGTCTCGGCCGCCAGCCGGTAGACGATCAGGTCGTCGAGGACGCCACCGGCGGGGTTGCAGATCATCGTGTAGCGCGCCCGGCCGACGGCGAGCGCCGACAGATACCCGACCAGCGCGTGGTCGAGGGCCGCCCCGGCCTGCGGGCCGGTCACGAAGATCTCCCCCATGTGGGACAGGTCGAACAGGCCGGCGCTGGTACGGACGGCCTGGTGCTCGGCGGTCTCGCTGCCGTAGCGCAGCGGCATCACGTATCCGGCGAACTCGGTCACGGTGGCGCCGAGGTCTTCGTGCACCTCGTGCAGTGGCGTTCTCTTCGCGTCCGGCGCGGACATCGGGGTGGGCTCCTTATCACGCGGGCGGCCGGGGTCCCATCGTCCCATCGGCACGCGGAAGGCAGTGTCGCCTCCCCCTCTGTCATCGGTGCCTGAGAGCTTCGCCCCGAGGGGCTTGCACCTTCGGCGGGAGCGATGATGCTCCTCTTTCCAGAGGTCGCCTGGTCCGCGCGGTCCGTGGGCCTGAGAGGTTCCGGGGAGGAGTTGCTCCTTCGGCGCCCCCCGCCGGCTGCGAGGGTGCTCTCCCGCACGGGATCATCGGCTGTGGTCAGGCTAGCAGCGCGGAGTCGCCGGGAAAACGTCCAGGCGGTCCCGGCCGGCGGCGGCCGCGACGAAGGCGGCGAACAGGGCGTCGTCCTCGTCGGCCTCCGGGTGCCACTGCACGCCCACCGTGAACGGGTGGCCCTCCAGCTCGGCCGCCTCGATCAGCCCGTCGTCGGACCAGGCGACCGGCCGCAGTCCCACGCCCAGGCGGTCGATCGCCTGGTGGTGGTAGCTGGGCACGTCCAGCGCCGTACGGGCCAGCGCCCGCGCCAGGCCGCCGTCCGGGCACAGCCGCACCGCGTGCCGGGCGAACACGCCCGCGGCTCCGGCGTGCCCCTCGTGCCGGACCAGGTCGGGGACGTGCTGGTGGAGCGTTCCGCCCAGGGCCACGTTGAGCAACTGCAGGCCGCGGCAGATGCCCAGGACGGGCAGGCGCAGGTCCAGCGCCCGGCGCAGCAGCGCCAGCTCGGCGGCGTCCCGGGCCGGGAAGATCCGTCCCGTCGCGGCGTGCGGTGCCGCGCCGTACCGTGCGGGGTCGATGTCGCCGCCGCCGATCAGCATGAGGCCGTCCAGCCGCGGCATCACGTCGCCGATGCCGGCGACCGCGGGCAGGATGACGGGCAGCCCGCCGGCCGCCACGATCTTGTCGAGGTAGCGCTGGGGAACGACGCTGGCCGGCAGGTCCCACACCGCCCAGCGGGCGTCTTCGGCGTACGCGCTCACGCCGATCACCGATCTGAACACGGAGGTGATCCAATCCTGGCCGCGCATTCCGCCCGGGGGAAATGAGCGGTCCATGCCCGGTCCTTGACGGCGCGATGACCGGGCGGCTCACCACCGCCTCGGGGCCGCGCGCGGTTACGCGTCTGTGGCCCCGGAAATTTCCTGCGGTGAATCGCGCGGTTTCCGCATACGCTTGTCCGCGGCATCACGGAGTCGTCGCGTGAGCGTGGTTGAGGGGCGTGAGCGAACGGTGAGCGTGCTTTTCCTGGTGGGCGTCGTCGTCTTCTTCTTCGGGCTGCTCGCCTCGATCGCCCTGCACGAGCTGGGTCACCTGTCGTTCGCCAAGCTGTTCGGCGTGCGCGTCACGCAGTACATGGTCGGGTTCGGGCCCACCATGTGGTCGCGGCGCAAGGGCGAGACCGAGTACGGCGTCAAGTGGATCCCGCTCGGCGGCTATGTCCGCATGATCGGTATGCTGCCGCCGCGCAGGGACGACGCGCCGGGAATGGTCCGCCGGGCCTCCACCGGCCCGTTCCAGGGGCTCATCGAATCGGCGCGCGGCGCCGCCCTGGAGGAGGTCGGGCCCGGCGACGGAGACCGCGTCTTCTATCGCAAGAAGTGGTGGCAGAAGGTCATCATCATGTTCGCCGGGCCGCTGGTGAACCTGCTGCTGGCGTTCGTCTTCATCTCCATCGTGGTGATGGGCATCGGCGTGTCGACGCTGCAGCCGGTGATCGCGTCGGTGGCCAAGTGCACGATCCCGGCCGCGCAGGCCGGCCGCGACTGCACGCCGAACGACCCGGTGACCCCGGCCGCCAAGGCCGGGCTGCGGGCCGGCGACCGGGTCGTGTCCTGGGACGGCCACAAGATCCACTCGTACGGGCAACTGCAGGAGCTGATCCGCTCCTCCGGCGGCCGCACGGTGCCGATGGTGGTCCGGCGCGACGGCCACGACCTCGCCCTGACCGTGCCGGTGACCACCAACCAGATGGAGTCGCTGACCGAGCCGGGCAAGACCGTGACGGTCGGCTTCCTCGGCATCAGCCCGGCCAGCGCCCGCGTGCGGCAGGGCCCGGGCACCGTGCTGACCACGATGGGCGAGATGACCACGCGCACCGTCGGCTCGCTGGTCGACATGCCGAAGAAGATGGTCGGCGTGTGGAACGCCGCCTTCGGCGGCCAGAAGCGCGACCCGAACGGGCCGATCGGCGTCGTCGGGGCCAGCCGCATCGGCGGCGAGATCGCCGCCTCGCACGAGCCCGGCCTGGACAAGCTCGCGTTCTTCCTCACGGTGCTCGGCACGGTGAACTTCGCCGTCGGCATGTTTAATCTCGTGCCGCTGCTGCCGCTGGACGGCGGGCACATCGCCGGCGCGCTGTGGGAGGCGATCAAGCGGTTCTTCGCGCGGGTCCTGCGCCGGCCCGACCCCGGGCACGTCGACATCGCCAAGGCCCTCCCGCTCACGTACGCGATGGCCGCGGTGATCATCACGATGGGCGCGCTGCTGATCTACGCAGACCTGGTCAATCCCGTACGCCTCAACGGCTAGGACGCCCGCGCACCCTGGGCCGGCCCGGACGTCAAGCGCTACAGCAGGCCACAATCGGTCATCGGGAACTTCCGAGGAGACCCCCGCCTTTAGGCGGAGGAGGAATCGGACCCTGCGGAGCAGGACAGGGGTAGGCGATTCACCGCCAGGCGAACCGCCGTCTCGAACACGCGCACGATTCTTAACTGATCGTGCAAGAGAATGTGAGGTGATGGCGCAGATTGTGAAGCGGGCCTACAAGTACCGTTTCTACCCGACCCCCGAGCAGGCCGAAGAACTTGCCCGGACGTTCGGGTGCGTGCGCTACGTCTACAACAAGGCCCTGCAAGAGCGGATGCGCGCCTACGCCAAAGAGGGCCGGCGGGTCTCTTACGTGGAGACCTCCGCCATGCTCACCCGGTGGAAGCGCACCGAGGAGATGGCGTTTCTCAACGAGGTGTCGTCGGTTCCGCTCCAGCAGGCGCTGCGGCACCTCCAGGCGGCGTTTGCGAACTTCTTCGCGCGCCGGGCCAAGTACCCCGCCTTCAAGTCCCGCAAGAAGTCGCGGGCGTCGGCGGAGTACACCCGGTCTGCGTTCCGCTGGCGGGATGGGCGGCTCACCCTGGCGAAGATGAGCGAGCCCTTGCGCATCGTGTGGTCGCGTCCCCTGCCCGAGGGAGCAGTGCCGTCCACGGTCACCGTGAGCCGGGATGCGGCCGGGCGCTGGTTCGTGTCCCTCTTGGTTGAGGAGAAGATCACCCCGCTGTCGCCGGTGGATGCCACGGTCGGGATCGATGCGGGGATTACGTCCCTGCTGACGCTCTCGACCGGGGAGAAGATCACCAACCTCCGGCATGAGCGGGCGGACCGGCGCAAGCTCGCCCGCGCTCAATGCGCCCTTGCCCGCAAGGCCAAGGGTTCGGCTAACCGGGCCAAGGCCCGCCTGAAGGTCGCCCGCGTGCATGCGCGGATCACCGACCGGCGCCGTGACTTCCTGCACAAGGTCACCACACGGCTTGTTCGCGAGAACCAAGTGATCGCCGTGGAACACCTCACCGTGCGGAACATGGTGAAGAACGGGCGTCTGGCACGTGCCATCTCGGACGCCTCGTGGCGGGAATTCCGCTCGATGCTGGAGTACAAGACCGCCTGGTACGGGCGGGAACTCGTGGTCGTGGACCGGTGGTTTCCCAGCTCGAAGCTGTGCTCCGCGTGCGGCACCCTGCAAGAGAAGATGCCGTTGAACGTCCGGGTTTGGGGGTGCGCCTGCGGCGCGGCCCATGACCGGGACGTGAACGCGGCCCGTAACATCCTCGCCGCCGGGCTGGCGGAGAGGTGAAACGCCTGTGGAGCTGGTGTAAGACCTCAACGAGAGTCCTCTCGGGCGGGCGACCGGCAGTGAAGCAGGAAGGCCGACCGGCGACGGTCGGAATCCCCTCCTTTCAGGGAGGGGAGGAAGTCAAGATGGGGACGCGACACGTCGGCGTCGGGGGGCGCGGTGCAGGAGCTCTTCGCGCGGCCCGTCACCCAGACCGGACGGCTGCCGCTGTTCTGCTTCTTCGTGGCGTTCATCGTCACGTTCGTCGTCGTGCGCATCAACGTCCGCCTGATCCGCGCCAAGGTGCGCTGGTGGTTCAAGAACGTCGAGGTCGGTGACCTGCACATCCACCACGTCGTCTTCGGCGTCGTGCTGATGCTGGTCGGCGGCGTCTCCGCGCTGTCGATCCCGCAGAGCCACACCCGGTGGTTCGCGATCGCCGCGTCGGTGTTCGGCGTCGGCGCGGCCCTCGTCCTGGACGAGTTCGCCCTGATCCTCCACCTGCGCGACGTGTACTGGATGGAGGAGGGGCGCGCGTCCGTCGACGCGGTGTTCATCGCGATCGCGGTCACCGGTCTCATCCTCATCGGGCTGCGTCCGGTCGGCCTCATCGCCGTCGGCGACCTGCGGCCCGAGCACGCCGTCCCCGTCGGCGTCCTCGTCCTGACCAACCTGCTGGTCAATCTGGCGCTGGCGATCGTCACCCTGCTCAAGGGCAAGATCTGGACCGGGATGCTGGGGTTGTTCATCCCGTTCATGCTGGTGTTCGGCGCCATGCGGCTGGCCCGTCCGGGATCGCCGTGGGCCCGCTGGCGGTACCGGCCGGGCACCCGCAAGTTCCGGCGCGCGATCCGCCGCGAGCAGCGCATCCGGCGGCCGCTGATCCGCGCCAAGATCTGGGTGCAGGAGTTCATCGCCGGCCGGCACGACCTGATCACGCACGAGCCCCGGCGGCGTCACCTGGACGAGCCCCGCGGGCGCGCTCGCGGCGGCAGCCGCTGACCAGCGGGCGGTGCCTCAGAACACCTGGGTCGCGCGCACGCTGTCGATCGTGTCGGCCTCGGCGGCCGTCTTGTCGGGCCGGTACCGCAGCACCCGGGCGAACCGCAGCGCCAGGCCGCCGGGGTAGCGGGGGCTGCGCTGCACGCCGTCGAAGGCGATCTCCACGACCAGCTCGGGCCGGACGTACACCGTCCAGGCGTCGCGGTGCTCCTCCCGCGCGAGCAGGTACTCGGTCTGCCAGGCGAGCATCTCGTCGGTCAGGCCCTTGAACGTCTTGCCGAGCATCACGAACCCGCCCGACGCGGGGTCGCGGGCGCCCAGGTGCAGGTTGGACAGCAGGCCCCGGCGACGGCCGTGCCCCCACTCGACCGCCAGCACCACCAGGTCGAGCGTGTGCCGCGGCTTCACCTTGATCCAGCCGGCACCCCGGCGGCCGGCGGTGTAGGGCGCCCCGAGCGACTTGACCAGCACGCCCTCGTGGCCGTGCGCCAGCGAGTCGCGGAAGAAGCGGGTCGCCTCGTCGACGGACGAGGTGACCAGCCGCGGCATGCGCAGCGGCTCGGGCACGACCTCGGTCAGCGCGGCGTGCCGCTCCGCGCCGGTGCGGTCGACCAGGTCGGCGCCGTCGAGGTGCAGCGCGTCGAACAGGAACACCGACAGCGGCACCGGCGGGGCGGCCTCGCGGGCCTTGCCGCGGCCGGCGACGCGGGCGGAGGTCACCTGGAACGGGTGCGGGCGGCCGTCGTCGCGCAGTGCGATCAGCTCGCCGTCGAGGACGGCCGAGCGAACCGGCAGCTCGCGCAGCGCCGCGACCGTCTCAGGCGCCCGTGCGGTGATGTCGTCGAGCGTGCGGGTGAACAGGCGCACCTCGTTGCCGGCCACGTGCGCCTGGACGCGCACGCCGTCGAGCTTCCACTCGACGGCGGCCGGGCAGACCTTCTCCAGCGCCGCCTCCACGGACGGGGCGGAGGCGGCCAGCATCGGCTTGACCGGCCGCCCGACCTCCAGACCGAACGCGCGCAGGCCGGGCAGCCCGGCCTCCAGCGCGGCGGCGGCGACCGCGCCCAGCGAGCCCCGGAACATGACGGCCCGGCGCACCTCGGCGGCAGGTACCTTCGCCGCGGCGGCGATGGCGTCGGCCATGACGCCGTCGAGCGCGCCCTGCCGCAGCTCGCCGGAGAGCAGGCGGAGGAGGAATCCCTGCTCCTCCGCCGTCGCGCGGGAGAACAATCCCCCCAGCAGCCGTCGCCGGGCGGTGACGGAACCCTTACCCGAGACGGCCCCGATCGCCGTGAACGCGGCGTCGACCTCGCGCAGCGTCAGGGACGGCCCGGCGGCCGGCGCGGGCCGGTCGCGCAGCGCCGCCCAGCCCACGCCGATCTGGCGTTGGGGCAGCTCACCGGAGAGATAGGCGACCGCGATCGGGGTCTCGCCGGGGTCGGCGTCGCGGAGGCACGCTGCGAGCAGATCGACCTTGGCCCGGCGCGCGGATGTCGCGGCGACGGCCCGCGAGGTTTCGGTGATCTCGCTAAGCAGCACATTCCATTTTGACGCTCGGGGCCGACAATCCCAGGAGACCCCTGATGCGGGCGCCGGGAGCCGCGCGCCGGCGTGCGCCCGTAGGAAGCGAGGACTGCATGACCATGCGTGGAAGGCCGATGCCTGCACGCCCCCCGATCCCGCCCGACCCGGAATACGCCCCGGACGCCGCGCGCGCCGCCGTGCCCGGCGGCCACCCCGGGTACGCCGACCAGCCCGGGCACGCCGGCCACCCCGGG
>JBEHYF010000167.1:0-11779 GCA_048498315.1 Actinomycetota bacterium
CGGTGGCCGCACTCCGGTGGCCGACCCGCGGTGTCCTACGGCAGTGCGCCATGGTCGGCGGCGCGCCGGCGGATGCGGACGGCGGGCGCGGGTGACGGGTGCTCCGCCGGCGGGCGGCGCCGATCTCAGCGGTCAGTAGCCGACGTAGTGGCCGCCGTGGAGCAGGTTGCGGATGCCGGGCACGTTGGACAGCGAGCCGTACCGGTGCAGCGCGTAGTTGACGCCCGCGACGATGTTGTCGACCGGGTTCCATATGTTCGGCGTGCCGCCGCCCGGCCGGGACAGCGCATAGGCGTTGAACGTCCCGTCGATGGTCTGCATCAGGCCCTTGGACGGGTGGCCGGCCGCTGCGTTGGAGTCCCACAGGTTGATCGCGTGCGGGTTGCCGCCGGACTCGTACTTGATGATCGTGGCGATGTAGCTCGCGTCGTTCGGGCCGAGATGGATGCCGTGCGCGCGCAGCACCTCCATCGCCTGACGGATCCACTCGGCGAGGTTGCCGCTCGGCTGCTGGAGCGGCGGCCCTCCGCTCGGCCCGTACGAGCCGTTCCAGCCGGCGCCGGAATCGGCACCCGAGCCGTAGTGGTGCCCGTTGCTCCCGGGGGTGAGCCCGTCGAGCGTCCGCGCCACGCCCTCGTCGACCCGGGTGGCGCGGTGGACCGCGCCGTTGATCGTCGTCTGGAGGGCGCGGGCGTGGTTCAAGATCTTCTGGACGTCGTCCGGCTTCTTGCCCTTCGTCAGGGAGGCGGGCACCGTGACGGTGCCGTTGTCGTCGACCTGGAAGCCCGCCTGGTGCGCCTCGGAGACGGCGCGGAGCAGATCCTGCTGGGCGTCCTCGAAATCCTTGCCGGCCTGGATCAGGATGGCCTCGACCTTGCGCATCCCGCCGGCCGAGGCCGACAGGTCGGCGTGCGCGTCGTTCACCGCACCCCGCGCCATCGCGGCCGTCATGCCCTCCCAGTGCTGCGGCGCGATGTGCTGCCCGACGTTGTCGTGCAGGTAGCCGGCGTGTTCGAGGGTGGCGTCGGCCCATTCCTTCCAGGCGGCGGCACTCTGGTGGTACATCGACGGCTTGGCGTCCCGGAGCTGCTTGAAGGTCACCATCGCCTCAGACCTCCGGGTCGGTCAGGCCCGCGGCGGGCACCTCGGCGACGTCGGCCTGCGAGCCGCTCTCGGCGAGCCGGTACATGCGGTGGTTGTCCGCCAGCCGCCGGCCGATGCCGTGGATGGTCTCGACATGGCCGTCGAACACGGTGGAGTAGGCGCCGTGCAGCCGGGCCAGCGAGGCCGCGCTCTGCAGGCCGTCGTGCTCGTGCGCCGCGGCCACGGACCGCTGCCGGGCCTCATGGGTCCGCCTGCGGAGGCTGTCGGCGGTTTCGGCGGCGCCTTCCGCGGCGGCCGCCAGCCGGCCGTAGTGCACGTACCACTGGACGCGGTCGTCGTGTGCCATCCCCTGCCCCTCGTCGCACCGATCGAACGCTCGTTGCAAATGGTCTGCGTCCGAAGGCGAATTTACGGTATCGCGCCGCGATGTGAGGTAATCAAAACTGATTTGCCACAATGATTTCCAGACATGACAGCCGCCGTCCGGGCCGCCGTGGATCAGGCCCGGGAGCACGTCCCGGTCATGACCGGGACGGATCAGGGAGCGACCGGAGCACGTCCGGGCAGGTCCGGACAGGTTCTGGTCAGGTCCGGGACACCTCGCGCACGTCGATGCGGATGGCGGTGCGGGCGTGCAGGAAGGCGGTCACCGCGGCGGCGGCGACGGCGACCACGGCGGCGACGGCCAGCTCGGCCACGGTCGGCGGCCGCCCGATGCCCGCGCCGACGCCGCTCGTACGGCCCTGCAGGTCGATCAGCCGCGTGGAGATCGCCAGCCCGCCGCCGACGCCGAGGACGACGGCGAGCAGCGCGAGCACGCTGGTGCCGGTCACCAGCGTGGTCGTCACCTGCCGCGGCGTCAGACCCATCGCGCGCAGCACGACGATGTCGCGGAGGTGGTCGCGCAGCCCGACCGACGCGCTGGTCAGCAGGTTCGCCAGCCCGATCAGCGCGAGCACGACGATCAGCCCGCAGATCGCGACGCGGACGACGCCGAGCCGCCGTGCCGGGTTCTGCACGGCATCGATGTCCAGCCGGTTGCCGGACTCCGTGAGCAGCCGTTCGCGTACGGCGGTCACCGACGTTCCCGGGCGCAGGACGATGCGGTAGCCGGGCGTGGGCGTGGTGCCCAGCGACTGTTCGAGCGTGTCGATGCCGAACGACAGCACCTCGCCGCTGAGCGACGGCTCGATCGTCCGGCCGACGATGTGCACGATCATCGGCACGCCGCCGATGGTGAGCCGTACCCGGTCGCCCACCCGGACGTGCAGCAGGTCGAGCAGTCCCTGCCCGGCGACCGCCTCGCCGGGCGCGCGGTACAGCCGTCCCTCCCGCACCGGGAACGGGTACGGCTGCGCGGAGCTGCCCAGGGCGCGCGCCTGGATCGTGCGGGTCTGCCCGGGCAGCAGCGCGTCCACCTCGACCTCCGGGTACACCGCGGTGACGGCGGGGTCGGCGGCGATGAGCGCCCGGGCGGGATCCGGGTCGAGGCCGACGGGACGCGCGACGAGGGTGCCGGCCAGCCCGATCTGCTCGGGGTGGCTCTCGAAGTTGTCGAGCGTGGCCCACACGCCGAGCGCGATCGTCACCATGACCATCGGGATGGCCAGGCCGCCCACGGTCAACACGGCCCGCAGGCGGCGGGTGAAGGCGTCGCGGGCGCCGAGGACCAGCGCGGGCGGCAGCCGCAGGAGCAGCGCGGCGCGGGCGGCGCGGGACAGCCGCCCGCCCGGCGGCGCGGAGGTCACCGTGCTGATCGGCGATACCCTGCTGCCGCGCCAGGCCGGCAGCAGGGTGGCCAGCGCGACGACGGCGAGGGTGGCGAGGGCGATCAGGGCGACACGGTCCGGCGACGCGGGCGCCGGTGCCATGTCGACGACCGAGCCGAACACGCGCTGGGCCAGCGACGAGCCGGTCAGCGCGGCACCGGCCAGCGCGCCGAGCAGGACCCCGGCCGCGCCCAGGCCGGTCTGCTCGGCCAGCAGCATGTGCCGCACCTGGGCGGGGGTGAATCCCAGCGCCTTCAGCAGCGCGATGTCCTGCAGCAGCGACAGGATCCGTCCCCCGGTGGTGTTGCCGATGGCCAGCGCGGCGGCGACCAGCGCCACGACGCCGAACATGCCGAGGAGCAGGCCGAGCAGGCGGCTGTCGACCTCCATCGCGGCCCGTACCTCGCGCCAGGTCGAGATCCGGTCCACGTGGTCGCCGCCGAGGACGGTGACGACGCGCTGGGCGATGAAGTCGGTGGCGCTCGGGTCGGCCAGCCGCAGGCCGACGAGGTCCTCGGTGTGCCCGCCGGACGGCTCGATCGACTGCAGCGTCGCCGGAAGGACCCAGGCCAGCCCCGGCGTCCACGACGGGTACGGGCCCTGGTCGCCGGCGGCGGCTATGCCGGTCACCGGAAGGTCGTGCCGCCTGCCGTCGAGGCCGCGCACGGTGAGCCGGTCGCCGACGTGGACGCCGAGGGTCCGCGCCAGCGACTGTTCCAGCACCATGCCGGACGGGCGCGCGGTGTCCAGCCAGCGGCCGTGGATGACGACAGGATGGCCGATCTGCGGGAGGCTGGAGCCCATGGCCCGCAGTTCGAGCGGTGCCCGCTGGCCCTCGCGGACGGCGGTGGCGGCGGCGGTGGTGTACGGGCCGGTCATGCCGCTGACGCCGTCGAGCCGGGCCAGCGTCTCGACGTCGGTGCCGGGGCGGACGTGCACCCAGATGTGCGCGCCGTTGGATCGGGTGAACAGGCCGTGCCAGGGGTCCATCGCGCCGGCCAGCAGTGTGGCCGACAGGATCAGCGCGGTGACGACGCCGGCGACGACGCCGACGGACAGCAGGGCCTGTCCGGCCCGGGTGCGCAGATCGGCGCGGATCCACCGCAGCGTCGCATGCACGGCGGCCCGCTACAGGTCCAGCACCGAGCTGATCGGCGCGGCCGGGTCGGCGCCCGTGCCGGTGCCGATCGCGGAGTCGTCGACGATCACGCCGTCGAAGAGGGAGACCACCCGGTCGGCCGCGCTGGCGACGCGCGCGTCATGGGTGACGAGCAGGATCGTCTGCCCCTGGTCGTGCACCCTCTCCAGGAGGCGCACGACCTCGCGGGTGTTGGTGCTGTCGAGGTTGCCGGTGGGCTCGTCGGCGAGCAGGAGGCTCGGCTCGTTCGCCAGCGCGCGCGCAAGCGCGACGCGCTGCTGCTCGCCGCCGGACAGCCGGGTGGGCGGCGCGTCGGCCTTGTCGGCGAGGCCGAGGTCGTCGAGCAGGCACCGGCGGCGTTCGCGGGCCTGCCGGGGGCTCGCGCCGCCGAGCAGGGCGGGCAGCTCCACGTTGTCGGCGACGGTCATGTTCGAGATGAGGTTGAAGAACTGGAAGACGACGCCGATGTGGCGGCGGCGCAGCACGGCGCGTTCGGACTCGCCCATCTCGTCCAGCCGGCACCCGCGGATCCAGATCTCGCCGCTGGTCGGCGGGACCAGGCCGGCCAGCAGGTGCAGCACGGTCGACTTGCCGGAACCGGACGGGCCCATCACGGCGACGAACTCGCCGGGGCTCACATGCAGGTCGATGCCGCGGATGGCGTGCACGTCGACGCCGTCGGAATGGTGAACCTTGACCAGGTTCTTCGTCTCGATCATCGCCGGTGCCGGTGGCGGATCGGAGGGCTCGGGGCGGCTCATGCCGTCTCCTGGGTGGTTCCCCGCATGCTCCGCATGTTAGGGCTGACGGTGCGTATCGGTAACAAAATCGAAACTTGCGGTTGACGCCTAGATTCCTGGTGTGCATAACATGCATGTACCCCGTGAGGGGTGGGCGTCGTCTGGACCGAGGAGCGCGGGCAGCGAAGCGACCGGAGCGACGAGGGAGGACGGCGCGTCAAAGCGGCGCGGACCGCGCGTGCGACGCGCGCGGTCCGGCTCGCGGGGTCGGAGAGAGGGTGGCGATGGTGCGGTCGCTGACGAGCAGGCTCCTCGTCCTGGCGCTTGCGGCCGGCTGCGGCGTGTCGGGTCCGTCCCGCCCCCAGGGGCAGGGCTCGTCGGCGGCGAGCAGCGGCCCGATAACGCTGGCGACCGTGCGCGAGTTCACCGGCTACATGCAGCCGCTGGTGGACAAGTGGAACGCCGCCCACCCTACCGAGAGGGTGACCCTCCTCGAACTCCCCGACGCGGCCGACGACCAGCACGCCCAGATGGTCACGAACCTCCAGGCGAAGAGCGACCGCTATGACGTGCTCAACATCGACGTCATCTGGACGGCGGAGTTCGCCGACGCGGGGTGGATCACCCCGCTCGACCGGCGGCAGTTCCCGCTCGATCAGTTCCTCAAGCCGGTCGCGGACACGGCCGTCTACAACGGCAAGCTCTACGGCGTCCCGTACACCGCCAACGCGGGCCTGCTCTACTACCGCAAGGACATCCTCGCCAAGGCGGGCAGGAAGCCGCCCACCACCTGGGCGCAGCTGCGCGAGCTGGCCCGGACGGTCGCGCCGAAGTACCACCTCGAGGGCTACGCCGGGCAGCTCTCGCCGTACGAGGGGCTGACCGTCAACTTCGCCGAGGCGGTGCAGTCCGCCGGCGGCGGCATCCTCACCGGCGACGGCGGCAAGGTCGTCGTCGACTCGCCGCAGGCCCGGCAGGGCCTGAACTTCCTCGTCCAGGGGCTGCGCGAAGGGTGGATCCCCAAAAAGGCGCTCACCTTCAAGGAGGAGGACACCCGCCGGGAGTTCGAGTCCGGCAGGTTGCTGTTCATGCGCAACTGGCCGTACGCCTACGGGCTGCTGAACCGCGCGGACAGCAAGGTCAGGAAGAAGTTCGGCGTGGCGCTGCTGCCGGGCCCGTACGGGCCCGGCAGCCCAGTGTGGTATTGCTGTTCGTGGTGGCCGCGTTCATGTCGGGCGCGGGCCCGTACGGGCCCGGCAGCAGCGCCCTCGGCGGCGCCGACCTGGCGGTCAGCGCATTCTCCCGGCACCAGAAGACCGCCATCGCCTTCATCAAGTACTTCACCGGACTGCAGAACGAGCGGGAGGTTCTGACCCAGGGATATTTCCCACCCGTCTGGGAGCGCCTCTACGAGGACCCGGCGCTCACCAAGCGGTTCCCCTACCTGCCGGTGCTGAAGGAGAGCATCCTCTCGGCGAAGGCCCGGCCGATGAGCCCCAACTACAACCAGCTCAGCCTCACGATCTCCAACGACGTCAGCGAGGCGCTGTCCTTCCGCAAGCCCCCCGACGCCGTCATCTCCCAGATGGCCGCGGACCTGCGCGGGGTCATCGCCAACCGCTGATCACCATCGACCGCTGACCACCGCCGACGGCCGGTCGTCAGCGGTCGCCGACCCGGAGACGGTCTCCGGGCCCCGATGCACGACGCGTGCGGAGTGCTGCTTCGCATGCCCTCTTTACAGGTCGACAAAGTCGAGAAGGAGAAAGGAACACCCACGATGCGATCGAGGAGTCTCTGGGCCGCCGCGGTGACCGCGGGCCTGCTCGCCGGTGCGTCCGCCTGCGGCGGGAGCGACGGGAAGAAATCCGGCGCCTCCACCGGCGGCCAGGAACTCAAGGGCGTCACGATCGAGGTGGCGGCCAAGTGGACCGGGCCGGAGCAGGCCAACTTCCAGAAAGTGCTGACGGCGTTCGAGAAGAAGACCGGCGCGAAGGTGAACTACGCCTCCACCGGCGAGAACACCGACGCCTACCTCGGGCCGCGCATCGCCGCCAAGACGCCGCCGGACGTGGCGATCCTGCCGCAGCCCGGCCTCATGAAGCAGTACGCGGAAAAGGGCGAGCTCAAGCCGCTCACCCCCGACGTCACCCAGGCGATCACCGCGAACTACACCCCGTACTGGAAGGACCTGGGGTCGGTCGGCGGCAAGACGTACGGGGTACTGGTGAAGGCCGCCTATAAGTCGATCATCTGGTACCGGCCGAAGGCGCTGGACGATGCCGGCGTACAGCCGCCGGCCGACTGGCCGAGCTTCGTCAAGGCCGCCCAGACGCTGTCGGATGCCGGGTCGACCCCGTTCGAGCTGGCGGCCGGCTCCGGTGACTCCTGGACGCTCACCGACTGGTTCGAGAACGTCTACCTCAGCCAGGCCGGCCCCGACATGTACGACAAGCTCACCAAGCACGAGATCAAGTGGACCGACCCGTCGGTGACCAAGGCTCTGCAGACGCTGGCCCAGATCTGGGGCAAGCCGAACTGGATCGCCGGCGGCACCGCGGGCGCGCTGCAGCAGAAGTTCGACGGCTCGGTCACCGACACCTTCGGCAAGAACAAGGCCGCGATGGTGTACGGCGGCGACTTCGCTGCGGCCAACGTCGGCACCACCAACGCCAAGATCGGCACCGACGCGAAGGTGTTCGCCTTCCCGAAGGCGGGCGCCACGACCCCCGCGATCCTGGGCGGCGACATCGCGGTGGCGCTGAAGGACTCCAAGGGCGCGATGGCGCTGATGAGGTACCTGGCCACGCCGGAGGCCGGAGAGGTGTGGGCCAAGGGCGGCGGCTACATCTCCCCGGACAAGAACGTGCCGGCCAGCGCCTACCCCGACGCTCTCACCCAGCAGCTCGTGCAGCAGATGCAGGCGGCCGGCGACTCGGCCCGCTACGACATGTCCGACCAGGCGCCCGCCGCGTTCGGCGCCACGCCGGGTCAGGGCGAGTGGGAGGACCTGCGGGCGCTCGTGAAGAACCCCTCCGACATCAAGGGCGTGCAGGCCAAGCTCGAGGCCGACGCCGCCAAGGACTACAAGTGAGGGTCGTCCGATGACGGTCTCCGAAGGCGCGATGGCCTCGCCGCGCCTGGACGGCGGCGAGGCCGGGGACGGCGCGCCCGAGGTCACCGGCTCCGGCCGGCTCGGGCCTCCGTCATGGCTGGCGATCGGGTTCCTGCTCCCCGGGATGGTGATCCTGGGCGCGCTGGTCGTCTACCCGATCATCTACACCGCCATCCGCAGCTTCTTCGACGCGTCGGGCAAGAAGATGGTCGGGTTGCACAACTACACGGCCATCTTCACCGACCACGACAGCCTGCTGGCGCTGCGCAACACCGCGATCTGGGTGGTCGTGGCGCCGACGGTGGTGACGATCCTGGGCCTGCTGTTCGCGGTGCTGACCGAGCGGATCCGCTGGTCGACCGCGTTCAAGATGGTGGTCTTCATGCCGATGGCCGTGTCGTTCCTGGCCTCCGGCGTGATCTTCCGCCTGGTGTACGAACAGGACCCGTCGGTCGGAGTCGCCAACGCGGTGATCACCTCCGTCCACGACATCTTCGAGCACGGGTCTCGCTACCCGGGCGCGGACGTGCGGCAGACGGGCACGAGCCCCGACGCCCAGCAGGCCGGCGCGGTGGTGACGACGCAGCCGGTCCAGGTCGGGCAGGTGGCCATGCTGCCGCTGGTCGGCGTCCAGCCGGAGTACCTGCCCAAGAAGATCACCCCGGCCAAGGCCCCTGCGGCCACCGCCCGGGGCATCTCCGGCCTGGTCTGGTTCGACTTCACCAAGGGCGGCGGCGGCACGCAGAACGCACCCGACCCGACCGAGGCCGGCCTGTCCGGCATGAAGGTGCAGGCGGTGCGGGACGGCAAGGTCGTCGCCTCCACCACCAGCCGCGCCGACGGCTCGTTCACCTTCACGAAGCTGGCGCCCGGCGCGTACACGATCAAGCTGCCGAAGGGCAACTTCACGGCGGCGTTCGGCGGCGTCGACTGGCTCGGCCAGACACTGATCACCCCCGCGATCATCGCGTCCTACCTGTGGGTGTGGGCCGGGTTCGCGATGGTGCTGATCGCCGCCGGCCTGGCCGCCATCCCGCGCGACGCGCTGGAGGCGGCCCGGGTCGACGGGGCCACCGAGTGGCAGGTGTTCCGGCGGGTGACGATCCCGCTGCTCGCGCCGGTCCTCACGGTCGTGTTCGTGACGCTGCTGATCTACGCGCTGAAGGTCTTCGACCTGGTGTTCATCATCGGCGGCGGCGACCCGAACGCCAGCGTGCTGGCGGTGCGGATGTGGACCGAATCGTTCGGCGGCGGCAATGACCAGGGGGCGGGCAGCGCGGTGGCGATCCTGCTGTTCCTGCTGGTCGTCCCGGCGATGCTGTTCAACCTGCGGCGCTTCAGGCAGGAGAATCGATGAGTACCGAAACCCTGACGGCCGACGCCGCCCGGTCGGTCTACGGCGGGGCACCCCGTCGCAGCCTGGCCTCACGCATCGTCTCCCGCGTCGGCGGCGGCGTGGTGCAGGTCGTGCTGATCCTGGTCGCGGTGGTGTGGCTGGTGCCCACCCTGGGGCTGTTCGTGGCCTCGCTGCGCTCGCAGCAGGACAACAACGCCTCCGGCTGGTGGCACGTGTTCGCCGCGCCGTCCCAGCTCACGCTCAAGGCCTACGGCGACCTGCTGTCCAAGCCGGACTTCGTGGCCTCGTTCTGGAACACGGTCAAGATCTCGGTGCCCGCGACGGTGCTGGTCGTGGCGATCGCGGCGCTCGCGGCGTACGCGTTCGCCTGGCTGGAGTTCCCCGGCCGCGACTGGCTGTTCCTCGTCGTGGTGGCGCTGCTGGTCGTGCCGGTGCAGGTGGGCCTGGTCCCGGTGGCGAAGCTGTACGGGGCACTGGGGATCTTCGGGACCATCCCGAGCGTCGTCGCCTTCCACGTGGCGTACGGGCTGCCGTTCGCGATCTTCCTGCTGCGCAACTTCTTCGCGGGCATTCCGCGGGACCTGCTGGAGGCGGCGCGGATGGACGGCGGCCGGGAGTGGACGATCTTCGTCAAGGTGATCTTCCCGCTCGGCGGGCCGGCCATCGCCTCCCTGGCGATCTTCCAGTTCCTGTGGGTCTGGAACGACATGCTCGTCGCGCTGGTGTTCGCCAATACCGGGTCCCAGCCGATGACCAAGTGGCTGCAGTCACAGATGCGGCAGTTCACCGGGAACATCGACGTCCTCGCGCCGGGCGCGTTCCTGTCCCTCGTCGTGCCGCTGGTGGTGTTCTTCGCCTTCCAGCGCTACTTCGTCCAGGGCGTGCTCGCCGGCTCGGTCAAGTAGTCCAGTGGCTCCCCGCCGGGTGCCGCGCGATGGCAGGTCGCCGGTGCCCGGTGGGGTCTCCCGGCACACCGGCCACGGCCCGGGAACGCCCCGGGACGTGCGGGCGAGGTCCGGCGCGGATCCGCCGGCTCAGGACGCGCGGTACGCGCCGACGGCTTCGGGACGGGGCGGGCCGGTGCGCACCGACCGCTTCGGCGCGGGGCCGCGGCGCGGCTCGCGGCCCTGGCACGGGCGGCGGGTGGTGTCTCAGGTGAGTTCGGACTGGCAGTGCTCGAGCCAGTCGAGGTCGGCTTGCAGGTGCAGGCGGGCGCCTTCGATGAGCAGGAGGGCGATCTTGTTGTCGGGATCGGTGGCGGCGGCGAGCTCCGACAGCCCGCGCATGAGGTTCAGCAGATGACGCCGCTGCTTGTTGATCAGCGTCATGCGGTCGGCCGCGCCGGCCATCGGGGCCAGCGCGAGCTTGACGAAGAAGTCGTCGCGCAGGCGGGCGCCGTCGCTCTGCTCCTCGACCCAGGCGGCCAGGGCCTCGCGGCCCGCGGGCGTCAGCTCGTAGACCTTCTTGTTGGGGCGGCTCGTCTGCTCGACGTCCTGGCTGCGGACCAGGCCGTCCTTCTCCAGGCGGCTGAGGGTGACGTAGATCTGCCCGATGTTCGGGGAGGGGTACGCGCGCCCGAAGATCTGCTCCAGCGCCTGCTTGAGCTCATAGCCATGAGCAGGCTCTTTGGCCAGCAGCGCCAGCAACACCGGCCGCACCTATGGCCACCCCCTCTCCGGGCTCCCTGTCAGGTCCGCCGAGCCGAGATCCGCCCTCAAGCGTAAGCCAGATTCGCAATTCGGATCCTTCTATTGACCCATAGATAACGTCAATATATAACGAGCATGTACATCTCCCACGATGCCGGGAAGGAGCCGACATGAGGCGCTCGACCAGCAGCTTCCCGGCGGCCGTCCAGGACGGTGCCGCGGACTCCAGGCATTCCGTCGGCGGACGGCCAGATCTCCCGGGCCGAGTTCACGTGCGACGCCCCCGCGGACCGGCCCCGGTACCAGGCGTACACCGCCACCCCACGACATGACACACCCCGGGTCACGGGTCACCACCTGTTCACGAGCTCGATCCGCGATCCGCTCGAACGAAGGAGAACGCCGACATGGCCGCGATCACGCTGGATCGCATCGACAAGACCTACCCGGCCGGCAACAAGGCCGTTGACTCCCTCAGCCTGGACATCGCGGACGGGGAGTTCATGGTGCTGGTCGGCCCCTCCGGCTGTGGCAAGTCCACCGCGCTGCGGATGATCGCCGGCCTGGAGGAGATCACCGGCGGCGTGCTGCGCATCGGAGACCGGATCATGAACCGTACGCCCGCCCGTGACCGCGACGTCGCGATGGTCTTCCAGAGCTACGCCCTCTACCCGCACCTGTCGGTCCGGCAGAACATCGGCTTCGGCCTGACGCTGCGCAAGGTGCCCAAGGACGAGATCCGCCGCCGGGTCGACGAGGTGGCCGAGATCCTGGGCCTGACCGAGTATCTCGACCGGAAGCCGCGCAACCTGTCCGGTGGTCAGCGGCAGCGTGTGGCGATGGGCCGGGCGATCGTGCGCGAGCCGCAGGCGTTCTTGATGGACGAGCCGCTGTCGAACCTGGACGC
>JBEHYF010000168.1:0-11743 GCA_048498315.1 Actinomycetota bacterium
GCCCGCGTCCTCCCCGGCGCCCGCGTCCTCGCCGGGAGGCGGCGTGGGCGGACCCGGCGGCGCGGGTGCGGCGGCCAGCGGCGGCGAGGGGGCGGCCCAGGCGGGGGCCTGGCCGGGCGGGCCGGTCGGCGGCTGCTGCCCGGCCGGTGTCACCGCCGGCTGCCCGCCGGAGTCGCCCGGGTACTGCGGGGCGAGCGAGGCCAGGCCGGGTGTCGGCGTCAGCGGCTCGGACGGGGCCGCTGACGTCGCCCGGCCGACGCCGAGGATCTCCGCCAGGATCGCCACCGGCACGGGGAAGCCGCGGGGCCGCGCCGGGATCCCGCCGCCGAGCCGGCACCAGGCGAGGTCGGCGGCGTACATGGCGGCCAGCAGGGTGCCGCGGTCGGACGGTTCCAGCGCGGCGATGCGGTCGCGGAGGGTGCGCGGGAGCCGGTGGTCTTCGGGCCAGAACCGCCGCAGCGGGTGGCCGGCCCCGCCGAGCAGCGCCTGCACGGTGTGGCGGGCCTCCGGCTCCAGCCAGCCGATGACCTGGCCCGCGACATCCCGCCGGACGACCGCGAGGTCGGCCGCGACGAAGGCGGCGGCGAGGAGCCGCGGCTCGACGTGGTCGGGAGCGGCCGGGTCGCCTGCGATCGGGGCCAGTGCGGCGGCCAGGTCATAGACGGCGTCCCGGAAGTGCTCTCCCGGCGAGGCCTCGGCCCGCAGCGCCGGGGCGAGGGCGGGCGGGCATCGGGTGAGCCACTGCTGCACGAGCGCGCGGTCGCCGTACGGGAGGGCGCCGTAGTCGGCGGCCGGGTTACCGAGGGTGGCGCCGAGGACGGCGAGGAGCGCGTCGGCCCGGGCGCGGAAGCGGGCGTCCTCGCGCAGCGCGCCGGCCGTCGCCCACATGGTGCGCAGGATCACGACGGCGGCGTCGACACGGCCGGCGCGGAGCCGTTCGGCGTACAGGCCGGCAAGGGCCTCCAGGGGCGGCGGCGTCAGCCAGCGCGGCCCGTCGATGTCGGGCAGCGGCCGGGCGCGGTACGGCGCCCACAGGCCGAGCAGGCGGTCGTCGAGGCGGGAGTCGAACACCGGCGCGGCGGCCGCCCACAGCATCACGCCCCAGGTGGCGACGATGGTGCTGGGCACGGATGGGGGGAACGTCGCCCATCCGTGCGGGTAATCGGCGGCCGGGAGGGCGGCGGCGGACTCGACGGTGGCGCGGACGCGGGCGGTGACCTCCGCGGGGATGCCGGCGTCGACGAACGGCCACGGCGACGGCGACAGGTACGCGAAGTCGGGCCCGGCGGGCACGAGGTGGGGCGGGATCTGCGGCACCGGCATGCCCTGCGCCGGCGGGCGCGCCGACATCCTCGTGGCGGTTTGGCGGGGCGGGAAGCACAGGTGCCACTGGCCGTCGCCGGGCGTCCAGCGGTACCAGCGGGCCCAGGCGCCGAACAGCCACCACGTGCCGTCGGGCAGGGCCAGCATGCGGCCGGCGATGAGGTTCTGCCGCTGGAGCGGCGGCGCGGCCGGCCACCACGCGGCGCCGACGAGGGCACGGGTGTCGTGCTCCGCCGCCGCGAAGGGATCGGGCACGGCGGAGGCGGAAACGTCGCCGTACGCCTGCCCCCAGACCACCGTGCAATCGTAGAGGCACGCGACCCGCCGTCACGGCGGTGTAGATCAGACCGTGTAGATCAGGCGGTGTAGATCACAGGTCGACGTCGGTCCGGAACCGGGCGGTACGTCCCGCGCGCCCGTCTCCGGGGGGCGGGTGGTCAGATGCGGCGGGCGTCGCGGTGCTGGCGGGCCTTGTGCAGGTACACCTCGGGGGTGTGGGCGAGCACCGCCCGGTCGGTGTCGTTCAGCTCGCGGACGACCTTGCCCGGCACGCCCGCGACGAGCACGCCGGACGGGATCTTCTTGCCCGGTCCGACGACCGCGCCGGCCGCGACGAGGGTGCCCGCGCCGATGCGGGCGCCGCCGAGCACGATCGCGCCGATGCCGATGAGCGAGCCGGTCTCGACGTGCGCGCCGTGCACCATGGCCTTGTGGCCGAGGCTGACCCGGTCCTCCAGCACGGCCGGTTCGCCGGGGTCGGCGTGCAGGCAGCTCAGGTCCTGGATGTTGCACTCCTCGCCGACGACGATCTGTTCGTCCTCGCCGCGCAGCACGCAGCCGTACCAGACGTTGGCCGCCCGGCCGAGGGTGACGCGGCCGACGATGACGGCGCCGGGCGCGACCCAGGCGTCGGGGTGGATGACGGGCTCGTGCTCGCCGAGCGCGGCGCGGTAGAAGTCGCTCACGCCGGTCGAGTCTAGAAGCGGTCCGCGCGGCGCACCCGGATGGGTCGCCACCAGCGCGTCATATTTCCCAAAAGCCGCTTTTTGCGGTATCCAACCTGCGAGGACTCTCGCGCCGCACGGCGACCGGTCACGAATTCGAGCGGATAGCGGCATTCCCCTTGCGCACGAGGAGTGAACCCCCGAGAGTCGTCCCAGACGTTCCTTCGACCCCCTTAGGGCAATGAGCAACGAAGCCGAAATCCTGCCGAACCTCCTCCGCGAGGAGACGTTCGAGATCGTCATGCGCGGCTACAACCGCCGTCAGGTCGACGAGTACATCGCCCGTACGAGAAACCAGATCCGTGAGCTCGAAGCACGGCTGTCGCGCGCCCTCGACGAGGTCGAGCGGACCCGGCGCGAGATGTCGGAGGTCCGCGATGCCCGCCGCCCCACCGGCGACGACATCAGCGAGCGGCTCCGCCAGATCATCAACCTCGCCGAGGAGGAGGCGCAGGCCAAGCTGGCCGAGGCCGACCGCAAGGGCAACCAGATCCGCCAAGACGCCGAGCGCGAGGCCAAGCGCGTGATCGACGAGGCGCACGGCAAGTCCGAGCGCACGATCGCCCAGGCGCAGGAGAACGCCAGCCATCTGCTGTCGGCCTCGCAGAAGGAGTCCGACCGTATCTTGTCGGCGGCCAAGGCCGAGGCCGAGAAGCTGGTCACCGAGGCCCGCAACGAGGCCGACCGCACGCTGTCGACCGCCGAGCGGCGCGCGTCCGTCATCAACGAGGGCGCGACCGAGCGGCTGACCCAGCTCACCCAGCAGCACTCCCAGGCGCTCGGGCGGCTCGGCGAGATCACCGAGACGCTCGTCTCCCTCCTGGAGAAGGAGGAGAAGGCCGGTCCGCTGGAGCAGATGGTCGCCGACGCGGTCGCCGCCGGCGAGCCGAAGCCGCAGCCCGCGCAACCCAAGCAGCCGCAGCAGCAGGCGACGGGCCGGCACCACCAGGCGCCGCCGCAGCCGCAACCGCAGCCGCCCGCACCCGTCCAGGCACACGTCCCGGCGCAGCACCATCACCACCAGATGCCGGCGGCGCAGATACCGCAGCAGGCGGAGCCGCGGCCGCAGGAGCGGGACACGCCGGTCTTCCCGCCGTCCGCCGCCGACCTGCCGGAGCTGCCGGACTGAGCGGAGTTCACCGACCACCGAGGCGATTGTCTAGAGTCTTGGTCTCGTGAGAGCGGGACGACGAGGGCGCGGCGGTGCGGGGACCGTCCACCCGATCCGTTACATGGGCGATCCGGTGCTGCGCACCCCGTGCGACCCGGTGACCGCGTTCGACACCGACCTCGCGCGGCTGATCGACGACATGTTCGCCTCGATGTACGCCGCGGACGGCGCCGGTCTGGCCGCCAACCAGATCGGCGTCGGGCTGCGGGTGTTCGTCTACGACTGCGACGACGACCAGGGCCGCAACCACGTCGGCCACGTCGTCAACCCGGTGCTGGTCGCCGCCGACGGCGACATCGCCGAGGACGAGGAAGGCTGCCTGTCGGTGCCCGGCCTGCGCTTCGCGACGCCGCGCCACGCGCACGCGGTGGTCGAGGGCGTCGACATGACGGGCAGGCCGCTGCGCGTCGAGGGCACCGGCTACTTCGCGCGCTGCCTTCAGCACGAGGCGGGGCACCTTGAGGGCCGCCTGTACGTCGACACCCTGAAGGGCGACACCCGCAAGGCCGCGCTCCGCGCCATCCGCGCCGCCGACTGGAGCTGATCCGGCCGCTCCGGAACGATCCCATCGGCGGGCCGGCCGTCGCCCGGCCATCTGACGAGACGCCCGCGGGAGATCGGCGTCCCTGCCCGGGTGCCCGTAGACGACGCGCGCGGCCCGGCGTCGCCGGCCGGTCAGGACCTCACCTGCCGGGACAAGGCGCGATCAAGGAAGGCCATCGTCGCCACTGGCGGCGAACGTCCCAAGATGTGAACTTCGGCCGTGATTCGGGCATCGGAACGGTCATGGAGCACTTTACAGATCGCAAAGGGCCGATCCGACTCGCCGCGGTGGCCGGGGTGACAATCCTCGCCGTGCCGGCGCTGGCCTCATGCGGCCACGACTCGGCGCTGCGCTCCAACTCGTCCACCCAGCCGTCCGCCTCCTCGCCGACCGCCTCGGCACCGGCCACGTCGTCCCCCGGCCCGGCCTCCACGCCGACCCCGGCGCCGTCGCCGGCGCCGCCCGGCTCCACTACGGCGCGGGCCGTGCGGGCCTGCCGGGCCGCCGACCTGCACATCACGACCAGGCCGGTCGGCGCGGGCGCCGACGTCGCGATGGAGCGCCGCCTCGTCGAGCACACAGAAAAGGCGGACGGGCGGAGCGTCCTTCCTGGCGAGGATCGCTTGCCGTGCGATGCGAGCTTCGACGTCCTTCTCGACGCCGTACAGCAGCGCACGTGCATAGTCGGATGTCTGAAGAAGGCCCGGGATCAAGGCAACCTCGAACGAGCGAAGGAGGACGGCCTTTTCTTCCGCGGGGATCCAGTCGACGAACCACGAGGGATAGGGCGGGGCGGCCTTGCGCCAGTCGAGAAGGCGGGACAGGGCGCCGTCGGTGTCCAGTTCCCGGTCGGCGGCCTTCGCGAAATCCTCGGTCGCCGGCGCCTGGCCGGTCTCGATGCTGCTGATCAGCGAGTCGGAGTACTTGATCCGTTGCGCTAACTCGGTCTGGGTGAGGCCGGCGCGTTCCCGGTAGAAGCGGAGTTCGCGTCCCCAGATGGCCTGAGGCGTGAAGCGTTCGTCCATATGCGGCCCTCGTTGTCCGGCTCCAGTTCGTTCCAGTGCGGCGGACCGCCGTTCCGGCGATTCGAATCGCGGCCCGAGCCCCTGCAAAGCGTACGTTCCAGCGGTCACGCTGTGTAGGGAATTGTTCGACAACGCGAGAGGAAGCCGATGTCAGAAAGGCCGGCGAAAGAGGATTTCCACACGCTGTGTGATCAGCTCAAGAAGGCGTGTGCTCGTCTCGGGCTCGTCGCCGAGAGCGTGAACCCGACGCGCGTACGCGTCGGGGCGCCCGGTGCCGGGATGCTCTCGGAGGTGATCACATGCAAGCCGGACGCCGACGAGGTGCTCCGGCGTTGGTGGTCACGGCGTGCCCAGGCGGCGCAGCGCGCCGGCCGCCGCTGGGGATGTCAACGGCGCCGGAATACGCCCGAGACAGCGGCTGCGTGAGCGGCGGCGGCGGAACGGTCCGCGATGTCGAGGTCGACCGGCTCGCCGGAGATGAAGAGGCGGTAGTAGATCGGTGCCACCGCCGTCCGCACGACTTCCACCGCGTCCGTGCACGAGGGCAGCTCGCCACGCTCGATCGCGCGCACGACCACGACCGAGGCTTGTTGGTGGCGTGCGGTGAAGAAAGCGTGCAGGGCTTGGGCCGCGGTGGGTTCCTGGATCGCCGCCGAGATGAAGGCGCGCGATACCGGGCCCAGTTCCGGATCGGCGAACGCGGTCGCCACCAGCCGCGCCAGCTCGCGCAGGTCGGCGGAGAGCGTACCGGTGTCGGGGACCGGCCAGGGCTCGCCGCCGGCGAGGTCGAGCGCGTCGGCGGCCAGCCCCGCCCGGTTTCTCCAGCGCCGGTAGATCGTCGTCTTGTGCACGCCCGATCGTGCCGCGACCCCTTCGACGGTCAGTCCGTCGAAGCCCTTCTCGGCCAGCTCGGCAAGAGTGGCGGCGCGTACGGCTTCTCGGGTGCGAGCTGTACGCCCACCGGGCCGGACGGTTCCTGGGCTGGGCAAGGTCGACTCACTTGTGTCAGCGGCTCGGGTGATCCATATTGATCCTAACGCGACAAAGCTGCATTAACATCGACCTCTGGAGGGCAGCAGCCGTGGGCCGAGTGCCGAGCACCGCCAACAACCGCTCGTGCATCGGAGGCTCGTCTTGTCTGCTCAGCTCACCCTGCGGGGAGTCACCAAGTCCTATCCAGGCCGGGTCGTCCTCGATCATGTCTCGCTGACCGTCCGGCCAGGTGAGCGCGTCGGGCTCGTCGGCGAGAACGGTTCCGGCAAGTCCACCCTGCTGCGGCTGATCGCCGGCCTGGCGGCGCCGGACGACGGCACGATCACGGTCACCGCCGACCATGGCATCGGCCATCTCGGCCAGACTCTCGGGCTGCCGCCAGGAAGCACGGTCGGCGAGGCCGTCGACGCCGCGCTGGCCGACTTCCGCGAAATGGAGCGCAGGATGCGCGAGCTCGAAGCCGACCTCACCGGGGACCGGCTGGCCGAGTACGGCGACCTGCTCAGCGCCTACGAGCTGCGTGGCGGCTATGAGGCCGGCGCCCGGGTCAAGAAGGCATTGCAGGCCCTCGGCGTAGGCCACATCGAAGCGACGCGTCCGCTGAGCGGGCTTTCCGGCGGCGAGGAGGCCCGGCTTGGGCTGGCGTGCCTGCTGGCGGCCGCACCCGAGGTCATGCTCCTCGACGAACCCACCAATCACCTCGACGATGCCTCCTCGACCTGGCTTGAGGACCGGCTCCAAGAGCATCGCGGAATCCTGGTCGTGGTCTCGCACGACCGGCTGTTTCTCGAGCGGGTCGCCACCGCGATCGTCGAGGTGGCGGACGGCGCGGTGACCAGGTATGGCGGCGGCTACCACGGCTTCCTGGCCGAACGCGCGGCCGCCCGGCGGCGGTGGGAGCAGGCGTACGAGGCCTGGTGCGAGGAGGTCGAGCGGCTCGAGAAGGCCGTCACGACCACCGCGCGCCGGGTAGCACCCGGCCGGGCGATGAAGGACCACAACAAGATGGCCTACGACCGGCACGCCGGCCGAGTGCAAGGCTCGATCGCAGGCCGGATCCGGCAAGCCGAGGAGCGGCTGCGACGGCTGCGAGACGATCCGGTTCCCCGGCCGCCGGAACCGCTGCGGTTCGGCGTCGAGTTCGCCGGTGGTGCGACGCAGGGAGTCGTGGCCGAGCTTCAGGGCGTCCGGGTGGGCGACCGGCTCGCCATCGACAGGTTCCAGATCGAGACGGGGCAGAGGCTGCTCGTCCACGGGCCGAACGGTGCCGGGAAGTCGACCCTCCTGCGGGTGCTGGCCGGGGAGCTCGTGCCCGACGAGGGAACCGTCCGCAGCCGCGGCCGGATCGCCTACCTGCCACAGGAGGTGCCGCCAATCCACCCTGAGCGCACCGTGCTCGCCGCCTTCGCCGCTGGGCGTTCCGGATACGAGGACGAGCATCGGGCACGGCTGCTCGCGCTCGGGCTCTTCCGGCCGGAGCAGTTGGACGTTCCGGTCGGGACGCTCTCCACCGGCCAGCGACGGCGGCTCGCGCTCGCCCGGCTTCTGACCGGCGAACCTCCGGACCTGATGCTGCTCGACGAGCCGACCAGCCACGTGTCGGTCGCGCTCGTCACCGAGTTCGAAGCGGCCCTTGCCGACTACCCGGGTGCGCTGGTCCTGGTGACCCATGATCGAGGCCTGCGGGCACGGTTCACCGGCGCCACGATTGAGATCGACAACGGACGGATTCGGGGGAGAAGTGACGTTGCACGTCGAGGAGATCAAGGTTTGCGATGCGGAGTCCGGTCCCTACGCCGTCACGACCGGGCCCGACGGCGCCTTGTGGTTCACGATGGTGCACGCCGGTCGGGTCGGCCGGCTGATGCCCGGTGGCGAGCTGCGCTCGTACGGGCTGGAACCGTCGTCCTGCGGTCCCACGGTCATCGCGGCCGGGCCCGACGGCGCGCTGTGGTTCACCGAATACCAGGGACACCGGATCGGGCGCATCACCGTGCGTGGCGAGGTGACCCACTTCGACCTCCCCACTGCCAAGGCCGGGCCGTTCGGCATCGCGACGGGTCCGGACGGGGCGCTGTGGTTCACCGAGACCGCCGCCGACCGCATCGGCCGCATCGCCACCTCCGGCGAGGTCACCGAATACCGGCTGCCCGGTAAAGGCGCCTTCCCTTCCGCGATCGTGGCCGCTCCCGATTCCGGCCTCTGGTTCACGATGAACCAGCTGGACGCGATCGGCCGTGTCAGCGCCGCCGATGGCGCGATCATCGTCCATTCGCTGCCGACCCAGGGATCAGCGCCCGTCGGGATCACGGCCGGGCCGGACGGGGCGCTGTGGTTCGTAGAGATCGGCGCCGGGCAGATCGGCCGGATCGGGGTGGACGGGGTGATCGAGGAGTACCCGCTGCCGGACCGGACGGCACGCCCGCACGCCATCACGGCCGCGCCTGACGGCGCGTGCTGGTTCACCGAGTGGGGCGGCAACCGGATCGGACGGATCGACGCATCGGGTTCGATCACCGAGCATGAGCTGCCGACGCCAGGCTCAGAACCGCACGGGCTCGTGGCTGGACCGGACGGCGCGATCTGGGCCGCGCTGGAGACCGGGGCGCTCGCTCGTATCGAGCTCTGCAGCCGGTGAACCACTCTTCGGCTGCGGACTCACTCGCCGTAGCCGAAGCGACCGGAGCGGCCGCGCTTGACCTCGCCGCGGCGGCGCTTGTTCTCCAGGCGGCGCTGCTTGGCGCGCTTGCTGGGCTTGGTGGGGCGGCGCGGTTTGGGCGGCGGGGCGGTCGCCTCGGCGAGCAGGGCGGCGAGCCGTTCCTTCGCGGCCTCGCGGTTGCGCAACTGGGAGCGGAACTCCTCGGCGCGGATGGTGATGACGCCGTTCACGAGGCGCCCCGCGAGCCGTTGCAGGGCGCGGTCCTTGTACGGCCGGGGCAGCGCGTCGCTGCCGGCCAGGTCGAAGGACAGCTCGGCGGCGGTGTCGCTGGTGTTGACGTGCTGGCCGCCCGGTCCCGACGAGCGGGAGAAACGCCAGCGGAGCTCGCCGTCGGGGATGACGACCGAGCCGCGGACGCGCACCGGATCGGACATGGTGCCGATTATCCCCACCCGACGCGGATCATGTCGCCTCGATTTTCGACGGGCATCCTTCGGCCCTCGCCGGGCGGGGCGTGGGGTACGTCAGGGCGACGTTGCGTCGGTCACACATCCCTCGCAGCGATGCAAGTAAACACTTACACTGGGCGCATGTCGGACGGATTGTTCCAGGACGGCGACGTGATCCGGCGGGTCGGCCGGGAGGGCATCCTGATCGCCGCGGGCGGCGCGGCGTCGCTGCTGCAGACCGCGCACCCGGAGATCGCGCAGGGCGTGTACGACCACAGCTACACCGCCGAGGATCCGCTCGGCCGGCTCCGGGGCACGATGCAGTGGGTGTACGCGGTCGAGTTCGGCACCCGCGCGGAGGCGGAGCGGATCAGCGCCGTCGTGCGACGGATGCACGACGGCGTCACCGGGCCGGGCTACCAGGCCAACGACCCCGAGCTCCAGGTGTGGGTGGCCGCGACCCTGTTCGCCACGGCCGTGCACATGTACCGGCTGATCTTCGGCGAGCTGGCGCCCGATGAACTGGAGACCTACTACGAGCAGTCCAAGGTCTTCGCGACCATCCTGGGCTGCCCGTACGAGATGATGCCGGCGGCGTACGCCGACTTCCGCGCATACTACGCGGACATGCTCGCCACGCTGCGCATCAGCGACGCGTCACGGGTCATCGCCGATCAGGTGCTGCACCCGAGGCTGCCCGGCGGCGTGCTGAACGAGCCGGGCCTGGCCGTGATCCGGCTGATCACCGTGGGGCTGATGCCCGAGCCGATCCGCCGACAGTACGGCTGGCGGTGGGACGCCGCCCGGCGGGCCCGCTTCCGCCTGCTGATGCGCACCCTGCGCCTGGTGTACCCGCGGCTGCCGCTGCGCCTGCGCACCCTCCCCCGCGACTACTACCTGCGCGACCTGCGCCGCCGTTCGGCGAGCGCGCCGCCGGAGCGCCGGGTCGTCGAGACGGCCTGACGCGGGCGCGGGTCCCGGATGCCGGGCCCGCGCCCTCTATCCGGCTACTCGCCCTTCCACCCCTGCTTTCGCTTCTCGGCGAAGGCGGCGGCGCCCTCCATCGCGTCCTTCGACCCGAACACCGGGCCGATGATCTCGCCCTGCTTGGCGAACTGCTGGTCGCTCGGCCAGTCGCGGGACTCGACGATGACCCGCTTGGTGGCGGCGAGCGCCAGCGGCGCGTTGGCCGCGATGCGGGCGGCCAGCTCCTTGGCCGCGGCGAGTGCCCGGCCCGGCTCGGTGACCTGGTTGACCAGGCCGACCTCGGCGAGCCGCGCCGCCGGGTAGTGGTCGCCGGTCAGCGCGATCTCCATCGCCACGTGGTACGGGATGCGCACCGGCAGGCGCAGCAGGCCGCCCGCACCCGCGACGAGGCCGCGCTTGACCTCGGGCAGGCCGAACTTCGCTTCGGACGAGGCGACGATCATGTCGCAGGACAGCGCGATCTCGAAGCCGCCGGCCAGGGCGTAGCCCTCGACGGCCGCGATGATCGGCTTGGCCGGCGGGCGCTGCGTGATGCCGGCGAAGCCGCGCCCCTCGGTGATGGGGTTGTCACCGCTGAGGAAGCCCTTGAGGTCCATGCCGGCGCTGAAGGTGCCGCCGGCGCCGGTCAGGACGTACGCGGCGACGTCCTTGCGGGCGTCGAACTCGTCCAGCGCGGCCGCGATGCCGCGGGCGACCGCGCCGTTGACCGCGTTCCTGGCCTCCGGACGGTTGATGGTGATGACTGCGACGCCGTCCTCGACCTCGGTCAGAACCGCATCCGACATGGCCACGACCTCACTTGGGCTGGAAGCGGATACCACCGTCGAACCGGATGGTCTCGGCGTTGATGTAGTCGTTCTCGATCAGCGAGCGCACCAGGTGGGCGAACTCGTCGGCGCGGCCCATGCGCTTGGGGAACACGACGGGCGCGACCAGCCTCTTCTTGAACTCCTCGGCCTGCTCGCCGGTGCCGTAGATCGGCGTGTCGATGATGCCGGGGCAGATGGTGTTGACGCGCACGCCGATCACGGACAGGTCGCGCGCGGCCGGCACGGTCATGCCGACGATGCCGCCCTTCGACGCCGAGTAGGCCACCTGGCCGGTCTGCCCTTCGAGGGCGGCGACCGACGCGGTGTTGATGACGACGCCGCGCGTGCCGTACTCGTCGACCGGCTCGGTCTTGGCGATCGCCGCGGCACCCTGGCGCATGCCGTTGAAGGTGCCGATCAGGTTGACGTCGATGACCTTCTTGTACGTGGCGAGGTCGTGCGGGGAGCCGTCGCGGCCGACGGTGCGCGACGCCCAGCCGATGCCGGCGCTGTTGACGACGACCCGCAACGGCGCGCCGGTCGCGACGGCGGCGTCGACGGCGGCCTGCACCTGGTTCTCGTCGGAGACGTCCACCTTGACGAAGACCCCGCCGATCTCGTCGGCGATGGTCTTGCCGCGGTCCTCGTTGAGGTCGGCGATGACCACCTTGGCGCCGTGTGCGGCGAGATCCCGCGCGGTCGCCTCTCCCAGCCCGCTTGCACCGCCCGTGACAAGGGCGGCCACTCCGTTTACGTCCATGGCAGGAGGCTACCGGAGA